>JBDSPG010000182.1:0-3208 GCA_039912685.1 Longimicrobiales bacterium | reverse complement strand
GTGGTCGCGGCGCGCAGCCTTGTCAGGAGCATCTGGTGGCGGGCGGACACGCTGTCTGCCGAAATCAGGAGGCTTGGACCCGCGGCCGCATGATAAGCCACCTCGACCTTAGCCGAATCCGCCAGTGTGACCGCCAAGGAGGCAACGAGCGGGTGCGGAGACAGCGCGGCGCTCGTATCCAATACATCGGGCGGCGGCGCGGGAGAATCCATTGGGTCCGAGCACGCCGTCCCGCCGGAAGCCAATAGTATGCAAACACTGAGTGCTGCTGTTCTTCTCATGACTGCGACATTGTCCATTTCACGTTGAATTCACCACCCGAAAATGAAAGGCCGGCCCAGCTCAATGAGAAAGCTGGACCGGCCTCCATTAATGCCCGGTCGCGAGGACTACCTCACGAACAGCGAGTATGCCTGCGTGAACGTGCCTTCATAGCGCACGACTTCGAAGATATACGTCGTGCCCGCGGTCAGCGTCATCACGCAGTTTTCCGGCTTGGCGCCAGTGGCGCAGCCGAAATTGCCCGTGAACGTCGTTCCGTTGGCGCGGTAGACCTCGATGTCGACGTCGTTCGAGGCCACTGAGGGCCCATTCCACTGCGCTGTCACCGTGACCGGTCCCGTGACCGTCGGTGTGTAGCTGAAGAAGTCCTTCGTGTCCGCGGCCGTCAGCGAGCCGTAGACGGTTGTGCCGAACGGTAGCGGGCGCGGCGCTCCGAATGAATCCGGCTCACCTGCCTCTGCTGCGAACGGCACCGTGAACTGCGATGCGAGCTGATTCGGGCCGATGTTCGTAATGACGACGGTCGCATTCGCGCCCGCCGGTGCCGGCGCGACAAACGTGAGGGCGCCGGGCGTGTTCGTAATGATGAGCGCGGTGTCCCCGTTGATCACGACCTTCGTGTCCGCGTCAAACGGCGTGGTGCCGCCCGAGATCGTGATGAGACCGCCCTGTGCGATGGTCGCGGGAGTCGTACCACTGAATGTTGCCAGCGGTCCGAGCGGTGCGACTGCGGTTGCGGTCACTTCGTTCGGGCCCAGATTCGAGATTACGAACGTGGCCGTGGTACCCGAAACGCTCGCCGGCACGACGACAGTGAACGCAGTCGGAGTATTCGAGATGATTGTCGCCGCGGCACCGTTCAACGTGACGGTCGTGTTTGCGTCGAATGGAATCGAGCCGGCATTGAGGGTCGCCAGCGCACCGCGATTCACCGATGCCGGCGTGATCGTGCCGTTGAACGTCGATGTGGTGACGTTCACCTTAATCGAGTCCACCACGATCGCACCCTTGCCGCTGTTCAACGTCGCGACGAGGAACGTGCTGCCAGGGGCGCGGCCCTGGATCGTCTGCGTGGCCGCATCATAGAACGCAATGGTCGGCGCACGGGAAACGAATGTCACATCCCCGATGGTCAGGCCTGAGATGTTGCCGCCCGCCGTGTTCTTGAACAAGATGGCGACCGACTGCGTCGCGCCGCTGACCATATTCGTATCCGCGACAATGTCGACCGCGGCCGGCCCAACCAGGAAGCCAACCGTGTCCGTAATGCCGCCACCCGTTACGATGAGGCAGGACGTTCCGATCGCCAGGCCGGTCACTGTGAAGCGCTCAGGCTGCTCGAGGTCGGTGCGGGACGTGTCCGCAACTGCCGACAACCTCGCATTGCATTGGGTTGCCGTTACCGCATCACCCGTTGGGGCGCTGTACTGATTCATCACGTTCGCACGTACCTTGACCGTTCCGCCAACAACGATGGTCGCGAAGGAGGGGTTCGTGTACATGAACAACCCCTTATCCCGATCGTCCTTGAGCGGATTGTTATCGCAGGCGGTGAACGCTCCCAGGAAAATCATTCCCAGGGCCATCCCGACGGATTTACGCATCTCGTTCTCTCTTTCTGGTATGCGCGCCAGTCGCGCGTTGGTCATTCAGGTACGGTTTAGAATCAGGCTTGTCACTGGTCTACGATTCGGACTCCTAGACGCTGCAGGTCTTCCTGGGCCTCTACACTGACATTTCGGACACCGTTCGCCACCCCCTGCTGCGCTGGGTCATTCGTCCACATTAGGCGGTAGTCGCGACTGCGGCGCTCATCGACAAAGACGAAAGCGAGTCCCTTCCCCGTCTGATAGTGGAAGATCTCATATGGATACCCACCTCGCGGAGCCGGCCTTGAAATAAGCGCGGACGGCTCGCCATACAGCATATAGATCTTGCCGCGCGGGGTACGCCACCCATCCTGAGTCCCCCGTCCTGCCCGCTCACTAAACCGGCGCGCGACCGCTTCGCTTCGTGTGACGAATGCATCGATATTGGATTCCTTGCCATCATTTGGGGTCGGCATTTCCGGGCCGAACAGGCGGTTCAGATATTCCCGCTTGCCGCTTGGCGTGAGGTTCTTGAAAACCTCGGATTGCGCCTTCTGCGTCAGCCAGACCGTCGCGCTCCCGAACTTGCCTTCCATATCCGCATCGGACACCGTTGCGAAAAACCCCGTCGCCGGGGCGCCTCCGGTTGTCGCCACAACTTCTGCCATCATCTCGAAGGGATGGCGCAGTGAAATTGTAGTATCTGCCAGAGCAAGCTGCACTTCGAAAGTATACGCGCCCGGAGCAAGACCTGCCAAGCTGGCCTTTCCTGCAACCGGCCGGAACGTTACCACGCTGTCGAGCTTCTGAAGCTGGAACCGGCTGAGTTCCACGCCCTCCCTGGTTCGAACTACGCCCCATGCCGTGCCAGAAAAAACCTGATTCTTGCCGGGATACAGCTCGACATAGTATGCCAGTGTGGGTGCAGATGGCTCGACTACTGTCTCGGACGCGGCACGGATACCGACCGATCCGCGTTTGATCGTCCACTGCGACGCTGTCGCTGAGTCGATCAGTCCAACCTGCCGCGCAAGTACCAGGTCCGACGTCGCCGACCGGCTCGGCAGTGACTTTACCGTAATCGTGCGGCTATGCTTTTCCTTCGGCCTGTCTTTCGAATTCACCGACACGATCACCGTAAACGTCTCGCCGTCCGGCATACCGAATCGAAAGACCTCGAGTGCCGGAAGCGCACTTCCATTGGCCACCGGACAAGTACCATCCCACTTGTCCTGCTTCAGCGACTGGCCGCGCGAATCCTTGATTTCCAATTCGGCCGTATAATCGCAAGCAGCACCGCCCAGCAGCGCCGGGTCGACACGGAACAACCCCTCAAC
>JBDSPG010000155.1:0-3897 GCA_039912685.1 Longimicrobiales bacterium | reverse complement strand
TTCTGCCAGAGAGCTCGCGGTTGAACCGGTCATAGGCACCCGCTGCCAGCTGCGTGGTATCGCCGAGCGCATCAAATGCGGTGCTGTCGATCGGTGAGCCACTGGGCGTACGCACCTGCACCCGTGCAACGCTCATCAGAATCCGCACGAACCGGCCGTACGTGTTGTCGCCTTCATTGCTCTCGGCCACGACATGGTTCGCATCCGCCTCGACGGCGGCCAGCATGGAATCGGGATATTGCGTGACGGTGTCGAGCGCGAGAACGCGGGTAAGGATGGTGCTGTCGCCCGGCAGCAGCACCGGAATGACGGCCGAGTCGGCGTGCAGCTGCGCACCGCTGGCCGTCGTCAGACGCAGACGGAGCATCGCCGCTGTAGTTGGCGCGTTGCCCGCATTGCGGACGGTCATCGTGATGCTCGCGGCAGTCCCGTCGCTCAGCGTATCGCTCGGCGTGATCAGGAACGGCCGCATCACCAGGTTCGCCGCCCCGAACGTGACTCTGACGGTTGCAGTATCCGCTGCGCCGCCACTCACTGCCTTGACCCTGCCACTACCATTCGAAACCGCCGTAACCACTCCGATGGCGCTGACCGTCACGACCGCAGGCGTCAGCGACGTGAACGTGACGGGTGCGGCCGCGGCGGCGTGACCGTTGGCATCGCGCACGACTGCGCTCAGCGCCAGCTGTCCGCCCGCCACGGTAATCGTACTGCTGTCCGGCGTTAGGATGAGCGAGGCCGGAATCTGCTGCACGCTGACAACAACGGTATCCGCCACATTGCCTGTGCGAGCAACAATGCGTGCGCGTCCTTCAGCCTGTGATGTCACCTGCCCGGACCCGTTCACCGTCGCAATCGTCGGCTCCAGACTCGACCATGTCACGTCACCTGGAGTAACTCGGCCGAACCGATCAATTATGGTTATTGCGAGACCACGGGTCGCGCCGATCGCATCGAACACCAGGGAGTCCGGCAGGATTTCGATTGCCGCCGGCGGTGCGCGATAGACTCTGATCACGGACACGGCCGTCGCGGCATCGACCTGTGCCGTGATGTCGGCATTGCCCATGGCGACACCGGTCACGAGGCCGGTCGCATTTACTGAGGCAATCGTTGCTGCTGAGGTGAGCCAGGTCACGACTGCCGCCGAAACCGGGTTGTTCAACGCATCAAACGCATTCGCACGCAGACGCATCGTATCACTGACTGCAACGGAATCCGTTGAACGATCGATAGTAATGCGCGTGGCCGTCTGGCGCACCGTGACCTGGATGCTGTCGCGCGCGCCGTCGGCTTCCGCGACAACAATGACTGTACCGTTCGCAACTGCCGTGATCGTTCCGTCTGTTGCCACGGTTGCGACAGCGTTGCTTCTAGACAGCCACGTGATCGCAGGCGCCGGGACTGTTATGCCGTTCGCATCGTTTGCTGTTGCCGCGGGCCTCGTAGTCTGACCCAGCGAAGCAAGTGTTGCAGCATGCGGCGAAACCATCAGTGCTGCGACCCGCTGCGTGACATTCACGCGCGCTGATCCGCTCGCTGGCCCGGCCGTCGCGGTAATGTCCGCGAACCCTGATGCTACCGCACGCACTTTACCCGTCACATCGACGGTTGCCACGCTCGTATTCGAGGACGTCCAGGTTACACCCGGCGTCATCACATTGCCGTTGGCATCACGCACGACGGCACTGAGCCGTGCCGTATCATTCACTGCCGTTATCGTCACGACGCCTGGCCCTACCAACACCGACGCCGGCTGCTGCGTTACGGTGAGCGTCCCCGACGCAGGTGCTGCCCCCGGCACCGCTGCCGTGATCCGTGCCACACCCGCGCCGACTGCTCGCGCCAGACCATTTGCATCAACCGTGGCGACCGCTGCGTTATCTGTGCTCCATGTCCGCGCCGTAGTCATCTCGTTGCCGAGCGCATCCTGCACCGAAAGCGCGAACTGTGTGGTTGCGCCAAGTGCATTCGTTGTCGCGGCAGAAGGAGACACGACCACGCGTGCGGCGACCTGCGATACGATCACGAGGACACTGTCACGCAGCACTGCGTTCACGGCTGACGTCGCAACCAGATACGTTCGGCCGTTCGACTGCGCACGAACACGGGCCTGACCGGCCAACTGCGCGACCCCTGTTGCGCGCACCACGTAATTGATCGGATGGGCCGGAATACTGTCGCCGCGTGGATCGAACACGCGCGCCGCGACCGCAATCTCCTCGCCGACACTCGTCAAACCGACACTGTCCGGAAGGACGTTGAGCGAAGCGGCACGCTGCGTAAAGCGTACGCGCACCGTGTCGGCTTTCGGTCCTGCCTGTGCCACAACGCGCGCGCTGCCGTTGCGGATGCCGCGCACCACGCCATTCACAGACACTGCAGCAATTGATGGCTCGAGTGTGCTCCAGATAATCAGCGGCGTGCCCGTAGCTCCCGTCGCAGTCGCCGTGAATCCGGTGCTGTCACCCTCCTGCAGAACGATCGAGTCAGGCGCCGCTTCCAGACTCGTGATCGTGAGGTTCGCCGGCGGACCGGGGAACACCGGCACCGGCGGAGGTGCCTGCGAAACACCACCTGCTGTCACCGCAATCGGTGCGCTGACGCCGCTCCATTCCACCGTCGGCTGACCACTCGTGATGCTGATGAGCTCGATGGTTACGATGATGTTTGCATCTTGAACGCCATCCGGCAGGCTCAGGTCCATACCGATCGACCACGTC
Source organism: Longimicrobiales bacterium (assembly GCA_039912685.1). Taxonomy (GTDB): domain Bacteria; phylum Gemmatimonadota; class Gemmatimonadetes; order Longimicrobiales; family RSA9; genus DASUXU01. Next base: position 1,174 of record JBDSPG010000155.1, on the reverse strand, counting down.
GGGTCATTTGCACCGACATTAACCGTAGTATCCGCGACGATCGTCTGCGCCGGCGTTGTACGCGCGACCATATGAATGCGGGTGATCGGTGCGGAATGGAACGAACCGCCGAGTACAGTGAGCTGCGGCCGGATCGTGAGTCGGCTCGATGACGCAGCGCCGCGGGGTGACAGCGGCGCATCGCCCATGGTGCACGTAGCGAGGATGCACACGAGTGCAGGAGCCAAAAGCGCGATCGGGCGAACTGTACGCTTGCGGCCCCGGCGGAGCGTTGTCGTCAGCAGACCAGACATTGTTGGTCTAGTGCGGGGGGATGAAATGCAGACATAAGATTCACCCGCGCCAGCGGTAGGTCAACGTTTATTTTGGCAGGAGCCCGGCCTCCTGCTCGAGCAACATCGTCACCCTGCCCGCGTCCGCCAGCGTTACGCGCAGGTCCGTCCGGCCCTGCAAGACCAGCTCGGCCAAGTGGATGGCCTGCCCTGTGTACGCGGACACCGCCTCCAGCGGCACAGCTTCAAAGGAAGATCCGCGCACGAGATGGAGCGGCGGATCGCGGTCGAACGAGAAGTCCAGTACCCCATCCTCGAAGGTCAGTCGGTATTTCATCTGGAATGCGACGGCATCATCGTCGATCCACGCGCCTTCCGCGTGGACTGTGAACCCGTCGTACTCATAAGCGGCGTGGACGTGCCTCGTGCTTCCCGAGCACTGCACGCCGTTTGGTTCACCAAAACACCACAACACGAAATCGGCGTCGTGAATGTGCAGATCGAAGAGCGCACCGCCGGAACGGCTGTCATCGCCGTAGAAGACGCGATTCCATCCGGGCATCTGACCCGCGCGCCGGAACTGCGCGTGCAGGAGTTTGCCGAACCGTCCGTCCGCAATCGCCTCGCGTGCGTATGGCCAGCCCGGCCAGAATCGCATGCAGTGCGCTGGCATGCACAACGCAGTGCTGTGCGATGCTTCGACGAGCAACGGCTGCATCGCAGCAATGCTCAGTGCAACGGGCTTTTCCAGCAGCACGTGTTTGCCAGCGCGTAGTGCAGCACACGCAAGTTCGACGTGCGTGTCCGTCGGCGTGCAGATGCTGACGATGTGGATGGCATCATCGTTGAGCACGCTTTCGGCATCCTGATGAATCGCGACGTACGCCGGCAGTTGAAGGACG
>JBDSPG010000102.1:0-5184 GCA_039912685.1 Longimicrobiales bacterium | reverse complement strand
AAGCGCACCGTTCCACCGGCTCGCGATCGCGGCTCCGGCGCCTGCATCGATTGCAACCGCCTTCTTGCCACAGGACGCCGTTGCCATGATGGCAAGAATAAGTAGTCCAGCTTTGGTACGCATTGTCATTTCCTTGTTGAGATAAGACCGTCTGCACGTCTCAATGCAAGAAACGTGGGAGACGCTCAATCCTTCTCGATGATCTGGGCGCGGGTGGTGCCGACGGAGACGAAGGCGATCGGGACACCCGTCAGCTGTTCAATCCGCTCCAGATACGCACGCGCCCCCGCCGGCAGCTCGTCATAGGCGCGGGCGGTCGAGGTGTCGGCCTTCCAGCCTGGCATGGCCTCGTAGACCGGTTCGGCCCGGTCGAGCAGGGCGAGGTCGTAGGGGAACTCGTCGTACACAATATCCGCTACGCGATAGCCGGTGCAGATCTGCAGCTCGTCGAATGTGTCCAGGACATCGAGCTTCGTAATGGCGAGGTCGGTGAGGCCGTTGACGAGGGCGGCATAGCGGACGACGACGGCATCGAACCAGCCGCAGCGCCTGGGCCGTCCCGTGGTGGCGCCGTACTCCCCTCCGAGCTCACGCAGGTGTTGGCCGAGCGGGTCAGCGAGCTCGGTTGGCAGCGGCCCGGAGCCGACGCGGGTGGTGTAAGCCTTCACGACTCCGAGAACTCCGTCGATGCGTGTGGGTCCGATGCCGACGCCCGTGGACGCACCACCTGCGGTCGTCGTAGAGGACGTCACGAATGGGTAGGTCCCGTGATCGACGTCGAGGAGGGCGCCCTGTGCACCTTCGAGGAGGACCTGTTTTCCGGCATCGAGGGCCGCTGCGATCTCGCGGCCGGTATCGGTCACGAGGGGAATGAGTCTCTCGCGCCGCGCGAGTACGCGCTCGATGAGTGCGTCGGCGTCGAGTGTGGGTGCACCGGCGGCTTCGAGTTTCTGATTGGCGCGTGCAACGGCGCCGGCGATCATGGTGCGAGCCCTGCCCTCGTCCATGAGGTCGGCAACGCGGACACCGACGCGGGCGATCTTGTCCTCGTAGGCCGGTCCGATGCCCTTCTTCGTGGTGCCGATGAGACCGGCTCCGCGCGCGCCTTCACTGGCTGCGTCGAGTGCCTTGTGGTGGTCGAGGAGGAGATGGGCCCGCCCGCTGATGCCTATGCGCGGCTCGGCGTCGATGCCGCGCTGCTGCAGCTTGTCGAGCTCGTCGAAGAACTGGTCGAGGTCGAGCACTACGCCATTGCCGAGCAGGCAGCGTTTTTCAGCGTGTAGGATGCCGGATGGGATCTGATGGAGGATAAATTCCTCCTCGCCAACATGCACTGTGTGACCTGCATTGGCCCCGCCCTGATAGCGGGCTACGATCGTCGTGTCGGCCGCCAGCACGTCGACGATCTTGCCTTTCCCCTCGTCGCCCCACTGGGCGCCAACGATCACGAGGCAGCGATAGCTCTTCATTCCGTCTCCCGGACCGCACAACAGAATCCCGCCCCCGCGATGGATTCGCGAGTGGCGGGCACCCTCATTGATTCGTTTCGGTCAAAGCTTACCGACTCGGCGGTCCCGGCGCCACTGGTGCCCATGCGCTATTCAGGGCTTCACATCCTGCTCCCGCAAGCGGAGCAGATACAGCGCGGCGGTGGTGATCTCTACCGCACTGGAAACTCCCGCGCCCCGGAGATGGTTGAGGTCGTCGATCGGCCGGTGGACCCGACGGAGCGAGGCGAGGGAACCGCGCATGAGGGTGAGGGCGGGAGTGCCGGCCTCGACGATCGGAATGTGATCCAGCATGATGCCGAACGGGACACTGCGGCGATGCACCTCCATGTCGAGTGCGGCGCCGGCGCTGAGGAGAGCGGCCGCGAGATGTGGTGCCTTGCCGCGGCGTCGTGGCCAGCCGAAGTCCTCCACGACCTGGAAAACGCCGGCATCGTCGAGTCCATCGAAGTTTATCACGCCGTAAACCGGCGGCAGCTGCCGCGCGATTGCACGCGCGCCAGCGAGCCCGAGCTCTTCCGCGTCCGTTACCAGGAAGGCAACGTCGCTTGCTCCGCGTTCGCGCTCCGCGATGCCGAGCAGCGTCGCTACACCGGTAGCATTGTCGAGCGCGCCGGGCGAGTTGTTGTCGACCCAGCTGAAGATGAGAATCACCCCGGAGATAACGGCAAGCGTTCCGGCGGCAATGACGATACTGTGCTCAACCAGCTCGACCGTCGACATGAGTGCAAGGATCATCAGAACGATCCATGCGACGGCAGACAGGATGATGGCCGGACCACGGAATGCGAGCGGTATGGGTTGCGACTTGCTGTCGCGATGCGCCATCAGCAGGTAGTGCGGGCGTGAGCCTTCCGCACTCACGAGAAGATTCTTGCCTTTCACCTGTCCGATGTTCAGCCGATCGAGCATTCGCTGAAGCAGGAACGCAATGCCGAGGCAGAGCAAGAGCACAGAAACGAGCACGATGATGGCGCCGACTGCGTGACCGAAGTACAGCATCGATGCAGCGGCCAATCCGCCGATGAAAAGGATGGCACCAGCGATGGTGATGCCCCAGCGGCCGGTCCACGGATTGAAGGTGAAGTCCTGCTCCGCGACGCGGTAGCCGAGCGCCTCGAAGCGAGCGCGCACCTCGGCGGTTACTGTAGCCGCGCCTTCGGAACCCGTGAGACGGGGGATCGCGATCGCGCGGAGCGCGTCGCCAGGATCAAACGCCGGGGCCGCGGGACGGCGGCTGAGTAGCTCACGGATGTCGTCGATATGGAATTGCATGACTCGCTTTGGTTGCAGGACTTCGGGCCTGAGACGAGCCCGGATCATCGTCAGATGAGGCCGGCCTCCTGCATCACTCGCGCCACGAGCTGGCGATCCTTTGCGCCGAGCGGCCGCAGGGGCGGGCGGGGCGCACCACCGACGTAGCCAAGTTGTTCTACCGCAGCCTTTACTCCGACTGCCCCGAACGCCTGTACGATCTCTTTGTGGAGCGGTGTGATTTTCGCCTGGATCTGTCCGGCGCGCGCACTGTTCCCGGCACCGAATGCCGCAACGATCTCCGCACACCAGGCGGGCGCGATGAGACCGGCCGCCACAATGCCGCCCGCCGCGCCGAGCTCGAGCGCGGTATACAGCAGGGCCCCGCTGCCTACGAAGAGCCTGCACGAGGATCCACACGCGGTTGTGTAGTCCGCAAACCGTTTGATGTCCCCCGAAGAATCCTTGAGGCCGATGATGTTGTCGTGGCGCATAAGCTCCGCGACGAGACCCGCCTCGAACGTGACCTTGGTGTATTTCGGGATATGATAGAGCATCACCGGAATCGGTGAGGCGTCGGCGACATCGCGGAAATGGGCAACCATCGCGCCGGGACTCAGGTACGCACCGAAGTACGGCGGCGGATGCACAAGGACGACGTCGGCGCCCTGCGCCGCGACACGCTTCGCCTGGCGGATGGTGGCGCGCGTGGAATCAGCACCGACGCCGGCGAGCAGCGGCAGGCCTGACGGTACAACGGAGCGGGCGAAGCCTGTCAGCCGCTCTTTCTCGTCTTCATCGAGGATCGCGCCTTCACCCGTCGAACCGAACAGCAGCAAGCCATCGATCGGCTGCGCGATCCACTTGCGCAGATTCTCACGGAACGGGATAGGTGCAACATCGCCTGTCACTTCATCGAACGGCGTGATGACGGGAACAATGATGCCGCGCAGACGGTCAGCAAGCTTGCGATCAGACAAGCGTGCGCATCTTCAGCTCGAAGTCCGATGGATTGTTCGCGGCGGCGCGCGCCACTTCGTAGGACACGGAGTCCGCATTGACCAGGTCGATGAGATGCTGGTCGAACGTCTGCGAGCCGTACTGCTCCTTGCCTTCTGCCATCAGGTCGTAGATCTCCGCGACGCGATCCTTGTCGAGGATGGCATCGCGAATGGTGGCCGTCACGATCATGATCTCCGCGGCGACGACACGGCCGGCTCCCTCCTTGCGAGGCAGCAGCCGTTGAGAGATCACCGCGACGAGGTTCTCCGCCAACCGGATGCGAACCATTTCCTGCTCGTGCGGCGGGAACACCGCGATGATGCGCGAGATCGTCTGCACGGCGTTCGTGGTATGCAGCGTCGAGAACACGAGGTGACCGGTTTCCGCAGCCTTCATCGCGGTATCGATCGTGGTCATGTCGCGCATTTCGCCGATCAGCACCACATCGGGATCTTCGCGCAGCGCCGCACGCAGCCCACTCTCGAAACCCTCCGTGTCAGTACCGATCTCGCGCTGCGTGATCGAGCTGTTGAGATCGCGATGCAGGAACTCGATCGGATTTTCGAGCGTTATGACGTGTTTCTTCCGCTCAGTATTGATGTACCCGATCATCGCTGCGAGCGTGCTGCTCTTGCCGGATCCAGTCACACCCGTGACGAGCACCATGCCACGCTCGGCGAGCGCGATCTGCCCCAGGATCGGCGGCAGGCGCAGCGCTTCGAAATTCGGGATGTCGATGGGAATCACGCGCATCACAATCATGAGTGTGCCGCGCTGCCGCAGAATGTTCACGCGGAAACGGCCCACGCCCGGTGCACTCCACGAGCAGTCGTAGTCCTTGATCTCGTTGATCTGATCGCGGTCACGCTGATGGGGAATGAGCTGCAGGCAGATCTGCGTCACCTGGTCCGGCGAGAGGCGCTGCTGGGTCAGCGGCACGAGTTCGCCGTTGATGCGCGCGCGAATGAAATCGCCGGCCTTGATATGGATGTCCGATGCGCCGCGCTGAATGGCAGCTTTGAAGATCTCGATCATGATTCGTTCAGCTGTGGGATCGCAGCGAAGGAGTGGATCCTGCCACCGCGCAGTGCGGCGGCCTTGGAGCAACATAATGCTGACAGTGGGCGGCCGCTATAACAGCACAACGCGACGAACGCCCTCCCGGTCCAGGAGCCTTGCCAGCGTCTTCTCGAACTCATCGGCGGACCCACGGGTGTGGTACGATACAAACAGGTCATTCTGCCGTTTTTCCACTTCAAGCGAAGTCACGACCAGCCCCGCACCCGTGAGCAGGGTCTCCACCTCCGCCAGGACGCCTTCGGTATGGAGCAGCTCGATGTTGAGCGTGCGGTCTGCATTCCGGTTCGGCAGCAGATGATCCTCGACGCGGCCGAGGATCATGAGCGTGACCATGACGAGC
>JBDSPG010000063.1:0-3301 GCA_039912685.1 Longimicrobiales bacterium | reverse complement strand
CTCGTGTTCGGCACCGCCTGCGCGTCGAGTCCTCCGCGAGTTGCAACGGGCACTGCCGCACGCCCGACGCTCGTCGTCCTGGTAGTTGTGGACCAGCTCCGCGCAGATCTGCTCGACCGTTACGCCGACTTGTTCACTGGTGGTTTCAAGCGACTCGCTGACAACGGTCACAGTTACAGCAACGCGGCGCACGATCATGCGAGCACCGCGACGGCCCCAGGCCATGCAACACTCGGCACCGGCGTGCATCCCAGTCGCCATGGGATCATAGCCAACATCTGGCTGGAGGCGTCGGGCGGAGCGTGGAAAGTTGTATCGAACGTCGGCGATTCCACGGCATCGATCGTTGGTGCTCCCACACGCCCGGGTGTCTCGCCCCATTACGTCATGCGAAGCGGATTTGCCGAATGGCTCAAGTCGGCGAGCCCTCAATCGGAGATCGCGTCCGTCTCTGGTAAGGATCGTGGTGCAATCCAGTCGATCGCTCATGCTCCGGGATACGCATACTGGTTCGATGCACCCTCCGGGCGATTTGTGACCTCGACCTACTACCGGACTTCTGACCCATCGTGGGTCCGGAGCTATAACACTGGGCGCATGCAGCGGCACCTTGCAGACAGCGTGTGGACCCTGACCGTGCCCGAGGCGAAGCTCGGCCGCGCGAACCGCGACACAATTTCGACCGAACGCGACGGGGTGAACACGTATTTCCCCCACCGGTTCTCGGTAGAGGGCGCGGCCGGATTCTGGCCGTGGTGGGAAGCAACGCCGAACCTCGACCTGGCCACGCTCGAATTCGCCGAAACGATGGTTACCGCACTAAACCTTGGCCGCGACGAGTCTCCTGACTTCCTCAACGTATCGCTGTCGGCAACCGATCTAATCGGGCACATCTTCGGTCCACTGAGTCGCGAGCAACTCGACAACCTGTTGCGACTCGACAGGGAGCTGGGCCAGTTCTTCGACTTCCTTGATTCCAAAGTCGGGAAGGGCCGTTGGACGATGATGCTGAGCGCCGATCATGGCGTCCTCGACTCACCCGAAGATCTCGTCGCTCGAGGCGAGTATGGTCATCGACTCACCGCCGCTGAGATCGCACAGCTGGATTCGTTGCGCGCTTCTGCCTTGAAGATGAGCAACAAGCGCGAAGCAGCCGAGATGATCGTGCGCGAGCTCAAGAAAAACCCTCTGGTCGCTGACGCCTGGCTACAGTCTGATCTGGAGCGAGGTCAGCTTCCAGATAGCTTCGCAGTCCTGCAGCGAAGAGCGATGTACGAAGGTCGTTACGGAGGAAGGTTTGCCCGGGAGGGGGTCGAGTTTCGCTTTATTCCCGGTGTTCTGTCGCTGCCCCGCGGATCAAGCCATGGCCAGACATATTGGTATGACCGTCATGTGCCTATGATCTTCATGGGACCAGGAATTCCAGCCGGACGCGATCCATCACGCGCGGCAACAGTCGACTTCGCCCCAACTTTATCCGCGATTCTCGGAATTCCCTATCCGAAGGATCTCGATGGGAAAGTTCTTTCCGGGGTTTTATCCCGGTAGCTTCTTGGGATTGGGCTGGATTTTTTTCTTGGCGGGCGTCGTTCACGCAGAGACCGCAGACCGCAGAGACGACAATCAGCTGTCTATCGCAGCGAAATGTCCGGTTCTGTCGCAAACCATTATCGGAGAAGGCTGCGGACCTCTGCGGTCTCTGCGTCACTGCGTGAACGAACTCTCGCAACGCAGACATCCATCAAGCCCAGATCACAACCCGAGATTCTGCGCCCGGAAAGTAGCCACTGCACCGACAACGCCCGCCGACAACGGCAACGCTCCGGGCACGATCCTGCAGGCCTCCACCGCCGGCCTGAAAGCACGCCTGCGCACCTCGGCACGCAACGGATCGAACAACAGGTCGCCCGCCTGCGTCACGCCGCCGGCGATTACGAAGATGTCGGGATTGAAAATGTTGATCAGGTTTGAAATACCGACACCCAAGAAGTGCGCGGTATCACGCACCACGTCGAGTGCGAGCCGATCACCGCGCTTCGATGCCTCGAAAACAGTCTGCGCAGTGATCCGCGAAACATCGCCGTCAACAATGGTCAACAACAGCGAATCGTCATCACCCTCGAGCACTTCGCGCGCGCGCTCAGCGATTGCAGGCCCGGACGTGTAAGCCTCGAGGCAGCCATAGTTGCCGCATTTGCACCGGCGACCCGTTGAATCGATTGTCGTGTGACCAATCTCGCCGGCAGCGTCCGACGCCCCGTGATAAAGCTTTCCATCGAGAATCAAGCCACCACCGATTCCAGTCCCGATGGTCAGTCCGACAACATTGCGCCCGCCTTTCGCGGCCCCGCACCACCATTCTCCCAGAGTGGCACAGTTCGCATCGTTGTCGAGAGTAGCCGGCAGATTCACCCGACTCGCAACTTCATCTCGAAGCGGGAAATCACGCCAGCCGAGGTTAGGCGTGACAATGACGACGCCGCGTGCACGGTCGAGTGGCCCCGGTGATCCGATACCAACGCCGAGGAAATCGGTGCGCTCCGCACCAGTCTCCGCTTGCGTCGCAGCGATGACTTCCTCGACCACTGCTGCAATGCGATCGACAACGGCAATTGCGCCTTCAACCGCCTGTGTCGGGATCATCCTCATCGCGATCTCGCGCGATCCATCGAGCGGCATGGCGCCGGCCGCGATGTTCGTCCCGCCAAGGTCGATTCCGACGATGAACTGCTCTCGTATCGTCAATTTTGTCCGCTCAGGAAAGCGTTTTAGTCAGGAGCGCAAACACATCGCTGGACGAAACTTCGCGCATGCAGCGCCAATGTCCAAGCGGGCACTTCTGAGGCCCGTGACGGTCGCACGGCCGGCACTTGAGTCCATCGATTCCTGCAACCCGGGATTTTTCCGCCAGCGGACCAAATCCGAAAGCTGGAACCGTCGGGCCGAAGACCACGACTGTAGGCGTGTTCATCGCTGACGCGAGATGCTGCGGAGCAGAATCGTTCGAAACCAGTGCGACAGCCCGTCCGATCATCGCCGCCGAGGCCAGAATGCTTAACCGGCCAGATGCGTTGACCGCCTGACCTCGGGGCAATTGCGCGACAATTGTATCGCCAGTCGCAACATCTGCATTTCCGCCAACCACCACGATATTCGAGGACGACCCAATTCTGACTGCGAGCTCTTGATAGAATGGCCACCGTTTCGTTCCCCAGGCGCTTCCGGGGGCGAGTGCGACAAGTGGCCGCGTCATGTCAACAAGGCCGTCCTGAAGCAATGTGTCGACTGCCCGGTGGTCGTC
>JBDSPG010000037.1:0-13303 GCA_039912685.1 Longimicrobiales bacterium | reverse complement strand
TTCACAACATCATTAGTGGGGCGCAGACGGCTGAATCCGAAACCGGTGCCGCCGCCCGACTGATGCACGAGCGCCATCGAACGCAGCGTGTCATAAATGCCATCGCTCCCGTTCGCGAGCGAATCTTCCACCGGCAGGACGAAACACGCCGACAGCTGACCAAGCGGGCGACCCGCGTTCATCAATGTCGGGGAATTCGGCTCGAACAGGCGCTGCGTCATCAGACGATAAAACTCGCGGGCGACTGTCTCCACGCCACCCTCGCTCGCACCGTACTTCGCGTCCTCCACCGCAATCGTGCGGGCGACCCGCCAGAACATTTGCTCGGGCTCCTCGACCGGCCGTCCTTTGTCGTCCTTCTTCAGATACCGGCGGGCCAGCACGATGCGGGCATTTTCGGACAGATCTGCCAGCGGCAGATCGTCTGGAAGAACGTCAATGGGACTGGGAACGGCGCGAGAATTCTTACTCATTCTTACCTCGAAAGTGCGGCTATTGGACTGAAAACGGGGGCGAACCCGATAGGTTCTAAATCGTACGGCGTCAGGACTTGCGGCCAACCCAATATCTTGTGGGGTGTCCATCATACCAACGCTACGGCTTGTGGTCAAGGGAGATCTTGGGAGGGAGTTTTCCACCATTGTTGATACCCAGAAAAGTGCTGATTTCTCCTCACTTTTTTGGGTTTTCCAACACCGGCATGTGGGAAACCGGCGGCGGCACTCCGACCACGCTAAACCTAAGTACGTGTACCATCCGGAGGGGCCGCACTACCAAGCTTCGCCTTCTTCCGGGCCGCCGCCCTGCGTTGCTCGCGGTTGCCGGTCTCGTTGCCAGGCAGTGCCGGGTCCGGCGTGGATCGCGGCGTAGCCGGCACCCTGGGCTTTGGGGGCTTCGTCTGAGGGAATTTGCCACCCATCACTACCTCGCCCTTTCGCGGAGGAATGCCTCGAGCGCGCGCAGGTGCGCGCGAGCCACACGTTCGTGAACAGCGGGATCGCGCATGGCTGCTTCCTGTTCGGGAATCATGAGGAAGCTCGTTTCCGTGAGCACTGCCGGCATCCACGTAGCCCTGACGAGTGCGAGGTCGGCACGACCGATACCAATGTCGCGCAGTCCGAGCGCGGCAAGGATCTCCGCCTGTAACAAGCGTGCGAGCTGCACGGACTGCGGATGGAAGTAGTACGCACTCGTGCCGTTGTTGCGGAACGGATTGACGCCGTCCGGAAATGCGTTGTTGTGAATCGAGATCAGGATCTGCGCGTTCGCGTCGGCCGCCATCTGCGGCCGATCGTTGAGCGGGACGGCCGTAGCATCCGTACGGGTCATGAGGACTCGTGCGCCCGCGGCCTGCAGCATATCACGCAGTTTGAGTCCGATGGAGAGATTGGCCTCGGCTTCGGTCAATCCAGTCGGCCCTATGGCACCGCCCGGCGGATGACCTGGATCAACCGCGATGAGCAGGCCGCGCAAAGGATTCTGCCGATCGATCAGGGGCGGCCGGCGAATGCGCAGAATGAGGGTCCCGCCGGCATCGAAGAATGTGTCGTATCCCCAGACTGCATGACTCAGATGAACGGTGACTCGGAACGTGCTATCCGCCGGAGCCGACCACTCCGCGCTCTGCACAAGCGGATCGAGCGTACCATACTGGAAGAAGTTGACCTGACTGACCGCCCCGAAGACATCGATGTTAATGGTGTGATCGTCCTCGCGCACCTCGAACGGAAGCAGCTCAGGGAGCGGAATGCGGAGATCGACATAGTCGGGCTTCGCGGAGAACCGCACGGAGGCAACGCCGCCGCCGGGAGTGGGCGTACCGACAGGCAGCAGCCGGATCTCAGATGCCGGCACATATGCAGTGCGATTACCTGCGAGGCGAACCTGGAAGAAACCATCGCGTTCGCCGAGCACCTGGAAACGCGTGCCCGCGGGCCAGAAATAATTGAACGGCCCCGATGTATCGATGCGGCCGCGTGTCCGCCACGTGGCGGTCGATCCCGGGGGCGCCTGCACGACACCGATGATCGGCGTGCCGGTTGCGAGTGCGGTGATGTTGAGTCGAGCGGGTGCGACGACAGTGTCTGCGCCGACGATAATCTCGAAGTGCGCGTTCCCCGCTGCAGCTGCCGCGGATGTGTCGACCACGCCGCGCGACTGCAGTCGCGAGCGCGCGACGGACGTGTCGGCGGACGACCATGATCGCAGCACCGGCACGACGCCGCTGTATGTAACGGTCTGCGTCGGCGCCGCCGTGGAAGGCTGCATCTGGAAGTCGGCACCTGGCGCCGCGTCCGCATTGAAAACGCGATTCTCGACAAGGGGATATCGCATCCCGTCCGCCGTCACGAACCTGGCAGTCCCACCGACCGTTGCGCGCATTGACACTTCGATGTTTGCGCCGCGGATCACTGCACGCGTTCCGGAAGGTGATGTCGAAGAGATGCGTGTTCGTGATGTGGCTGTGCCGCCTCCTGGAACGCGCACGACTCGCTGCGCTTGCTGCGTCTCTCCGTTCTTCGTCGCCTGCAGACGATACGTTCCATCCGCGGGGACAGGAACGAATCCCAGGAAAGCGCCATTGGGCGCAACGGGAACGGGTGCGCCGTTGATGGTGAGTGTCGCGCGGCCGCTGCCGACGGAGCCGAAGATGAAGTTGGAGTCGCGCACGGCGAGGGCGGCATTGGAGTCCGGATACGCGATACGGATCCGCAGAGGCCCGTCGACCGACGGAATCGGCGGGAGCGAGCCGCGTGGCGACAGGCCGGCTTCCGCAGCCGCAGCAGTCACGGGTGTAGGCGCCGGAGTCGGACCCGCGCCGCCGGATGCGCAACCGGCGGCCGCGATGACGATCAATACTGGCAGGACGCTCTTCACGTCTCCTCCTGGTGCATTCGAGTGGGCGATTGCATCGCCGTGCCGTTCTACATCAGCAAGGCTGGTGCCCGCCTGTCCGACTGGAACGGGTGTGGTTCAATCTCAGCGAACAAATGTCCTGTCGCAGCCCGCGAAGGACGGTTGCGTGCCGTCTGGTACAGGCTGGTCCGGCATCGCAGAAGCCCCGGGCAGAATGCCGAACATCGTAGTGCCATCGCTGCCGAACTGGCCCATCGTGCAGAACGCCTGCGGTCGCTGCAGAAGCACGGGCGCCAGATAGACGTCCGCCAGGCTCGTAAGCCTGTCGAATATGACGTAGCGGGCCTTTACCGAATCCGTCCGCGTGAAGAACGTGCGCGTGTCAGGGGCCATGGGGTATGTCGTTCCGCGGATGCCGTGACTGATCTCGTAGAAGAGACGGGGTTTCCGCGACAGGATGACCGCATCCTTCGTCAGATTCTTCTCCGACCAGAGTGCGGCATCGAAATACGAGCGTTCCGCCGGGTTGAGGCACGGATAGATTTCGCCACGTGAGTATTCGCGCGTGCATGCACGCCCTCGTGCAACGGCAGCGTTGAGCGCCGGCACATCGAGCAGGAGTACGAAGATCACAATTGCTGCGCTCGCGGCCATCACGTACGTCGGCGTCACGCGACGCATCAGCCTCGTCATGGCGATTCCCGCGTAGTACAGAAGTACGGGGAAGAGCGGCATGATGAAGCGCTCACCCGACCAGACGGCCGGCCAGATGAGAATCAGCCCGATGTAGAGCGGTGTAAAGAGCTCCGCGACTCGCGCGCGCGACAGGCGAGTGATCCACCCGTACACAGCCGCGGCCGTGAGCAAGCACGACATAAGTGTGATCCCTGCACCGGTGCGTCCAGTCAGCAGGATCGGGATGTGGACGGAAACGTACTTCACGGCATTCTCGCCCATGCGCTGCATGAGGTTCGCGATCCCGATACGGCCGAGCTGCGGCATGTATGGATCGATGAGCCAGAACTCCTGCGTGTACTCGACGCCGCCGGTGTTCTGCGCGCGCAGCCACCAGAGCAGCGCGAGCGGTGCGAGTACGATGCCGAACAGCGCGAGCTGCTGCCAGCGACGTCTCCACGCGAGCCACAGCACGACTGCAACGACGAGCGGTAGGCCGGCGGAACGGGTGAAGTACGCGAGTACGGTTGCGATTACCGCAATCGCGAAGCGAGCGCGGTTGTGCGGTCGCGCGCGCTCGAACGCAAACAGTGCAAGCATCGTGAGGAACCAGAACGGCACATCGGAGAGCAGCCAGTGACTCTGGTCAATCACACCGGCACTGAACGCGAGCATCAGGCACACACCAGCCGCGAGGACTGGACGGCCACGACGCCGGATCCATAGAAACGTCAGGGCGAGCGCGCCTGCACCGATGGCGAGCATGACGAGCTTGAGCTGCACCCACGTTGTGAGCCCGATTGCCATCCCAGCTGCGAGAATCAACGGGAATACGGGTGGATACTTCGTGTGCGGCGGCAGCGCGGGATCGTACAGATCAGTGTAGGTGTGGTTCTGCAACAGTGACCGGCCGAGCGTCATGTAGTTGGCGCTGTCCCCGCCGGTGTGCGGCTGAGGCATGAAGCTGAGCAGGGCGAAGAGCATCTGCACGGAAACGATAGTGGCGAGGATGAGCCAGGGATGCTTATGGATCCAGATGGCTACGGCGCCGCGCGGTGACATGTCGGCGTTATGCCGCCTGCGCTTTCCCTCCGCCCGTGGCCGTGCTGCCGCCTGCGCGGCGGGGGAACCGGACGCGCGCGCCTCGGCGCGCCGCGCGGCCCGCGTCTGCCTGTTGTCGCGTTTCATCGGCGTTCACCGTCCTGACCGAGCCAGTTCGCGGCAGCGCGCTGCATTACCGCCTCGCCACCCCATGCAGCTACAAGGTGGTTTCCGGGAAGGGACTCCGCCAGACGCGGGTGTCCGAACAGGACGATCACTGCATCCGATCTCATTCGCACGGCAGCGTCGACACGCGCGCGCGCTGTCGCCGAAATGTCCGGTGTTCCCTTCCATGCCCGAGTGTCCGCATACAGCGCGATCACCACGGCCCTGTCGGCGTTGGCCGCCTCCACTTCGTCCGGGTCCATGCCCACGTCACGCAGGGATTGGATGAAGACGTCGCGTGCTGGAGGCGTGAATGGGCCGCCTAGATCATCATCGACAGTAATTACATCGAACGCTCGAGGCAGGCGATGCCGGTCACGCAGCGAATGAACAGACCGCAGCGCAATCTCGCCGGCCCATGCGCCGCTCGACACATCGCCCCACGTACCGGCAGCACGCGTCGGCGCCCGATGAACACCGGCGGCGATCCGCTCGAGCGATTCCGTTACGCGACGCTCGGTCAGCGAGCGTCCCAGCTCCGCGACGATGGCATCCGCGATCGCATTCACATCGGTTGGATACAGCAGAACATTACAGCCGGCATTGATGGCAGCGATGCCGGCCCGCGCCTCACTGCCGTCGCAAGCATCGAGAATGCCCTGCATCCCCATTCCGTCCGTGGCAACGATTCCCTCGAACCGCAGCTCGTGACGCAGCAGGTCCGTCACGATACGGGGCGATAGCGTGGCAGCAGTTGTGGGGTCGAGCGCTTCGAATACGACATGCGCTGTCATGATTCCGTCGATGCCTGCAGCGATTGCGGCGCGGAACGGCTCGAGATCACGCTCGAGCTGGGCGAGCGATGCGGTGACGCGAGGAAGCTTGGCGTGTGAGTCGTCGGTCGTGCGGCCGTGGCCGGGGAAATGCTTGGCACACGACATTGCGCCGCCTTCATGGCAACCGCGCGTCCACGCTGCGACGTGCGCGGCGACGCGCGCCGAATCCGATCCAAACGAGCGCGTTCCGACAATTGGGTTCGCAGGCTCGAGATCCACGTCCGCATCCGGCGCGAAGATCCAGGTCACGCCAACGGACCGCGCCTCCTCGGCAGTGAGCCGGCCGGCACGCTTCGTAATCGCCACGTCATTCATCGCGCCGATTGCCGCGAGCGGCGGGAGTTGTGTTGCGGCGTTGAACTGCTGACCGGCGCCGCGCTCCAGATCGCTGCCGAACAACAACGGATAGTCGCAACGCTCCTGTGTTGCCGCGGTCACCTGGCGCACTGCATCGGCTTCACCACCGAAGATAATGAAGCCGCCGACGCCACGCCGAAGTGCGTTCTCGATTGCGGACCGCTGCGCATCGAATCCCTGTGTCGAATCCCAGCGGATCGCCGGGAACAGGAGTCGTGCGGGACCAGCCTTCAACGACCCGTGCCGTTCGCGAACGGGTTCGGCAGTGCAAACTCTTCGAGCGTTTCGCCGGTCAGGAAGAACGAGCCGCCGCGATCCTCGACGCGCATCCAGCGAACGGGTGCGTAATTCCCGTGCGTGTTCGGACGTGCAAACGAACCGGCTGAACCTAGCAGCTTCGGCTCTCCTGCAGGAGCGGCCGCGAACGGCGCAGTGTACACATCGTATTTTAGCTTCGTACGGTCGGGCATGTTGCCGCGTGCCGACGGATCCTCGCGCACGAAGAGGAACTCATCGCTGACGGGCCGCACACGCGGCGCGATACCCGGGCCCAAGTCGCGATCGGTGCCCGCCGTGAGATCACGCACGCGAATGTGGCGGTCCGCCTCATACACGACATAGCGTCCGTCGGGCGAGAAGAAAACGGGGACGACATTGGCGACAACCTCAATCAGTCCTGGCAGCTCGACAGTGCGTCCATTCACCGTGCGCAGTGTCACGCGGCCTGCCGCGGCCTGCCATTCCGGCCAGCGCGATACCGGTACGAAGCGAACGCCGGGGCCGGCCGACGACATCCGTGTGAGTACTCCGGTCAAGCTGTCTGCAACTAGCGGAGCGCCGCGTTCTTCCGCGGCCTGGATGACGCTGTTCGCAACAGCCGCGACTTCGCGGTTCGTCGTCGGCGCGGCGACAATCCTGCGCAGCACTGCGATGTCCTTATCACTGGTAAACTGCATGGCTTTTGCCTGGATCTCCGGCACCTTGTCGAAGAGCGCAGCGCGCATAATAGCTTCCGCATCGATCGACCCGGCGAGACGCAGTTGATCGGCTGTGTTCAGTGCGGTAGCGCGCACGCGTGGATCGCGTGCGTACAACAGAGCTGTTTTGACCGGCTCGAACTGACGCATGGTGCGCCTCTCGCCAATAATCGTCAGTGCGTTGACCCGGGCAACAACCGAAGCGCTGCTGTCCTCAGCAACCTCACCAATGCGGTCCATGTATATCCCGCCCACGCGAAATTCATATGTGTCGAGCGCGACACGCGTCGGCAGATCCAGAGGACGCGCGAGGATCTCGTACAGGTCGGCGTCGCCGAAATAGTTCGCCGGATTGCCGGCAGGCGTTCCGGGATCAGGCAGGCTCTGTTGCAAGGGAGCGGGTGCCGGTGGCGGAGTGCCCGGACCCGCGGGCGCAGAGCTCGATGCGCAGGCTGCGAGAACGAGCAGCATTACGACGGAGAAATTCTGTAGTTTCATGTTGTGCGTCATCCCTGGTTGATCACATTTTACAGTTGTGGGTCGCGCGAGCCGGGCGTGAAGCTGCCGAGCACACGTGGCCCCGATGCGCCGGTTGCGGTTGGTAGGTTACCCGGTACACGATGGATATGCGCCCACGCGAGCGCGGCGAAAACAATGGCTTCCTTTGCCGCTGCATTGATACCCGCCGCTTCACCGGCGATCACTGACATCGGGGCCAGCAGTTGCGCGAGTCGCTCCATTAGATACCCGTTGCGCGCGCCACCACCGGTCACAATCACCTCACCGGCACCGCGTACGCGGACGAACCGATCAAGCGCGCCCGCAATCGAACGCGCCGTAAGCTCGGTGAGTGTGCGGATCAGAGAACGCGCAGCAGTAGCGGGATCGCCGCCCCGCTGCCCGATCAATTCCTGCACGAATGAACGTCCGAAGAGTTCGCGCCCCGTCGAGCGCGGCGGCGCCATCGCGAAGAAAGGATTGGCGAGGAGCGTGTCGAGCAGCCGCTCGTCCACCACTCCTGCGCGGGCTACGTCGCCGTTGTCGTCGTAATGATGTGCGCCGTTTGTAGCGATTCCGACAGCGGCATCGACGAGCGCGTTACCCGGCCCTGTATCGAATGCGAGAACATCGTTCGAAACGCCACGCGGCGGTACCCACGTCAGGTTGGCCATGCCGCCGATATTCACGAGCACGCGAGCATGAGTATCGTGCGCGAAGAGCAGCTGGTCCGCCCATGGCACGAGCGGCGCTCCCTGCCCGCCCGCTGCTACGTCACGCGATCGGAAGTCGCTTACCACCGAGACGCCGGTTCGCTCTGCAATGGTCGCAGCGCAACCGAGCTGCAATGTCGCGCCTCGCGCACCCTGCGACGGCGGAATGTGCCATACGGTCTGTCCATGCGAGCCGATCGCAGCAATGTCGTCCAGCGACACACCCGCATGCTCAGCAACGGACGCGGCCGCGTGTGCGTGCCACTCTCCGAGCTCGACATTGATGCGGCAGAGCCGTTCTGCGGTTCCCGTGCTGATCGCATCATGAATCGCTTCACGCTGCGCATCCGTGTACGGGGTCTCGTGGAATGCGGTCAGCGACCAGCGAACTGCGGTCGCATCGCCGTCGATCTCGATGAGCGCTGCATCAATGCCATCCAGGGACGTCCCTGACATCAGGCCAATTACCCGCATGTCAGCTGCTCGCGAGATCCGGAATAATGCGCGCAATGCGACCGTCGACATCCTCAAGCATGCGCTCGGCCTCCGCGCGCGCAACGGCTTTTCGCGACATCACGAGTGCGGTCTTAACGTGACCGCCGGCGCTCTCGAGCAGTGCTTGGGCTCCAATCTGTTCGAGGCCGAGCGTCTCCATGAGGATGCGTTCACCCCGGTCCTGCAGTTTGCCGCACGTCACCTGCAGGTCCACCATCAGGTTGCCGTACACTTTGCCGAGATGCACCATCGCTGCAGTCGAAATCGTGTTCAGCACCATCTTCGTTGCAGTGCCTGCCTTCATGCGCGTCGAACCTGTAATTACTTCGGGTCCGACGAGCGGCGCGATGACGATGTCATAACCCCGGGTCAGGTCCGGTGTCGGATACGTGCACAGGAGCAGGCCGGTACGCGCACCCCGCTCCATCGCACGCTGCAGAGCACCATGCACGAACGGAGTGGTTCCTGATGACGCGATGCCGAGCACGAAATCAAAGCTGCCGACCGCGCGCTCATCCATGGCCGCGGCGCCATCCTCGGGATGGTCCTCCGCGCCCTCCTGCGCCTTCACCAGTGCCGGGAGACCGCCCGCAATGATTCCCTGCACCATGGAGGGATCGGTTCGATATGTGGGCGGCATCTCCGATGCATCCAGCACGCCGAGTCTTCCGGATGTACCCGCGCCTACGTAGAACAGGCGACCATCCTTGCGCAGGCAGTCCACCACCATGTCGATCGCGCGGGCAATTTGCTCCCGCTCCTCGTGTACGGCGGCCGCGACCATGCGGTCCTCTGCATTGATGAGGTCTACGATGTCGATCGTGGACAGCTGATCGATCCGCATGCTTCGCGGATTGCGCTGTTCGGTCAGGCGGGGATCCACGGGCTCCTGCTTCCTCGGATTACGCTCGTCCATTGAGCTTGCCGCAGCTTTGTGCGGACGGGTACATTGCCAACCTGAACTTACCCTGACTCCGCGATCATGACCAGCCTCCTTGAACGTGCGCGCGCCTTCGAAAATGACCTGATCGAGCTGCGCCGGGACCTCCACCGCATGCCCGAACTCGCCTTCCGTGAGACGCGGACCGCGGCCCGCGTGGCCGAGCTGCTCGGAGCGCTCGGCTGGGACGTTCGCACGGGCGTAGGGCGTACGGGGGTGGTGGCCGAACTGTGCAACGGGGCCGGTCCGGTCGTAGCGCTGCGCGCCGACATGGACGCGCTTCCCATCCAGGAGTCGAGTGACGTCCCATACCGTTCGACCGTGCCGGGGATCATGCACGCGTGCGGGCACGACGCGCACGTCAGCATGCTGGTCGGTGCGGCGAGACTGCTCAGTGACGCGCACGCCGCGGGCACGCTTTCCAACGGCACCGTTCGACTCCTCTTCCAGCCATCCGAGGAAGCGAGTGATGCGGAGAACAAGAGCGGTGCGACACGCATGATCGAGGATGGCGCAATGCGTGATGTCAGCTGCATCTTCGGCATTCACATCGGCGCGCATCTCGAGCTGGGCCAAGCGTTCATCACGGATGGAAGCATCATGGCGGGGTCCGATCTCTTCGCCGCGCACGTGCACGGGAAGTCATCGCACGCTGCGCGGCCGCATGAAGGCGTCGATGCCATTGTACTCGCCGCTCACGCCGTACTCGCCTGTCAGAACGCCGTCGCTCGCAGGCTCGCTCCGAGTCAGCAGGGTGTTCTGTCCATCGGGAGTGTGCACGGCGGAGTGGTTGAGAACATTCTCGCCGAACTCGTCGAGCTACGCGGCACGATTCGCTACTTCGAGGAAGATGTCCGCACTGTCCTGCACCGCGAGCTCGAGCGCGCATTCGCGGTGGTCGATGCACTCGGCGGACGCACCGAGATGGATGTGCGCTACGGCTATCCCCCGGTTGTGAATGACCCAGCCGCGACCCGCATTGCGCAGCGCGCGGTGACCGCCACTCTCGGATCCGCGGCTGTCGTTCCGTTCGAGCCAATGATGGCCGCCGAGGACTTCGGAATTCTGGCGCGCGAGGCGCCCGGCTGCTTCTTCTGGCTCGGTGCGGCGCTCAATCCCGCGCGCGAACATCATCATCCCGCATTCGATATCGACGAATCTGCTCTCGCCATGGGAGCAGCGAGTCTCGCCGCCTGCGCAATCTCCGCACTCGACGCTTCAACCGGGCTTCCCTCATGAACCGACGCATCGCATTCACACCACGTGGCCTATCTGCCCGCTGGATCACGCTCGCCGTCTCCCTCGGCGCCTCGCTCGCAACCGCTGCTGCATGCGCACAAGCACAGTCGACCAGCGCCCGAACGGCACAGACCATTCCTGCGGCACCTTCCGCTGCAGCGATTGCGGCCTTGGTTCCGGACAACTGGGCGTTCAAGATAGCCAGTGCCCGCGTCACGACTGCGCCGAAGGCGATGGTGGTGACGGATGCTCCACTCGCGAGCGAGGTCGGCATCGCAGTGCTGCGCGATGGCGGTAATGCGATCGACGCCGCGATCGCAACGGCGTTCGCGCTCGCGGTGGTATATCCCGAAGCCGGCAACATCGGTGGAGGCGGATTCATCGTCACGCATTTCGCCAACGGCACGGCAGCGTCGCTCGACTTCCGCGAGGCAGCGCCAGGTGGCGCAACGCGCGACATGTATCTCGACGCGAAGGGCGCTGTCACGGATGCATCGGTGATCGGACATCGGGCATCCGGTGTACCCGGTGCGGTTGCTGGATTGTGGGCGGCGCACCAGCGCTTCGGCACGAAGCCATGGCGGGCGCTGATGGCGCCCGCGATTGCGCTCGCGACCGATGGATTCACCGTCGATGCTGAACTCGCCGAGTCGGTACGCGATGCCGCGCCGCGCCTCAAGCAGTTCGACGGTTCGGCTACTCTCTTCCTGCCTGGCGGCACGCCGATCCCGCAGGGATCGCGTTTCCGCAACCCCGATCTCGCGGCGGTGCTGCGCCGCATTGCGGAGCGCGGACCCGCGGGCTTCTACGAGGGCGAAACCGCGGACCTGATTGTTGCAGAGATGAAACGCGGCGGCGGGTTGATCACGCACGCAGACCTGAAGAGTTACCAGGCGAAGTGGCGCGAACCGATTCAGTTCGACTATAGGGGAAGGCGGGTCATTTCGATGCCACCCGCGTCATCAGGTGGTATCACGCTCAGCCTAATCGCGAACATCCTCGAGGGCTATCCACTCGCGAGCCTGGGATGGCATTCGTCGCAGGAACTTCACCTGCTGTCTGAAGCGATGCGTCGCGCGTTCGCCGACCGTAATGCGCTTCTGGGCGATCCCGACTTCATTCGCGTGCCGATTGCCCGTCTTATCTCCCAGCCCTATGCGGACAGCCTGCGCGCCACAATTGACGTCGCGCATTCCACGCCGTCCAGTTCGGTTCGCCCCGGACTCGGTAGCCCTGCCGAGGGGAATCACACCACACACTTCTCGATCGTGGACGAAAAGGGCAATGCCGTGGCGATGACGACGACCATCAACGACCTCTACGGCTCCGCAGTGACGGTGTCGGGAGCAGGCATCGTGCTCAACGATGAGATGGATGATTTCACGTCGAAGCCGGGCGAGCCCAATATGTACGGTCTCGTGCAGGGCGCAGCGAACGCGATCGCGCCGGGAAAGCGGATGCTGTCGGCGATGACACCGACAATCGTGTTGGACACCGACGGAAGTGTTCTGGTTGTCACGGGAGCACGTGGCGGCCCGCGCATTATAACGGCCGTCGCGCAGGTGCTGCTGAATATTCTCGACTATGGCTTCGATGTCGGTCAGGCCGTGTACGCTCCGCGTATCCATCATCAACATCTTCCCGATGCGCTGACCTTCGAGCCGCGAGGCCTGTATGAGGCGCAGGTGCAGGCACTACGCGCACTCGGTCACGATGTCGAGCAACGCACCGGATACGTCGGCACCGCACCCACCATCCTCCGGCGCAACGGCGTGTGGACCGCGATCCCCGATCCACGCACAGGCGGCAAAGCGATCGGCTACTGAAAAACGAAGGGCCGGGAGTCTTTCCCGGCCCTGCGCGCTTCAGGCAATGTGGTTCAGTGCGCGCCTGAAGAAAACCAGTGAGCGTTCATCGGTTCGAAACGGTACGACGTACCTCGATGGGCGAGTCGATCCTGATGACCATCTCCGAACCGGCAGGCAGCACCACATCGACGTCTGCCGTACCCATGGCGATCGCTGTACCTGCCGCGGCACCGATCACTGCTCCCTTGATGACACCCTTCGTATTCTTGCCGATCACCTTGCCGAGAATCGCACCGGCCGCGGCGCCTGCGCCGATCTTCGTTGCCGTCTGCGCCGTGGTCGTGCGGTTATGTCGTTCCGGATTGGCGCGAACCACAGTCGCATCGAGCGGATAGCTCTTGCCACCGAACGATACCGATTCGAACGCGACCTTGATGATCCCCGTCTCGCCGACATGTCCGGACTTGTTCACCTGTGTCAACCGACCGCGCACTGTGGCGCCTGCCGGGACCACCACACGACCGTCATCACCCATGATATCGCTCTGCAGCGTAGCCGTGAACGAATCGCCGACGCTGTTACGTTCGGTCGACAGCGTTTCGTTCAGGGTGAGCGACATCGAGGTGCCGCTCGGTGCCGTCGATGTCACCGACCGTGTTGTCGGCGCAGGTGAAGGCACCGGCTCGGTCCGTTGCGGACGAGG
>JBDSPG010000023.1:0-22063 GCA_039912685.1 Longimicrobiales bacterium | reverse complement strand
TCCCAGTCACACTCGACGATGAATGCGGTGATGCCGCGACGCTTGCTCCCCGGTCTTGCCGGCGTGCGCGCCATCACAACCATCACGTTGGCGATCGGTCCGTTCGTGCACCACAGTTTTTCGCCGTTGAGGATGAACGCTGTACCGTCTTCCGTCGGCTCCGCAGTCGACGCCATGCGTGCAGGGTCGGAACCGACATCCGGTTCCGTGAGTGCGAATGCACTGATGTCACCGCTCGCGAGACGCGGCAGATACTTCTTCTTCTGCTCGGGTGTGCCGAAGCTCTTCAGCGGCTGTGGCAGGCCGATCGACTGATGCGCGGAGAGCAGCACACCGAGCGATGCGGCACGCATACCGACGATGGAAATCGCGCGGTTGTAGCTGCGCTGTGACAGACCGAGACCGCCGTACTCGACCGGGATCTTGATGCCGAAAGCGCCGATGTCCTTGAGACCTTGAATGACTTCTGCCGGAATCCTTCCATCCCGCTCGATCTGCTCGCCGTCGATAGTTCGCGTGAATGTTTCCAGCTTCGCATGGAAGACGGCCGCGCG
Organism: Longimicrobiales bacterium; assembly: GCA_039912685.1. Taxonomy (GTDB): domain Bacteria; phylum Gemmatimonadota; class Gemmatimonadetes; order Longimicrobiales; family RSA9; genus DASUXU01. The sequence goes on along the minus strand of JBDSPG010000023.1, from coordinate 21,509 downwards.
CTTCTGTTCCTCGGGATCGGGCTGTGGTGGGGGATCGATGAGGTCGAGGCGCAGACGCCCAAGAAAGAGCTCGCGGACGAAACTCGGCAGGACCCATTCGGTTTCGCGCGCCGATTCGGCGACCTGCCGGGCCTCTTTTTCACTTACAGCGCCATTACCGGCGGTTGGCGCCTCAGCGGCCGGTTTCCTCTCAACCGCTTCCTTCGTCGCACTCATTTCAAATCTCCTGGATCACCCAACTCGCGGGCGCACACCGCCCGTCTAAACCGTAGCCAATGGGCAGACGCCGCGCCATGGGGATTTCATGACACAACGTGTAAGCCTATCGCAGCATCAGCTTCGCAATCGTCTGCAGCTGCATGTTCGACGTGCCCTCGTAGATCGTACCGATTTTTGCGTCGCGGTAGAACTTCTCGACAGGATACTCCTTCGAGAAGCCGTTGCCGCCGTATAGATCGATGCAGGTCGATGCCACGCGCTGAGCGACCTGTGACGCCATCAGCTTCGCCATGGCCGCCTCCTCGAGGAAAGGCATGCCGGCATCCTTCAGACGCGCGGAGTTGTAGACCATGAGTCGGGATGCTTCGATCTCGACCTTCATCTGCGCGAGCTGGAACTGCACGCCCTGAAAATCACCGATTTTGCGGCCGAACTGCTCTCGCTCCTGCACATACTTCACTGTGTGATCGAGTGCGCCCTGCGCGAGGCCGAGCATCTGCGCACCAATGCCGATGCGGCCCTCGTTGAGGGTTTCGATCGCGATCTTGTAACCCTTGCCCACGTCGCCTACAACGTTCGCAGCCGGTACGACACAGCTGTCGAAGATCAGCTCAACGGTCGACGAAGCGCGGATCCCGAGCTTGTCTTCTTTCTTGCCGATTGAGAAACCGGGAGTATCACGCTCGACGAGGAACGCAGTGATCCCGCGGTAGCCCTGCTCGGGGTCGACGTTCGCGAACACGATGAACACGCCGGCTTCCGCGCCATTCGTGATCCAGAGTTTGCGTCCGTCGAGCACCCATCCGTCATCCGTCTTCGTCGCGCGGGTCTTGAGCGCAAACGCGTCCGACCCAGAGCCGGCCTCAGACAGTGCATAGGATCCGATTGTGTCGGCTGCGAGCTTCGGCAGGAAGGACTGTTTCAGTGTGTCCGAGCCGTACCGCAGGATGCAGTTATCGACGAGCGTGTTCTGCACATCGACGAGCACGCCGACACTCGGATCGATGCGCGACAGCTCTTCGACGACGAGCACTGCCGTAAAAAATGAGGAGCCTGCACCACCCATGGCGTCTGGTATCTCGATGCCCATCAGTCCAAGCTCGAAGAGTTGGCTGATCAGTCCGGCGTCCATATGCGCGTCGTGGTCCATCTGGTGGACTAGTGGAGTGATCGCCTCTTCGGCAAACTGACGAACGGTGTCCCTGAACATCTGCTCTTCCTCGGTGAGCAGCGTGAGGGGCGGCCGGGTCATATCGGGCATCAAGACAGACATCGGAAATGGCTCCTGGGTGCGTGATGTTGAGGCAGGCAAGGTAGAGGTAAAAAGGGCTCCGGACCACCCTGGTGGCAAGCAAAGAGCGCCCCCGGTGTCTTACCGGAGGCGCCCTTTTTTCCGCAACCCGACGCGATGCCGCGAGGCAGCCGTCGTAGCGGACCAGATCATGCTCGCTTTGATCGGCTAGTTGCCGAAGCGGCGATCGCTTGCCCGTGTCAGGTTGCGGCTAGAACTCGGTAACAAGAGATCACCTCCTTTTCAGAAATGAACACAAGGGCGTTAGCACCAGCGGGTTTCAGGCCCGCGGTCCGCAGCGATTCGCACCTGGTCGAAGTCACCGTCGGCCCTGCCACCACGCAACTGCGCGGCGGTAACACTACAGTAATAAAGGAAAAGCAGCAGATCAAGTGGCTGGTTGAAGCGACTTTGGGACTGGCCGAGTGGGTCGGTGGAGTGTAGCGTAGGGAATGTCTGAAGAACGCATTCAAGAAATCGTCGACACGATCCGGCGCGTGCGTCACGACGCGAACAATCCGATCACCGCGGCGCTCGGTCACGTTCAGCTGCTGCTGGATGATCCGGCGGTCACGGACCCCGAAGTGAAGGAGAGCCTTCAGATCGTGGAGTCGGAGCTGCGCCGGTTGACGGACATCCTCAAGCGATTGGGTGAGATCAAAGCCTGAGCACGACGGTGAGCGAGCACACACTGCACGTGCGCGCGCTTGACGCTCCCGGACACCGCGTCTATTCTCCGCCCTTGCGGCCACCTTCGGCCGTTTGGGCCAAAAACTCATGGAGTGTGTCATGGCCGACATGCCAGCGGACCTCCTCTATACAGAGGAACACGAATACCTGAAGAAGACGGAAGACGCGGGTGTCTATTTCGTCGGCGTAACGGACTACGCCCAGGGTGAGCTTGGCGACGTCGTGTTCGTCGAGCTGCCGTCTGTCGGGGACTCGTTCGCCCGCGCGGACGTGTTCGGCACGGTCGAGGCGGTCAAGGCCGTCAGCGATCTGTACTGTCCGATCTCGGGCGAGATCGTGGCAGTCAATGAAACACTGGCCAACGACCCGAGTCTGGTCAACAGCGATCCGTATGGAACGGGCTGGATGGTCAAGCTGCGCGTGACGAACGAGAGCGAGATGGACGCACTTCTCGGGGCCGAAGAGTACGCGAAGCACGTAGGCTGAGATGGCCAGTCTCACCTGGCATGGCCACTCCACCTTCTCGCTGGTCACCGACAATGGGAAGCGCGCCCTCTTCGATCCGTTCCTGAACGGGAACCCGAAGTCTGATATCCGCGCCGAAGACATAACGGACCTCGACTACATCTTCTGCAGTCACGGCCATGGCGACCACTTTGCGGACGCGATTTCAATTGCGAAGCGGACGGGCGCCATGTTCGTTTCAGCATTCGAGTTGGCCGGGTACGTCGGCTCGCACGGCGCCAAACATACGCACGGTATGAGCATCGGGGGCGGGTACACGTTCGACGGCCTCGGCTATGTGAAGCTGACTGCAGCGCTGCACGGCCACGCGATAGAAGGCTCGGAGGGCAAGGCCACGACACACCCATGTGGCTTCCTGCTCGATATGAACGGCAAGCGCCTCTATCACGCGGGCGACACTGCGCTGATGATGGACATGCAGCTGCTCAAGGGCCGTGTCGACGTCGCCCTGCTGCCGATCGGCGACAACTTCACAATGGGACCGGAGGACGCGGCGCGCGCCGTCGAGTTCATCGAGCCGAAGTTCGTGATTCCCATGCATTACAACACCTGGGACGTCATCGCGCAGGATCCACAGGAGTTCGCGAGGCGCGTCGGCAGCACAACCACGACAATCATCCTCGAGCCTGGCCAGTCCTTCGAGTTCTGACAACGGGCCGACCGGTGCGGCCACATGGCGCCTCATCCTTGGCGATGGCCAGGAACACGCCCCGGAACCCGTCCGCGGTGCAACCAACATGGCTATCGACGAGGCACTCCTGCATGGTGTGCAGAACGGCGCTCCTCCGGTGCTGCGTTTCTATCAATGGACTCCCGCATGCCTCTCGTTCGGACGCAATCAGACCGCGCGTGACATCTTTGACCCCGCAATCAGCCGGCTCCATGGGATCGACGTGGTGCGGCGTCCCACGGGCGGACTGGCAGTCCTCCACAACCGTGAGCTCACCTATTCAGTAGCGGCGCCGGCCGCGCTGCTGGGCGGTCCGCGCCAAGCCTATCGTGCGATCAACCGCGCGCTCCTGGCCGGCCTGGCGACTCTAGGCGTTGATGCGATTCTCGCCGGACGTGATGCGGCGCCCACCCGGCCCACATCATTGCAGCCCTGCTTCCAGGCGCCAGGCGAGGGGGAAGTGGTCGCCGGGGGCGGGAAGCTCGTGGGTAGTGCGCAGTGCTGCGAACGGCGTACGATCCTGCAGCACGGATCGATCCTGCTGGATGGGGATCAGAGGTCCCTCGTCGCATATCAGATGACGCCGGTCATGGCTGAGGGCGGCGGTACAACACTCCGCTCGGTTCTGGGCACTTTGCCGGACGTGCAGACAATCGTTGCGGCGCTGGCGGCCGGATTCGTATCCGTCCTCGGCACCCGTCTTGCCACTTCCGGACTTACCGGGAGTGAGCGTACCGAAGCGGCCAGGCTCGAGGAGCGGTACGATTCAGACGCATGGACATGGCGGCGCTGATCGCGGCGCCGATTACATCAGATTTGCGAGGCGTGGATGATTCGGGTGAATGGCAGGATGCGCGCACTGACGCTGTGCAGTCTCACACTGTTCGCGGCGTGCGGCGGCGGCGACAAAAGCGGTAGTGCAGGGGGCGGTGCAGGCGGCACGGTCGTGGTTGGCATGCGCTCCGATTTCAAGGGATTCAATCCGATCATCACGTCCGATCAGTACGGCATGGAGCTGATCAATTACGCGCTCTTCACACCACTCATTCAATACGACGAGAACCTCAAGCCGCAGCCTTATCTCGCCGAATCGTGGACACTGCAGGGTGACACTGCGATCGAGTTCAAGTTGCGCACGGATGTAAAGTGGGATGACGGCCAGCCCGTCACCGCCGAGGATGTGAAGTTCACATTCGACATGGCGAAGGATCCTGCATCTGCGTCTCTGATTGGTGCGGCGTTTCTCACTGAAGTGAAGAGCGCGCAGGTCGTTGATCCGAATACGATTCGTTTTTCGTTCGTTCGACCGCATGCACAGGCCATTGAAGATTTCTGGTGGGCTCCCGCCCCGAAGCATGTGCTTCAAGCGACGTCAGCAGCGGACATGCAGAACGCACCTTACAACCGCAAGCCAGTGGGCAGTGGTCCGTTCAAGTTCGGAGAATGGACCGCAAACCAGCGACTCACGCTGGAACGCAATCCGAATTTCCCCGCGGCACTTGGCGGACAGGCGAAGGCGGACCGCGTCGTGTTCCGCATCATTCCGGAAGCATCGACAATGCTGACGGAGCTGCTCACGGGCGGCGTTCACGTCGATATCCCGGTCACACCCGATCAGATCGATGCGGTGACCAAGAGCGGACAGACGAAGCTGCTGTCGTTCGCAGGCCGCACGGTTTATTACATCGGCTGGAACAATGACCGTCCAATGTTCAAGGATCCCAAGGTGCGTCGCGCACTCGCGCTCGCGGTCAACCGGCAGGAACTCATCGGCGCGTTGCTCAAGGGTCAGGGCGAAATCGCAACAAGCACGATCCCGCCGTACAGCCCGCTCTATCCGAAGTCTGTCGCACCGCTGCAGTTCGATGTGAATCAGTCGAAGCAGCTGCTGGAGGAAGCGGGTTGGAAAGACACGAATGGTGATGGCATCCGCGAGAAAAACGGGAAGCCGCTACGCTTCGAGATGATGTCGAGTGACGACCCACTGCGAAAGCAGGTGGTCGAAGTCATCCAGAGCCAGCTCAAGCAGGTCGGTGCGGATGCGCAGGTCAGGGTCATGGAGTTCCAGACCATGCTGACCGCGCACAAGTCACGCGACTTCGATGCAGTGTTCACAAACTGGGTGCTTGACAACTTCCAGCTCGCATCCGCACCGACATCGCTGTTCACATCGAGTCAGGCGGACATCAAGATGTCTGCGAACCGAAGCAGTGTCCGGATACCCGCGCTCGACAAGGCAATCAACGCAGCGGCATTGGCGACGGACCCGGCCGCCGCAGCGCTCGCGTGGACGGACTTCACCAATACACTGCAGCAGGATCAGCCTGTCAGCTTCATCTTCTGGTTGAAGGAGCTGGCAGCAGCGCGCAACGAAGTCAGTGGCGTCGTGATGGATTCGCGCGGCGAGATGCGCACAATTCGTGACTGGACTGTGAACAAGTAACGACGTGGGGAAATTCATATTCCGCCGACTGCTGGGCGCGATCCCGCTGGTGCTCGGGATCGCCACGCTCATCTTCTTCGTGCTGAACCTGGCGCCGGGCGACCCGACGGCGTTCCTGTTCAGCCCGAACATGCCGCCGGCGGTGATGGAACAGATGCGTCACAATCTCGGTCTCGACGCGCCACTCTATGTGCAGTACTACAAATGGCTGTTCGCATTCGTGCAGGGTGACTTCGGTTACTCGTTCGCGCAGAGCCGTCCGGTGATCGACGTTCTTAAGGAAGCGATTCCGAATACACTGATGCTCTGCACGGGCGCGATCGTGCTGGTGTTCGCAATTGGTATGCTGCTCGGCATGCTGCAGGCGGTCCGGCAGCACTCGTTCTTCGACAGCTCGTCCAGCGTGATCGCGCTGTTCTTCTATTCCATGCCCAGCTTCTGGCTGGCACTGATGCTGATGCTGCTGTTTTCGCTGAAAGCGCATCAGTGGGGTTGGCCGATTGCACTGCCGCCGACAGGAATTACCAGCGTCGATTACGAGTTCCTGTCGACGGGTGGCAAGATGATGGACCGAATGAAGCATCTCATTCTTCCGGTCGGCACATTGACACTCGCACTCGCGGCCGGTGTTGCGCGCTACACACGCGGACAGATGCTCGAAGTGATCCGTCAGGACTACATCCGTACCGCGCGCGCGAAGGGTTTGCCCGAGCGCACCGTCATCATGAAACACGCGCTCCGCAATTCACTGATTCCCGTGATCACACTGCTCGGCCTGTATCTGCCACTGCTGTTCAGCGGTACGGTTTTCATCGAGACAATTTTTGCATGGCCGGGCATGGGCCGCACCATCGTTGATGCAATCTTCCAGCGCGACTATCCACTGGTGATGGCAACCAGCTTCATTTTCGCTGTCATGGTCGTGCTGGGGAATCTTATGGCTGATGTGCTGTACGCAGTCGCTGACCCGCGAATCCGTTATGACTGAGGCGGACGTGCGGGGGCGCGACAACATCCCGGACCCGGAGTCCGCGCCGTCGGTCGCGATCCCGAATGGCGCCGATGCCGGCGTGCCAGGCGATCGAAGCAGCGTGATGTCGTCGGAACCGACGTCAGGACGCGCCCCGACGCACGCGGTGTTGTCATCCGCGATCATGCCCGGCCTGGGACATGTTCTGATAGGAGAATGGCTGCGTGGCCTGCTGGTCCTGCTGCCATGGTGCACGATGCTCGCACTCGTCTTCTGGGCGAGGGAGCGCGTGATCGGTGTCGCCAATCCATCGCTTGATGACTACATCGCGCTTGCCACGCTGATCGGAGTTCTCGGATTCCTCTGGATCTCGACGCTGTGGGACCTGACAATCCGTCGAGCGCGACCCGCGAGTGGGAAGGGCGACTCGCAGTGGGCGATTGCGGCGCGTCATTTCAAGCGCAACAAGCCGGCACTCGTCGGCATGGGCGTGATCGTCATCCTGTACCTGGTGGCGCTGCTCGCGCCCGTGCTCGCTCCGTATGATCCGATCGCGCAGAAGGACATCGCGACCACCGGGTATCTGCCACCGTCCGCAGCGCACTGGTTCGGCACGGACAAATTCGGTCGAGACGTGCTGAGCCGCATGATCTATGGATCACGCATATCGCTGTCGATCGGTTTCATTGCAACTGCGATCAGCATCACGATCGGCACTCTGATCGGCGCGGTCGCCGGCTATTTCGGTGGGAAGACAGACGCCGCGCTGATGCGTTTCACTGACATGGTGCTCGCATTCCCGCGGCTGGTCCTGCTGATCATGATCGTCGCGCTGTTCAGTCCGTCGATTGCCGTGATCATCGTTGTGCTCGGCCTTACGCAATGGCCCGGAACTACGCGTATCGTACGCGGCGATGTGCTCAGCCTGCGGGAACGCGAGTTCATACAGGCCGCACGTTCGCTGGGTTTCGGTCGTGCACGAATCATCCTGCGACATCTCATTCCAAACGTACTTGCGCCGGTTATCGTCACGGCGACACTGGGCATCGGCAACACCATCGTGCTCGAGGCGGGCCTGTCGTTTCTCGGCATGGGAGTACAGCCGCCTACGCCGACGTGGGGGAGCATGGTGGCGGACGGCAAGGACAGTCTGATCGGAGCGTGGTGGGTCGCCACATTCCCGGGGCTGATCATTGTGCTCGTCGTTCTCGCGTTCAATCTGGTCGGTGACGGTCTGCGTGATGCGTTGGATCCGAGGCTGCGCACATGACCGGCGAGAATGGTGCACCACTCCTCGCTGTGTCGAACCTCCGTACGTACTTCAAGACGGACGGCGGCATCGCCCGCGCGGTTGATGGCGTTTCATTCCACGTCGATCGCGGCGAAGTACTGGGCATAGTCGGTGAGAGCGGCTCTGGCAAATCAGTGACGTCGCTTTCGATCATGCAGCTGATCCCGCAACCGCCGGGTGAGATCATGGATGGCAGCTCGATCCGCCTGCGCGGTGAAGAGCTGGTGGGTGTGCCGGAGAAGCGGCTGCGACAGCTGCGCGGTAATGACGTCGCAATGATCTTCCAGGAGCCGATGACATCGCTGAACCCGGTGTTCACGATTGGTGACCAGATCGTGGAATCGCTGCGGCTGCATCGCGGAATGGATCGGAAGCAGGCGCGCGCGGAGGCGATTGAAGCGCTGCGACTCGTCGGTATTCCAAACCCGGAGGAGCGCGTCGATGCATACCCGCATCAGCTTTCCGGCGGCCAGCGTCAGCGCGTGATGATTGCGATGGCATTGTCGTGCGAACCGGACCTGCTGATTGCCGACGAGCCGACGACAGCATTGGATGTGACAATCCAGGCGCAGATCCTCGATCTGCTCGGGGAACTGCGCGAGCGTCTCGGCATGGCGATCATCCTGATCACGCACGACCTGGGCGTTGTTGCAGAGGTCTGTGATCGCGTAATCGTGATGTACGCGGGCCAGGTCGTGGAGCATGGCACTGTCGAGCAGATCTTCAGCGACCCGCGCCATCCCTACACCGAAGGACTGCTGCGCGCCATTCCGCGTCTCGGCCAGAACACGAAGCGGCTCGCTGTGATTCCGGGAACCGTACCGTCCCCAAGCGCGTGGCCGACGGGATGCCGTTTTCGCACCCGCTGTCCGTACACGTTCCCTCTGACTGCGGAAGAAATGCCGGAGCTGTTCGAGGTCGACGGTGATCCCGCGCGGCTGTCGCGGTGCTGGCTCGAAAAATATCCGGAGCATCGCGTGACAGCGACACCATTCGCCGATGTCGCAACGCGCAGCGCGCAGGCGGAAAACTCACCGTGACTGTGCGCGTCGCGTATACGCCGACAACGGAGCTGCCGCCTTCGAGAGGGGATTCGGATACGGGTGGTCGCACACCGAACGAAGTCGCACCGCCCGGCGGTGCACTGCTGGTTGTGCGGGACCTGCAGAAGTTCTTTCCGATCCGCACCGGTTTCTTCAGCCGTCACACAGGCGATGTGAAGGCAGTCGACGGCGTGTCCTTCTGGTTGCGTAAAGGTGAAACACTCGGACTCGTGGGTGAGTCGGGCTCGGGCAAGACAACGACCGGCCGCGCCGTTCTCCGTCTCGAGGATGCGACTGCCGGTACCGCATTCTTCGACGGCCACGACATATTCAAGATGGATCGGGACGATCTGCAGAAGCTGCGGCGCCGCGCGCAGATCGTGTTTCAGGATCCATATGGCTCCCTGAATCCACGCATGACGGTGAGCGAGACGCTGCGCGAAGTGCTGAAGGTGCACAAACTCGCAACCGGCAAGCAGGCGGAAGTTCGCGTGCGCGAACTGCTCAAGATGGTCGGGCTCCTGCCATTTCATGCCGACCGTTATCCGCACGAGTTCAGTGGTGGTCAGCGCCAGCGCATCGGCATCGCCCGCGCGCTCGCGGTAGAGCCGGATCTGATTGTATGCGACGAGCCGGTGTCAGCACTCGACGTTTCCGTGCAGGCCCAGGTGCTCAATCTGCTGCAGGACCTGCAGGAACGGCTTTCTCTCACCTATCTGTTCATTGCTCATGATCTGGGTGTGGTGGAGCACGTGAGTGATCGCATCGCGGTCATGTATCTCGGCCGTATCGTCGAGTTGGGTGATGCGAAAACGATTACGAGTGCGCCGCGACACCCTTACACAAAGGCGCTGCTATCAGCGGTGCCGGTCGCACAGCCGGGACGGGCGCATGAGCGAATCGTCTTGAGCGGGGACATCCCATCCCCCTCCAATCCGCCGCCCGGATGCCCGTTCCACCCGCGCTGCCAGCACCCACTCAAGGATGCCGATTGTGCCAGGATCGTCCCGCCATTGGCCGAAAAGGCACCGTCGCACTTCGCGGCGTGCATCAAGGAGCGGTCGCTGCCGGTGGTATCCGCCGCGTCTGAAGGGGCGCCGGTCTGACCCGGTTCCGGCCCCGGGTGGCACTCCGTGCTCCCCTCTGTGTAGGACAATAAGATTCACGACCGCCCGACGGGTGGTCCACCCTCAGCAAGGTGGCATTTCATGCCGAGCTCCTCGAGCGCCGCGCGCACAGTCGCCGTCGCATTGTGCCTTTTCTCGGTGGCGTGCAGCAGCGCGCAGCCGGGCGGGCGCACGCCGACGCCGCTTCGTGACCAGGCGATCTCGCGTCCGCTCGAGATTTATCGCGACCTCGGCTTCAAGGCCGGGCCACCGCAGTTTCCGGCCGTAGCATCATTCGCGACGATGGCGGGACCAGGCGACTCGACCTACGTGATGCTGTCGCTGTCAATGCCGGGTAGCGCGCTCCGATTCCAGCGTGGAGCGAACGGGTTCGCAGCGGACTACGCGGTGTCCCTCGCGTTCATGCGCGACACCGTCACCGTCCGCCGACTCGATGAAAAGCAGCGCGTGACTGTGTCGACGTTCGCGGAGACCGGACGCACCGATGAGAGCGTGGTGTATCAGAACACGATCGCCGTCGCACCCGGCCGCTACATCATGCAGCTGCAGGCGAGTGACGCCAACAGCACGCGAGGGTTCAAGGCCACGGATACAGTCGATGTTCCTGCGTATGGCCCGGATGCCACACGTATCGGGTCACCCGTGTTCGTGTATACGGCCGATGGCCGCACCAGCCGCGCTCTGCGACCCACGCTGATCAGCAACCCACGTCACACGGTTGCGTATGGTGGTGAGGCACCGAAGGTCTATGTCGAGACCTATGGTGTTGCTGCCGATCAGACGGTGAGGGTGAACGTCGTGGATGAGAAGGGTGCCAGCATCTGGAGTGCGGATGCCGCACTGCCGCGCGGCGATGGCGCGCTTCGCTTCGGCGTGCTCGATCTGCCGGGTGAATTGCTGCCGCTCGGAAAGATGTGGGTTGAAATTTCGGCCGCCGGAATGACATCGAAGCGCACGCCGCTGCTGCTCACGATCTCGGACCAATGGATGGTCGCGAATTTCGATGAAGTCATCGAGTTCCTCCGTTACGTAGCATTCCAGGACGAGCTCGACTCGCTGAAGGTCGGCGGTCCAGCGGAACGCCGCGTTGCGTGGGAGCGGTTCTGGGCCAGGCGTGACCCGCTGCCAGCCACGGCCGTGAATGAGTACAGGGACCAGTTCTTCGAGCGGGTTCGGTATGCGACGGAGATGTTCCGCGAGCCCGGCCTCCTCGGCTGGAAGACCGCGCGCGGTGAGGTCTACATCGTGCTGGGACCGCCCGATCATGCGCAGGAACGCTGGGTAGGCGAGACCGTCGACACCAACGGCCCGCCGAATGCAATAGAGTGGATATACGACAATGTGCCTGGCGGCCGACTATCATTGCTGTTTATCGACCGCGGCATGTTTGGGCGTTTTGAAATGCCAATGTCATCGGAATCAGCGTTCCGTGCGACAGCGGAACGCATGAAGCCGCGCAAACCACGATAAACGCAGGAGCGGTCGCGAGACGACCGGATTGAAGCAAATAGAATGACAACACGCCGGTGGCTGTTAGCAACAGGTATCACACTGATCGTCAGCCTTGCGGTCATGGGCCCCGGCTCGACGCAGTCGGTGCCCGTGTCGTCCCGCGATGTGCCTGACTCGGCGCTGGTTGCACTTCGTGAGGGCCGGTATCTGCGCGCCAGCCACATTCTTCAGGACTACCTCGCCACACAGACCGATAGCACACCCGACGCGATCCTCTACAGCGCGCAGGCAGCAGCCGGCCTCGGTGACTGGGAGCGCGTTGAAGGGCTGCTCGCAAATCGGTCATGGCTCGATTCGATCGGCGCGGGCAACGGTTGGGACCTCCTCGGCCGCAGCCAGCTGCAGCTCGGTCACTTCGATGAGAGCGGACGGTCCTTCTCCCGTTACCTGAAGATCGCGCAGAACGCAGGCCAGCGCGCGAAGGGCATTGGCGAACTCCGTATAGCAACTGCGTTTGTCAGTGCAACGAAGTACGACTCTGCGATTGCGGCGTACGATCGTGCCGCCAAACTGCTCCCGCAGATCCAGGACTGGATCGACATCTTTGCTGCTGCAGCAGCCGCTTCGAAGGGTGACACCACAGCGGTGCGTATCCGACTGGATTCGACGGACGGTACGCTCGCCCGTGATTGGGGCTGGCGCTCCCGTGTTCGCGCGAAACAGAATGCCGGCGACATGGCAGGTGCGGCCGCAGCAGCCCGCTATGCAGCGACACTGCTGCCGTCGAAAGCGTCTCGCGCCGAAGCATGGCTGCGCGTGGCTGAGATACGCGCGAAAACCGGTGATACGGAAGATGCCCGCCGCGCGTACCGCGAGGCGATGACGGTGAATCCGGGAACCGGCAGCGATGCAGCGCTCGCGTTGACTGCACTCGGCGGGTACACCGCGCGCGATCAGCTGCTGATGGGACGCGTCTATCTGCGCAACGGTAACAGTGCCCGCGGCATTGCAAGCCTCCGCGCATATACGGAGCAGGGAAACCTCGGACAGGAAGAGCAGCGCAGGCTGCAGCTCGAGGTCGGGCGCGCGCTCTTCAATGCGGGACGCTACGAAGAAGCAGCGGTTACTCTGCGCGCATATGCAAAAAGCGCGATGGATGAAACCAGCGCGGCTGACGCGCTCTACACTGCCATTCGTGCTACCTATCGTCTCGGCAATGAGGAGGCTGCGCGCGCCCTTGTGCTCCATGTCATCTCGGTGTATCCCGGAACGAAGGGGGCCGCGAGCGCGGCGTTCCTGTACGCAGACCTCGATCATGACGACGGCAATCTCGACTCGGCGACCGCGCATTACCGCAGGACAATCGAAATAGCGCCGGCCAGCGATGAAGCCGGACTCGCACGCATGCGGCTCGCCGGCATCTCTTACGCATCGGGTAATCACGCGGCAGCACTGAAGGAATACGAGTCATATCTGCTGGCGTTCCCCGACGGAAAGCGCGCACAGCAGGCGATGTACTGGAGCGCTCAGTCGCTACGCGAAACAGGACAGGCCGATTCCGCCAACAAACTGCTGCGGACGGCGAGGCGCGCCGATCCATTCACGTATTATGGAGACCTTGCCGCTGAACAGCTCAACGCCCAGTTCTGGAGCGTACCGCTCGCAAAATCGCCAGCGTCCGATCCGGCGCTCGAGTTGCAGGTCGAGAACGCACTCGCGCGCGTCGACCTGCTCAAGGAACTCGGCTGGAACGAAGCCGCCGCAACCGAGATGCAGCGCGCGCGCACTCACTTCACTGGAATCAGCAACGCGCTCTACCCGTTCGCGGAAGCACTGAACAAGCGCGGCTTTGCGAGCAGCGGAATCGCGCTCGGCTGGGATATTCGCAGACGTGATGGAAGCTGGAACAAGCGGCTGCTTCGCATCATCTATCCGTTCCCGTATCAGAATCTCATTGTGGCCGAGGCCCGAGACCGTGGCGTCGATCCGTACCTCGCCGCCGGTCTCATCCGCCAGGAGTCCATGTTCAACCCGCGCGCGCGCAGCGGTGCCGGCGCCATGGGTCTGATGCAGGTAATGCCCGCGACCGGGAAAATCCTCGCGAAAAGTCTCAACATCAGAAAATTTCAGCCCGTCATGCTGGAAACACCGGAAGTGAACATCCACATCGGGATGGCTTACCTGAAGGACCAGCTGTCGACCTGGAGTAACAAGCCCGCGCGCTTCCTGGCCGCTTACAACGCCGGCCCAACCCGGGTCGAACGGTGGCGTGCATTCCCCGAATGGTCGAACGATGAACTGTTCACGGAACGGATCCCGTACGAGGAAACACGTGATTATGTGAAGATCGTGCAACACAATGCGCGGATGTACGAGGCACTCTATGGGGCGGCACAGCCAGCCGTATCACCGCAGGACTAACCCCGAAACCTTACCGAATCTGTTGATTCACTTAGGGCCACAACAAAATTTTTCTTGACTTACGAAAGCGGCGAAATGTACCTTCGAACCGTTGTTGTGGTGTTGTACAAGCACTCAATGGTAGGAGGCTGGGTGATGGCCAGAGGTAAGGTGAAGTGGTTCAATGATGCCAAGGGCTATGGCTTCATCGAACAATCGGACGGCGAAGATGTCTTCGTTCACTTCTCAGCAATTTCGATGGAGGGATTCAAAACCCTTGGCGAAGGTGACGAGGTAGAGTTCGAGGTGAAGCAGACCGACAAAGGACTGCAGGCGTCGAATGTAATGAGACCCGTACCGGCCTAGCGCGCACCCACATCCTTTCTTGCGATGACCCCGTGGACGGACGTTCGCGGGGTTTTCGGCATCCCGTGCCCGTTTCCGCGGCGTAGCTATGCATCCCATGCCCGCGTGACTCCGAGTTAACGAGCGCGCTTTGCAGCAAAAGCAACAAGCGCGCTTTGCGCGTGGCTGACGGGCGACTGGCGACGGGCGACCCGCTCGCGCTGCTCGCTCGGCGAATGAGAACAACGGCCCAAGGCGCAACAGCGGCAACCGCGTGGCAATCCGTTGTCCTCATTCGCCCGTCGCCAGTCGCCAGTCGCCGCGCGCATCGCGCGCAAGCCACGCGCAAGGCGCGCTTGTTCGCCGGATCCACCAGGCCCCCTCCGGCCAACAGGGAGAGAGGGCTCACTGGTTCTTTGCCATAGACCGGGATTCCGCTCTAAATTCCCTCGCGCGAATGACTGCGCGAAGCCCCGAGAGATACGATGGTTCAGACACCAGAAAAGACGCGGCCGCGGTTGTTCCTGATTGATGGGTATGCACTCATCTACCGGGCATTTTTTGCGATGATCAATCGTCCGCTGCTCACGTCAAAGGGCGAGAACAGCTCCGCCGCGTTCGGCTTCACGCGCTTCCTCATCAACATCCTGCGCGATCATCAGCCGGATTACCTCGGTGTCGTGCTGGACGCGGGCACCAGCAATCGCGAGGTGCTGTATCCAGCGTACAAGGCGACACGCGAGAAGATGCCTGACGACCTGAAATGGTCTTTGCCTCGCATTCGGGGTGTGATCGAAGGCTTCAATATTCCCATTCTCGAGCTTGAAAACCACGAAGCCGATGATGTGATCGGAACGCTCGCGAAGCGCGCGGTGGAGCAGGGTCTGGAAGCCGTGATCGTTTCCGGCGACAAGGATTTCTATCAGCTGATTGCACCACACATCTGCTTGCTCAATCCCGGCCGCGGTGGACAAGCGCAGGTGGAAGAGGAATGGATCGGCGTTTCAAATGCATCGGAGCGGCTGGGTGTGCCGCCGGAGCATGTAATCGACTATCTCGCATTGATAGGCGACAGCTCCGACAACATTCCGGGCGCGCGCGGCATAGGACCGAAGACCGCGATATCGCTGATCGAAGAGTACGGTTCAGTCGAAAACATTCTCGCCAATGTGGAACACATAAAACAGAAGCGGCCGCGTGAAGCGCTGATCGAGCATGCAGCGGATGTACTGCTGTCGAAGCAACTTGTCACGATCATGGATGCACTTCCCGTCGAGCTCGATCTAGAGGCGCTGAAGATCAGTGAGCCTGACCGCGAGGCGCTGAGTCGCGTGTTCCTCGAGCTGGAGTTCCACTCGTTCGTGCGTGACTACGCGCCGAAGCCGGAGGAAACAGTCAAGTTCGAGACAACGTATGAGGTGGCGGATACACCGGCGCTCGTTGCGACCCTGGCCGCACGCGCGCGTGCGATAGGCTCGATCGCCCTGCGCACGGAGAGCAACGAGTCACTGCCGATGCGTGGCGACCTCGTCGGTTTGAGCATCGCCCTCGGGCCGGGCGATGTTCATTACTTGCCGCTCGGCCATTACACGCCCGGCGTGCTGGACCTCGACGGCGTCGGCGTCCGCAACCTGCCACCACTTACATCACCGGAGTTGAAGCAGCTCCGGGACGTGCTCGAGGACGAGACAATCCGCAAGAGCGGGCACGATCTGAAGCAGGATTTGATTCGCCTGCGTCGGCAGGGTGTGACACTGCGCGGCATCGAGTTCGACGCGATGCTCGCATCGTATGTTCTGGATCCGAGCGGACGGCAGCACGACATTGATGCGCTTGCGCTGCAGCACCTCAACTATCGGACAAGCGGGCTGGAGGAAGTTATCGGCGATGCCAGGCATCGCGTCGACTTTGCAGCCGCGCCGATGGAGCATGTGGTGCGCTATGCCGCTGAGCGCGCGGACATGGCGCTGCGACTCCGCGAGATCTTCGAACCAGAGTTGGACCGCTTCGCACTGACTCCCCTGTATCGAAATGTTGAGCTTGCGCTACTCGAGGTACTCGCCGACATGGAATGGGCGGGCATCAAGATCGACCGCGACTTCTTCCACGAATCGCAGGTTCGGCTCACGCGTGATCTGGATGTGACGCAGCGCGAGATCTTCCGTGTTGCGGGCGAAGAGTTCAACATCAACTCGACACCGCAGTTGCGCACGATTCTGTTCGAGAAGCTGCAGTACCCCGTGATCAGCAAGACGAAGACGGGGCCATCGACTGATGTGTCGGTACTGCAGACTCTCGCGGACCAGGGCTACGAGTTGCCGCTGCTGCTCATGGACTTCAGACAGCTCGACAAGCTGAAGGGCACGTATGTAGATGCACTGCCGCAGCTCGCAGACAGGAACGGACGCATTCATACGACGTTCGCGCAGGCGGTTGCAGCAACAGGACGCCTGTCCTCCAACGACCCCAATCTACAGAACATCCCGATCCGTACGGAGCGCGGTGCTGAGCTGCGCAAGGGATTCGTGCCAGAAGAGGGATTCAGTATCCTGGGTGCGGACTACTCCCAGATCGAGCTGCGCATCCTTGCGCACATGTCCGGTGACCCGGCGTTCGTTACGGCGTTCCGGTCGGGTCTCGACATTCATCGTCAGACAGCAGCCATCATGTTCGGGGTGGCCGATGTAGCGCAGGTAACATCCGACATGCGGGCCGCGGCGAAGACTGTAAACTTTGCCACGATCTACGGCATTGGTGCATTCGCGCTGTCCGACAAGCTCGGTACGACGCGACAGGAAGCGCAGGAGTTCATTCAGAACTACTTCGTACGCTTTCCCGATGTCCGCCGCTATCTCGATACGATGATCGAGAAAGCGAAAGAGCTCGGGTACGTCGAGACGCTGAGTGGCCGGCGTCGCTACGTACCCGAAATCCACAGCCGCAACTTCAACATCCGTTCGTTCGGCGAGCGCGTGGCAACCAACGCTCCCGTACAGGGAAGTGCGGCCGATATCATCAAGATTGCCATGATCAACATTCATGACGCGCTCCGCGAACAGGGTGCCGGAGCGCGCATGCTGCTACAGGTGCATGACGAACTGCTCTTCGAGGTGCCGTCATCCGAGCTCGAGACGACGACGACACTCGTGCGCAGCCTTATGGTGAACGCATTCCCGCTTGATGTCCCGCTCGAGGTCGTAACCGGCGCCGGCACCAGCTGGTACGAGACCAAGTAGCTACGATTGCTCATTCGCCCGTTGCCGGCTCGGACGCAGGTGAAAAAATGGCTCGCGCGGCTATGTAGCTGCCCCGCTTAGACAGCCATCGTTGCGAAACAAGCAACCACCACTGGGAGGCAACTATGAGCCGTTCGATCAACAAGGTCATTCTGGTCGGCAATGTCGGGCGTGATCCGGAGGTGCAGATGACGTCGGCGGGGACGAAGGTGGCGCATCTGTCGCTGGCGACGAGCCGGCGTGTGCCGCGCGATGGTGCGATGGAGGAGCGGACGGACTGGCATCGCATCACGCTGTGGGATCGCCTGGCGGAGATCGCGGAGGAATACGTGCGCAAGGGAGATCGCGTCTACATCGAGGGGCGCATGGAGTATGGTTCGTTCGAGAAGAACGGGGTCACGATCCCGACGGCGGACGTGCAGGTCCGCGAGCTGGTAATGCTGGGCGGTGGCTCGGTGCGCGGTAGTGAAGTGGAAGACGAGGAAGAGGCGCTCGTCTAGCGATCAGCTGATGTCGTCGAGGATGCGGGTGAAGGAGAACTGCAGCACCCAGGTGCCGCCGTTCAGACCCTTCACCGCATCGACCTGAAGCAGATCCCAGAAGAGAGAGACGCCGGCCCCGGCGGATGTTCGAATTCCGTCCGTCGGGCGCACGTTCCACGCCGCGGAGGCGTTGGTGCGACCGCTGTCCAGCGCAGTTGTGAACCCGGCAGCTGCGAGCATGCGCACGCCGACCCACGGATAGAACACGCGTTGCGTAAGCTGTACATCAGCAACCGCTCCAGCCCGCCCGGCGAACGTGCGGTAACGGTATCCAGGCAGTGTGCCGGTTCCGCCGATCATGAAATAATGCTGGGCCGGCGCATCCGCGGTGACCGCGGACGCGTTGAGCGATGCGCGGAGCTCGCGGTTGTGCGATGGCTCGACCATCAGCAGGTCTGTGTCGATGCGCGGTCGAACATAGAAGCCGTCGCTGTCGAACTGTCCGGCGCGCAGGGACGCAACGGCGCCCCACGAAACAGTGCCGCTCGTCGGCATGGTGCGGCCCAGCGTTCCAGTCAGGCTGTAATCTGTGCCGTTATCGATCGCGCGGACGCCGCGGAAATCGGCGCCGTGGTTGAACAAGGCGTGGTCCTGCGATCGGATCGCGCTGCGCTGACGTTCGGCGGCAGCAGCGAGTGTGATGTTGGACGCGGCGCCAACCGGCCGCTTCAGCGCGAGCTCGACGCCCGATGCATACCAGGGGTCGAGGTAGTCCTTGCCGAGCACGGCAGCCGATACGGAGTTGGCGATGCCGGCCATTGCAGGGACTGCACCGATATCACGCAGCGCGTGGGAGTATCCTGTGGCAGCGATCGCCGTCGTAGCGGGCGCGTACGTGATGCGCGCGAGCGCGGATCCGCGCTCACTGCCGAAGGCGTAGCCGGTAGCGCCATGCACTCGCCACGGCGGTCCCGTTGAGTACGCAACGCCAGCGCCGAGGAACAGGCCATCCGCGCGGTTGTAGCGAATAGCGGAAGACACATCCGGATAGGATAGGCGCAGTGCGGGGAGCCCGGACATCAACCGACTCCCAATCAGCTCCGCGGCCTGGCGACGCAGTGTCGCCATCGCCGGCGGCTGTGTCAGGCCTTCGTTCTCGATATCGTCGAAGATGTCGCTCTGGAACTTGTAATTCTCGAGCTTGTCGCGGCTGACGGCTACGACAGGGCGGCGATTGCGAAAGATCGAATCGGGGATGGTGTCGTTGAGTTTGTAGTCAACGATACGCATGCGTCCGCGAATGACACTGCCGGCCACGAAGTCGAGTTCGGGAAGCTGACGCCGTATTTCGACAGTCTGCTCATTGGGAAGCCAGTAGCGTCCCTCCCAGAGACCGTTGTCGAGCGAGAGGTTGATGTAGTCGAGCCGTTTGTCGACGTACGATGCAGGTGTGAACGTGAACGTCATGCGGATGACGTCGGCGGTGGTGCGGTCGATAAAGAGTGATCCGACAAATCCGGGGCGGTCCGTACGTCGCGGTCGTACCTGCACCTCGTATACGCGGATGGGCTCCGTCTGCGAAGGCAGTCGCAGCTGTAGGGAGTCTGCGAGTCGATACTGATACACGCCGGGCGCCTTCGCTGATGCGGGATGCACGACGTCGCGAACTTCGTCGCCATCGCCCATGCGGATGACGTCGCCAAAACCATTCTGCACCATGGTCAGATGGTCGAGGTGATAGCGCATCGTATTGGGCAGCGGACTGGCATCACGCATACCTGCGATCCGCTGACGCGCTTCATCGGGCTGGCGCCAATAGAGCTCGAGGCCGATCTGGTTCACGCGTACGAGCGTGCGCTGGTCGTTCGATGGGCGGTCGAGAAAGAAGTAGACGAACCCTTCGGCCGTCGCCTTGTAATTGTGCAATGCGGTGTCGGCGCGGGGCCTCGCTCTGCGTTCGGCGGCGCGTGAAATGAGTGCGAGAATGCGGGGTGTGTCCCATCCGGCGCTGCCACCACGAGTCGTGTCGACAACAACCCGCGACGTGTCATCCTGCGCGCGAACCATATTGGGCGGCAGCAGGAGCATCAGAGCAAGGAAGGTGACGGCGGCGTAATAGTTTCTCGGCATGACGTCTAGTACATGAGGTCGATTGGATCGTTCCGAACTGGGAAGAAAAGCGGGCCGGTGCTTATGCTGCACCGGCCCGCCACGATTCCTAGTTTCACGCGAGACGCGCGTGTTGCGTCCGTGCGCGCTGCGTCAGTTTGCGCTCCAGAACGTCGACAGCGCATCACCGTCCGGGCTCTCGCGAAGCTTCTCGAAGGCGCGGTTGCGGATCTGGCGAATGCGCTCGCGCGTCACTCCCAGCAGCGAGCCAATCTCCTCGAGCGTGCGTTCTTCGCCGTCATCGAGGCCGTAGTAGAGATACAGAATCTTGCGCTCACGCTCCGTCAGGTACTTCTCGAACATGCGATCCAGGAATTCGCGCTGTGCCTGCGATTCCACTGTCTCCTCGATGTCCTCGGCCTCGGCGCCCGCGAATCGCTCGCCGAACGAAGCACTGTCGCGATCTCCACGATCGATCGGCGCATCGAGCGACAGCTCCGATGCTGCGACGCGGCGAAGCGCACGAACTGTTTCGACCGGCTCCCCCATCTCGTCCGCGATCTCCTGATCCGTCGGAGAACGGCCGAGCAGCTGTGTGAGTGCCGTATCCGTACGGGACAGCTTTACGAGATTCGAGTTCTGATTGAGCGGAATGCGAACGGAGCGCGTCTGCTCCGCCAGCGCCTGCAGAACTGTCTGTCTGATCCACCAGACCGCGTACGAAATGAACTTTACTCCCTTATCCGGATCGAACTTCTTCACGGCCTTCAGCAGACCTTCGTTGCCGATGCAGACGAGTTCTGCGAGTCCGAGTCCACGACCCTGATATTTCTTTACATACGATATGACGAAACGGAGATTGGCCGTCACCAGCCGCTCCGCTGCTTCCTTGTCTCCTACACGGGCCCGGCGCGCCAGCTCTCGCTCTTCGCCCGGATCCTCAATGAGTGGGTACTTCTCGACGTCGTACAGATACTGATCGAAGGAATCCAGCGCGCGGGAGTTTACAAACATGTTCGCTTGCATCCTGGATCGGGTGAATAAAGGAAAAGCAGCCATCCGCTCGAGCGGATAAGGCTGCCTTACCGGAGGATTTCGTGCGGCTTCAAAACGTTCTGTATCCGCACCCGGGTATCTCCTCGCAACGGTGGCCGATCATGGTTGCACAATATAAAAACGGGTTTATGAATATGTAACCCCCTTTGGTGGACAGTGT
>JBDSPG010000016.1:0-10675 GCA_039912685.1 Longimicrobiales bacterium | reverse complement strand
GTTCGCGTTCGCGAAGTCGTTGCGCCTCGACGTACGCTATCGCACGACCGACCTCGACGGCTTCGACCTGCGCGGCGGTCAGCGGCTGCAGAACGAACGGAAGTGGCCCTCGGTCACGGTCACCATGCGGGATGTCCGCATTCCGAAGCCGCTGCAAAAGTACGTCGTCAACTTCAGTATTGATGGCGGCATCGATCGCGTCCTCACGACCAACCAGTACGGCGTCGGCGAGTTGCAGCGCCGCGAGGCGGAGCGTTATGAGATTCCGGTGAACTCCAGCATTTCACTGCAGAAGGCCATCAGCTTCGTTTACGCCGGCAAATACACGATTGGCACGTACAAGGAACCGACTGGCCGTCGCGAAACACTCACCGGCTATCACCGTTTCGGGTTGAACAGTATTCTGCCGGCGCCGCTGTTCCTGAGCTCGAAGCTGGATGACCCCGTGCAGGCGACGCTAAGCTTCCTGCAGACGACCACGACACAGTGCGGCTCTGCGTCGATCCTCAATATCGGAACGTGTACGGCGCAGATCGAAGCGACGACACGCAACGGTCAGTTCCAGCTCGATACAGGGCTACAGGAAATGCGTATCGGCATGAGGCTGGACTACAACGCGCGACAGAACCATGTTGGAACGCAGACGGGTACGAGCGAGGTGAGGTTCAGCCTCTTCGGACAGTTCAATCTCACGGCAGGTAAAGACATTTCCACTCTCGGAGGTATCCGCTGATGCGGATGATTCTCGTCGCGTGTTATGCCGCGAGTATGGTTGCCTGTTCCGACCAGAATCAGGGCAACCAGGCCGTGGCGGCTGCGGTGGCCGCGCCTGACCGCGGCATGCCTGTCTTCATGGCGGACTCGGCGTTCGCGCTGCTGCGCCGCCAGGTCGAGTTCGGACCACGCGTTCCCGGTACCGCCGGACACCGCGCGCAGCTCGCCTGGATGCAGGAATACCTGAAGCCCCGGGCCGATACCGTCATCGTGCAGAACATCGCGCATAAGGGGAACGACGGCGAAGCGATCCCGATGGCCAATGTGTTCGCGCGGTTCAACCCCGTCGCGACGAAGCGGGTGCTCTTCCTCGCCCACTGGGACACCCGGCCTGTGGCCGACCAGGATCCGGTCCCAGCCAACCGGACCAAGCCCATCCCCGGCGCAAATGACGGCGCGTCCGGTGTGGCCGTGCTCCTCATGCTCGCGGACATATTCAAGAACCGGCCGCCCCCGATCGGCGTGGACCTGCTGTTCACGGATGGCGAGGACTGGGAGCAGGGCGACATGTATATCGGGGCCAAGCATTTTGTAGCCAATATGCCGGCCGACTATAAGCCGCTGTACGGCATCCTGATCGACATGATCGGGGACCAGGAGCCCGTTTTCCCGATCGAGCAGTCATCGAACCGGTACGCGCCCGAGGTCGTGGACCGGGCCTGGCGGGCTGCCGCGGCACTCGGCCTCGGGGCCATGTTTCCGCAGCGCGTCGGCGGCGGCGTGAGCGATGACCATGACGCCCTCAACGCGGGCGGCATCCACACCATCGACATCATCGATGGCGAATACGGCAGGCCGGTTCCGCCTGGCACATTCGGTCTGTACTGGCACACGTTACAGGACACCGTGGAGCACACATCGCCGATCGGGCTGGGTGCCGTCGGAAGGTTGCTCGTGTACCTGGCGTATAGCGGCGGCTGAGCTCGAGGGTACGGCTCGCGCGACTGTCCCATATTCCGGTCGCGCCAGCCTAACCTGCTATCGGACTTCGACATACATTACGCCAGACTTCGTCTCCGCACCCCGCGGATTCTGAGACGGAGGCGACATTGCGGTTGAGCAGGGAGGAGACGAGGGCGATCGCGTTCATCGCCGCGATGATCGTTCTGTCCATCCTCGCCCGCTGGACGGACCGCCCCCTTCCGATTTCCGCAGACCTCGCCGCCATCGACATCGATTCGCTATCCAGGGCATCCGAAGCGGCCGTGCCGAAACGGTCCCGGCCGAAGAAAACGACCCCCGTTGCGGACACGGGGGGTGTAAAGAAAACGTCGCGACCCTCGGCAGCCTCCAAACCGAAGGCGCCGCCTCCATCGGTGGACCTGAACGCTGCTACGGTGGCGGAGTTGGAGCGCATCCCGCGAATCGGTCCGGTCCTTGCGGCACGGATCGTCGCATATCGGGATTCCGTGGGACGTTTTGCGAATGTCGATGCACTCGTGGGAGTGAAGGGTGTCGGTCCGGCTATGCTGGAGCGGCTGCGCCCGTATGTTCATATACCGTGACTCAGCTTGACCCTGTGGGAGACGCTACTGTAACTTATTTCCCTCTCACCGGTTCGACCCGCCAGTTCCAGGCGCGCTCAAGGAAAGTATGGCAACAACCGTAACGGCAGTAGATCGCATCGGCGACCTTCTCGTCCGGGAAGGTCTTATCACCCCGGCGCAGCTGACATCCGCACTTCAGGACGCCAAGGCGAACAACACGCGGATCGGTTTCTCGCTGGTCAAGCTCGGCTTCATGCAGGAGGCCGATCTTACACGCACGCTCGCGAAGCAGTATCGCGTGCCCGCGGTGGATCTCGACCGCGTCCAGGTCGACCCCAAGATCATCAAGCTGGTCCCGTCCGAGCAGGCGTGGAAGCACCTGGTGCTGCCGCTGCGCAGGGTCGGGCGCATGCTGACGGTCGCCATGGCGAATCCGACGGATGCGGGCGCGGTGGACACGCTGAAGTTCATCACGCGCCACGACATCGAGCCGGTGATCGTGGGCGAGTACACGCTGCGCAAGCATCTGGAGCAGTACTACCAGGCGCAGGTAGCGCCGGAAGAGAAGGACTCCGGTTCGCTCGGCGCGCTGATGGAGCAGATCGAGGGCGACGAAGAGGTCGAGCTGATCGAAGAGCGCGAAGAGGAGATAAATGTCTCGGCGATGCAGGCGCAGGTGGAAGATGCGCCCGTCGTGAAGCTCATCAACGCGCTGCTGACTGATGCCGTGAATCGCGGCGTGTCGGACATCCACATCGAGCCGTTCGAGAAGGACATCCGCATTCGCTACCGCATTGACGGTGCGCTCGAGGAAGTGATGCGGCCGCCAATGAAGATGAAGGCGGCGCTCACATCGCGTATCAAGATTCTGTCGCAGCTCAACATCGCGGAACGCCGCGTGCCGCAGGACGGCCGCATCAAGCTGAAGATGAAGAACAAGGTCGTCGACTTCCGAGTGTCAACGCTGCCGGTCATCTTCGGCGAAAAGATCGTGATGCGTATTCTCGACAAGGGCAACCTGACGCTCGACCCCGAGAAGTTCGGCTTCGAGCCGAAAGCCGAGAAGGACTTCATGGCGTCGATCATGAATCCGTACGGCATGGTGCTCGTGACCGGGCCCACCGGCTCCGGCAAGACCACGACACTGTACTCCGCGTTGTCCAAGGTGAACAACATCGATGTAAACATCATGACGGCCGAGGACCCGGTCGAGTACAACATCTACGGCATCAACCAGGTGCTCGTCCGCAATGAGATCGGCATGACGTTCGGCGCAGCGTTGAAGGCATTCCTTCGTCAGGACCCGAACATCATCATGGTCGGCGAGATCCGCGACATCGAGACCGGCGGTATCGCCATCAAGGCCGCGCTCACGGGCCATCTCGTGCTTTCGACACTGCACACGAATGACGCGCCATCGACGATCACGCGTCTCATCGATATGGGTCTCGAACCGTTCAATGTGGCGGCCGCGCTCAACTGCGTGACGGCGCAGCGCCTGCTGCGCCGGATCTGCTCCGGCTGCAAGGCGGAAGCGAAGTACAGCGATGAGTATCTCGATTCCGCGAGCATCATGGGAGAAGATCGCAAGATCGTTTTTTACCGTGGCACGGGCTGCGACAAGTGCAGCGGCAGCGGTTACAAGGGCCGCGCAGGTCTGTACGAGGTCATGGCCATGTCGCCGGAGCTGCGTAAGCTCATCATGCAGGGCTCCAGTGCAGATGACCTGCGCATTCAGGGCCTGAAGGAAGGCATGCTGACGCTGCGCATGGACGGATTGAAGAAAGTCGCCAAGGGCGTCACCACACTCGAAGAAGTCGTGAAGGAGACTGCAGCATAATGAGCACTCAGGCAGCGCCGCTTGGGGTACCGTCCCAGGAAAAGACCGTCAATCTCCGCGCACTTCTCGATGAGATGATCAAGCGCGGTGCGAGCGATCTGCACATCACGGCGGGCGAGCGACCGAAGCTGCGCATCGACGGTGAGATCACGAACTCTAGCGCGGACATCGTGCTGACGCCGAAGGACACGCTCTCGATTGCGTATTCGATCCTGACGGAGGCCCAGAAGAAGCGGTTCGAGGTCGAGGACGAACTGGACTTCTCGTTCGGCATTCAGAACCTGTCACGCTTCCGCGGCAACTGCTTCAAGCAGCGTGGCTGCGTATCGATGGCGATCCGCCAGATCCCGTTCCAGATCAAGACATTCGAGGACCTGAAGCTGCCGCCGATCATCGCGAAGCTCGCGGAAAAACCCCGCGGTCTGATCCTTGTCACGGGCCCTACAGGTTCCGGTAAGAGCACGACACTCGCATCGATGATCGACAAGATCAATCGCGAGGATCGCGGTCACATCCTCACAGTCGAAGACCCGATCGAGTTCGTGCACAAGCACCAGGGCTGTATCGTCAACCAGCGCGAAATCGGTGCGGACACGAAGTCGTTCGGTACCGCGCTGAAATATGCGTTGCGCCAGGATCCGGATGTAGTGCTCATCGGCGAAATGCGCGATCAGGAGACGATCCACGCGGCGCTGACAATCGCGGAGACGGGCCATCTCGCATTCGCGACACTGCACACGAATTCGTGCGCAGAAACCATTAACCGCATCATCGACGTGTTCCCGTCGAACCAGCAAGCGCAGGTTCGTGCACAGCTTGCGTTCGTGCTCGAAGGCGTGGTCACACAGACACTGCTTCCCCGCGCGAAGGGCACCGGCCGTGTTGCCGCCTGCGAGATCATGATATGCACGCCGGCGGTTCGCGCATGCATTCGTGACGACAAGATTCATCAGATCTATTCGATCATGCAGGCCGGCAAGAAGTTCGGCATGCAGACGCTGAACGACGCGCTGTATCAGATCTACATCGCCGGCGAGGTGACGCTGGAAGACTGTCTGCAGCACTCGTCCGATCCGAACGAGTTCCTGCGCATGGCAGGCCAGCCGATCCCGAACGCTTAACCAGAGGGACCATGGCAACTTTTACATATTCCGCACGCAGTCCGTCGGGGGAGATTCAGAGCGGCGAGCTTAATGTCGAAAACCGCGAAGAAGCGATGGCGCAGCTGCGCCGGCAGCGGCTTATTCCCGTCAAGATCGAGGAGAAGAAGGGCTTCGAGATGCCGACGTTCGGCTCCGGAGTCGCGACGCGCGATATCGTGATCTTCACCCGCCAGTTCGCAACCATGATCAACTCCGGCCTACCGCTCGTGCAGAGCCTGGACATCCTGGCGAAGCAGAGCGAGAACCCGGTGTTGCGCAAAACGATCGAAGCGGTGCTGTACGACGTCGAGTCCGGTCAGACGCTCGCCGATGCACTGCGCAATCATGAGAAAGTGTTCCCGGAGCTTTACACGAACATGGTGGCCGCGGGCGAGGCCGGCGGTATTCTCGACACCATTCTGCTCCGTCTCGCAGTATTCCTCGAAAAGGCTGATCAGCTGCGCCGCAAGATCAAGGGCGCGATGATCTATCCGAGCGTCATTCTGACGGTCGCTATCGGTGCCGTTGCGGTGCTGCTCATCTTCGTGATCCCCGTGTTCCAGGAAATGTTCGGCAGCGTCGGCCTGAAGCTGCCTGGACCAACCGCGTTCGTGATCTTCCTGTCGGAGGGACTCAAAGCGCGCTGGTACGTCATCGTGATCGCAATCTTCATGATCATTACCACGTTGAAGCAGACGTACAAGACGCCCAACGGCCAGCTGTTCCTCGATCGTGTGCTGTTGAACATGCCGATTCTCGGGCCCATGCAGCGCAAGGCCGCGATTGCACGGTTTACGCGCACGCTCGGCACGCTCGTGTCATCGGGCGTTTCGATTCTCGATGGTCTCGAGATCACGGCGAAGACCGCGGGCAACCGCGTGCTGCACGACGCCATCATGGAATCCCGCGCATCGATTGCGGGCGGTGAAACCATCAGCGAGCCGCTCAAGAAGTCCGGCGTGTTCCCGCCGATGGTGACGTCGATGATCAACGTCGGCGAACAGACCGGCGGTCTCGATGAGATGTTGACGAAGATCGCCGACTTCTATGACGAAGAAGTGGACGCTGCCGTCGAAGCACTGCTGGCGGCGATGGAGCCAATCATGATCGTGTTCCTCGGCGTGATCGTCGGCGGTATGATCGTGGCCATGTACCTGCCGATCTTCGATATGATTAATGCGGTTGAGGGCTAGGGGTAGCTGTCCGCCGAGTGGGAGCGGCAGCCCCCCCGATGTACGTCAATGAAGTCCGATTGCGTAGCCGGCCATGACAGCGGCTGAGCGATTCTTGATACTGCCCGTCGCATTCGTTTTTGCAACGTCCGTAAGACCGTACGTGTACCGACCTTCCAGAAGCAAGCTACCAGGTCCGGCGGCCAACTCGATTCCAGCTACGCCTGCCATCCCTGTATCCACTGTCTTGATCGTCGAGCCGCAATCACTGCGGGCCGATGACCCTTCCGCAAGGCCCGCACTGCAACTGGTCTTGAACCCGAATGCAGGGCCTGCCATCACGTATGGAGAAAAGACAATCGCGTGACCCAAAGCTAGCCTTACCAGTATGGGAACCTCGATGTAGCCGATCTTCACATCCCGATCAAGATGCACATTCGGATCGGCGCTCTCGTGCTTTTCCTCCGATCCCTTTGTCAGCGCGAGTGCCTCTGCCTGCACCGAAATACCCATGGCTCCGAACCGAATGAAGCCGCCGCCCCCAAGGCCGGCCTGGGCGGTGATCTGATTCGTGTTGGAAGGCCATTTCTGCGTAGACGCCGTGTAGCCTCCCTTGAACCCGATAGTTTGCGCCGCGAGTGCGGAGGGAGCAGCAAGGGCGAGGGCGGAGGCGGCGCAGCAAATGCCCGCCATGAAAAGCTTCATCATTGTGGACCTTCTTGTTGAGGAACTGTCGGTACTCCGCATGCGCCTGCAAAGACCGGACCGGTGTGGGAAGATTTGCGAGCGCAAATCCCCCTCTTTTTTCCCACCTAAATCGCCCGGATGTCCAATACGCATTGCCGCTGACCGATCGTAGAACCGCACTTTGCACTCGGGTGGCATGCTTGCATTGTATCGGCGCATCCACGCACCATGACGACCGCGTGTCGCTACCTGTCAGGAATAACGCGCGCAACGATCCGGTAGAAGACGCCGGCCGAACTGTCGGTGCGCATCTTGATACGAGTGCTGTCGACGCCTTGACCGATCAAACTGCGAGTTGCGGCAGCGGCAGCCGCGGAATCGCGCGCGCCCCGTTCGACCTGGACGTCGAGGCGCGGGTAGCGCTTCAGGAACCGGGCAATGTCCTCACTGACCCGTGCGTTCGCATCACGCACCGCCGCAACCTGTGGCGTGCCGGGGATGTACAGCAGGCTGACATGCGCGGTGCCGTCAATGGCACGCGCGATGCTGCGCGTCAGCATTTGCTCCGCATCAGCGGCGAGCGACGCGGGCGCGAGGTAAGCGACCGTGATCACGGCCGTATCGGCGGTCCCGGGACCGACCTCGTACCCGACGATTTGCACGCGATCCGGGAGCGGCTGTTCTGCGAGAACGACTGCCATCCGGTGCTGCACATCGTCGACCAGGGCGCCGACATCAGCACGCGGCGGCGCCTCCGTCGTGAGCGTGCCGGGTGCGATGTTGGTGAATGCTGCAATATCGCCGGTCCGTGTTGCGATCTGTTCGAGCGATACGGTTACCGGCTCGCCGGCCGCCGCGGTTGCTTTGCGCTCGAACTTCATCCGGTCCGCCGACCGGAAAGGAGTGGTTGTCGCGACACGGAGGAATACATGCGTTGCAGTATCACCGATGACCACCTTGTGCCCAATGATGAATGCATTTTCGGGGCTGCGGAACATGTCTTCGGCGGTAGCGATGGCGCGTTGAACGCGTGTCTCGCGCGAGATCTGTCTTAGTGTGGCTGTCAGTGGCACGGCGAGGACTGCGGCAAAAACTGCGACGAGTGCGAGGCGTGTCCACGGCGAGGTCGCCACACCAAGTGAGCGGAGGCCCGGTACGCGGTCGATGTTGCGGCCAATGCGCGTCGATCCCTCACGCTCATGCCATGAGCGCGCGGTACCGAGTACGCTCGTGCGATGCATGCCGGCAACCAGAAACACGAACATGGCGCTGAGCACGACACCGGCGAGGTTCGCGGAATAGAGCAGCAGGGATCCGCGGATGATGTCGCCGTTCCAACCGATGCCGATGCCGAAGCCGGCGACACTGAGCGGAGGAACAAGCGCGACTGCGGCCGCAACGCCGGGCACGGCACCCGCCAGGTTGCGTGCGCGCGAGACGGTGACGATGGCACCGGCGAGACCGGACAGCACGGCGACCGCGAGGTCGAGCGTGGTCGGCCGCGTGCGCGCGAGTATTTCGTCCGTCACGGTTGGAAACGGCAGCAGCATTGTCAGGAGTGCTGCCGTCGCGATCACGACAATAGTGCTCCCGATGATTACAATGGCGGTGTGAAGCGTGAGTCGGCCGTCCCCCGAGGCCAGGCCGAGGCCGAGCCCGACGAGTGGCCCGAGCAGAGGCGCAATCAGCATGGCGCCAATGATGACTGCAGAGCTGTTGAGTGCGAGGCCGAGCGTCGCCAGAGCGCCCGCAACGACTGTGATGAGCCAGTAGGGCAGCTTGGTCTCCGTCGCTGCTTCCGCAGCATTCGTGAAGACCTCGTCGCGGTCGATTTTCATGTCCGCGGTATCGGCGCATGTGTTCCCTCGTCGGGCAGCATTTGCACCTGGCGGCGCGGATACGCTGTGGAGATACGCGCAGCGTTCTCCGGCTCGGCGAGTGCGTCATTGACGGCGAGGAGGAGTTCGCTGGCCCAGTGTCGTCGCGCTCGTGCCGGAACCAGATAACGGATCGTGAGATTGGTCCATTCGTCTGCGGCGGAAACGAACACCTGCGGTTCCACGGCAACGTCGAAGTCGAGATTCCTGCTCCTCAGCATAGCCTGATAATCGGCAGCCGGCTGCTGCATTACCTGGCCGAGCACGCGGGACGCGGCATCACGGCACAGGCGGCACGCGAGTCGCACATCGGACTCGTTTGCAACGCCGATGACGATCTCATCCCAGACGTACGGGAAATCGCGCGTGTAATTGGTGATGCTCGAACGAAGCACTTCCGAGTTCGGGAACGTGATGAGGGCACCGGTCGGCTGCGCGCCGTGTACTGCCTTGTCCGGTCCGCCCGCCTCCCAAACTGTGGTCGTGAGGACATCGATCTCGTACACATCGCCAAATACGTCGCCGACGAGCACGCGGTCGCCGACGCGGTAGTACGACTTGAAAGAGTTCAGCAGCCAGCCCGCGAAGCTTTCGATTGGCGCCTGGAGCGCCCACGACATTGCGAGGCCGAACAGGCCGACGGAGCCGAGTAGTGCGCGGGCATCGCCGGCAATCACGCTGAGCGCGGTCGCAATCGCAATGGTCCAGAGCACAATGACGGCAAGTGCCGTAACAGCATCGGCACGTGTCCACGAACCGAACATGCGTCGCAGCAGCGGGCGCAGAAACCGCGCGATCACCGCTGCAACGAGCAGGATGCCGAGGGCGACGAGGATACTCGGAAGCATGCGCGTGAACTCGATCGCGAGATCGCGCAACGGCCGTGCGGCGTTCCGGATGACAGCAGCACCGCGAACGCTGTCTGTGTCCTGCGCAGATGCAGCGGAGTCGGGTGCAAAGATCATGAGCGTCACAGCAGCCATCGCGACGGCGACGATCGAGCCCTGTCTGAATCGGCGCAGCCTACGCGACGCTTCCGTCCGATATGCAGTCCGTCGGCCGGCGGATGACTTGCGCGCGGCCATGCGGATGCGCGTGGCGGTGCGCTTCCCGGCGCGAGATGCAGCGCGTGCGCGGGATGCAGCGCGTCGTCCCTTCTTCGGCTGCGGTGCAGGGGTGGCGGTTCTTCGGTCCATCCCTCAAGATAGGACACAGGCTGGCCGGTGCAATATGCGACGGAGTTGGAATGGGTGAAGTAGTGGCGGACGTTCGGCAGGTCCTGGACATACCGGTGTTCACCATCAGCAGCACGACCGTGACGCTGTTGACGCTCGTGATCACCGGATTGATCGTCGTCGCGACGGTCGTGATCTCACGGCTGGCACAGCGCGCTGTTCGCAACTGGATCGGATCCCGCGGCGCCGTTGATTCGGGAACGATATCGACCATCGCACGGCTGGTTCACTACCTGGTGCTCGCGATCGGCTTTGGCAGCGCATTGCAGACAATGGGCATCAGTCTGGGCACACTGTTTGCCGCCGGCGCATTCTTCGCCATTGCCATCGGCTTCGCGATGCAGAGCATTGCGCAGAACTTCGTGTCCGGCATCATCCTGCTCGCGGAACGCACCATCAAGCCGGGCGACGTACTGGAGGTCGAGGGGCGCGTTGTACGAGTGACGGCAATGCACATGCGT
>JBDSPG010000010.1:0-3982 GCA_039912685.1 Longimicrobiales bacterium | reverse complement strand
GGCCTGTCTCGCCCTCGCTACTGCCCTTCCCGGGGGCGCTCAGGCACCAGCGTCGAAGCCGTCCGGTTCGGCCGCCAAAGCCGCCGCCGCCCTCGCGGCGCGCGCGAAGGTCACCGAAACGGCTGCTCGTGCGACCGCGATGGCTCGCGTACGCTCTGCCAGGGTCCAGTCGTTCGAGCTCGAGGAGGAAAATGGCAAGCTTATCTATTCGTACGATCTGAAGGTCACTGGGCGCAGTGGCATCGAGGAGGTGCAGGTCGATGCGATCACAGGAAAGATCATCTCGGTGGTGCACGAATCACCGGCCGATGAGAAGAAGGAAAGGGCGGCCGAGGCCAGGGAGAAGGCCGCGTCCGCGAAGGGGCCAAAGGCCCCTGTCAAAAAACCGGGCGGCGGGAGATAGGCGCAGGTTCAGCTATCCCTCAAACGGGTTCGCGATTCGAGTCCAGCAGCTTCGTATAGTGTTTCAGTGAACGGATCACGCCGGCGAGAATGCACACACCGGCGAACCCGATCAGCCAGACGCGGTCCACCCGCCATGTGCCCGACAGCACGTAATCGCTGTATACCTTGACCGCGAACAGCGGCGTGGCTGCCGCGAGCCACGATGAATATTCACGGCGCAACGCACGCCGCAGCGAAAATGGCCTCTGCGGCGTCACGTAGTTTCTGAAACGCGGGAATAGCGCAGGAGTACCGTTCGCCCATTCCGTGTAGGCTGGGCCGAACTTCCGCTCGAGAAACGATTCCTCCGCAATCATGATGCGCTCGTAATAAACCCAGAACAGCAGCCAGGTGATGATCAGGATTCCAGGCGACCGCGGAAACAGTGCAACGCCGGTCCAGCTCAGAAGGGCGCCCAGATACAGCGGGTGGCGCACCATCGAGTATGCGCCCGTGGTATTCACGCTGCCGGCTTTCTGTCCCCGCCGGTTCCCTCCCGATGTGGACGGCGCCGCCGTGCCGACCACCCAAATCCGTAACACAAGTCCCAGGACTGAAACCGCGATGCAGATCAGCTCCCACATGCCTTCCGGAATCGCGGTGCCGGATGAATCTCGCATCCCCCGCACGCCCCACAGAATGACACCAAAAAACAGCGCGGGCGGGTAGTTCCGCCAGCGGAACAGCCTCTCGCCGCTCCGCTCCATTTCATCCTTCAGCGCCATCGAATCAGCTCCCAGGCGCGCGCGTACCGGGACATACCGTCGTACCAACCGGCGATCCACCGGGCACCCACGTTGGCACCGCACCATCCGCCAGAATACGCGCCGCGCGTGCTCCCGACCTGATGACTTCCGTCATGTGGACGAAATCCACGAACTGCGTTTCATCCGACAGACGATGGTAGTCCTTGTGCAGATTGAATGTCGACAGCGTGTGCGCGGGAATGCCCATGCATGCGAATGCGCGGTTGTCGCTACGCGAAAAGAAATTCTGTGACGGCCGCTTGTCGGGGAAAATCCTGATTCCGTTGGCCTTCAGCATGTCACCCATCGTCGACCGCTCATATCCGGTCAGCCACGCACCGCCACGACCCTCGCTCAGCGAGTCCGCACGGCCGATCATCTCGATCTCCATATTCGCCACGAGCGATGACATCGGCACGAATGGATGCGCGATGTAGTAATTGGTACCGATGAGTCCGCCCTCCTCGCCCGTCATCGCCCCGAAGATCATGCTCCGCTTCGGCTGCTTCCCCGCCTTGATCGCCCGCGCGATCTCGAGCACGGCGACAACACCGGACGCGTCATCATCTGCGCCGTTGAAAACGGAATCGCCATTGACTGCCGGCACCTGCTTCCCAAGGTGATCATAGTGCGCATCGATCAGCACCCACTCCGCCTTGAGCTTTGGATCGCTGCCGCGAATGATGCCAATGACGTTGCGCGTCCATGTCGGCTGCGGCGTGATCGCATGCTTGAGTTGCGCTGTGACCGTTCCGCCGGTCGCGCCTGCCTTGAGGTCGGCCACCGGCATGCCGCCGAACAGCTGCGTGGCACCAGCGCGCGTCAAACGAAGCTGCGCCTGGGGCGCGGGTGGTGCGGGCGCCGGCTGGGGCGCTACAGGCGGTGCTCCCGCGCGCGGCGGTGTCGTCCGCGGTGATGTCGCCTGGAGCGGATTGCTGATCAGCTGAATCGACCGCGCATCGAGCGAATCGAGATTGATCGTTGCGATCGCGGCAGCGCCTGCGAACTTCGGCGATGGACCAGCTCCCCGCCCGACGGCCGGACTCGCGCGAGGAAGCAGCACCACGAGCTTGCCGTTCGCCTGCTCCGCCGTGATGGTGTTTACCGAATCACCGGTAACGCCGCCAAAGATCACCTGTACCGCGTTCACAGGTTTCGGCCCAACCGCACCCGGTGCTGCTGTGACATCAACATTCCAGCGCAGCGCCTTCCCGTCCACAATGACGGATGACGATGACGCGAAATTGTTCTGCACCGTTCCCGCGACGCTCTGGAAATACGTACCGTTGTCACCCGCGGGCTCCAGACCGATGCGCTGCATCTCGGCCGCAATGAACGCGGACGCCTTCGCGGCACCCACTGTGCCGACGCGCCGGCCTTCCATGCTGTCATGCGCGAGGATCGTTTCGATGCGCTCGACGTCCGCCTGCGTCACGGCGTTCGCTTCGCCTCTCGCGCCGGCGCTCGCGCTCGTGACCGTCGCGGCAGACTGCGCACAGCCGGCGAGCAACAATGCCGCGCCGAGCGCGACCATACGTACGTTCGTGAACGAGCTTCGTTCTTTCAATTCGGTTTCACCGTGGTCCACTGATCCGGGTCGAACAGGCCAACCGGCAGCTTAGGATTGGCCTCCATATCAAAATACTCCTCGCGCATCGTTTCCTTGCCGTCCGTCAGGAATACGACATACGGCGAGATCCACGTGCCGCCGAACGGAACGTAGCGGTCGAATCGTGCTTCCGCCGTCCTCGTGCTGCCCGGAGGACCTGACGGATTCAGCAGTCTCACGAATACCAGCCGTTCCTGATCGATCCAGAACTGCTTCGTGTGGAGGTCACCGGCGTCTGCACCGACCACATAGACCGGACGGCCTTGCCATGTATCCACGCGGAAGCGGGTCATGTCGAAGTTCTCCTCGCGCAGCACCGCGAGCGAGCGTTCGACATCCTGCCGATACACATCGAAGCCGAGCACCATCAGCGCATTCCGCTGTTTGACGCGGCGCGGCGGGTTCGGCGGATTGAACACGAACACACTGTCACCCGAGTAAATGTTGCCGCGACCGTTGTACTGCGTGCCGAGGTCGATGCGGAGCTTGCCGGGAATCTCCGCATGCTCGAGCCACACTTCCTCGGGGCGCAGCGTACCATCCGCGGCGGGCGCACGGATGACTTTCTGACGGAAGCGCAGCGTCTGATACCATGTGGACGCATATTTATCGTGCATCGCAGCGATGACATCAGTCGCAGTTGCGATTTCCTTGCGCGCGGGTACTGCCTGCCCGGTGCGACATGACGCTAGAACGAGTGTCGCCAGCGGAATGGCCGCTACCATCATGCCGCGTTTTATCGTATTCATGAACACTCCTAGTATTTGGTCTGGATGACGCGCCCGGCACCGTCGGCGATGGTAACGACGAACAGGCGATCGAATTGGGTTTCAGCAATCGGATCGACGACGATACCCGTCGCCATCTTCACCATGACGGGAACAGTATTGCTGTGACCGACAACGAGCACGGTGCGGCCGGCATAGTCGTGCACGATGCGGGCAATCAATGCATCGGCGTCCGCATCGAGTGACACGCGGTTCACCGGAACGACGGTGACCGTGGTACCGCTGGCCGTGGCAACGACTTCACCCGTCTGCTTCGTTCGATTGTACTGGCTCGTGAAGACTGCAGCGACACCTGCGCCACCCATCGCCTTGAGCAGCGCCTGTGCGCGCTCCTGGCCAGCCGGCGACAGGGTCGGGTCACGCGGGTCACCACCGGCTGCCTCGGCGTGGCGGAC
>JBDSPG010000343.1:0-10414 GCA_039912685.1 Longimicrobiales bacterium | reverse complement strand
CCGCACACTGGAGCAGGTCGAGCAGGTCGCGGGTGCGATCGTAGCACTGGGCGGCAATGCCATCGCCGTTGCCTGCGATGTATCCGATGAAGACAGTGTGACTGCGCTCGCGCGTGCGGCCTTCGAGCGCTTCGATGTCGTGGACATCCTCGTGAACAACGCCGGCGTCGGACATTCCGCGCTGCTGCACCGCACTACGCTCGAAGACTGGAACCGCGTGTTCTCCATCAATGCGACGGGATCATTCCTGTGCACGCGCGCATTTCTGCCAGGTATGTTGGAACGCAAATGGGGTCGCGTGGTGAATGTCGCATCAGTGGCGGGCCTGGCTGCGCAACGGTACATTGCGGCCTATGCAGCATCGAAGCACGCGGTGATCGGACTGACCCGTGCCGGTGCTGCGGAAACCGCCGGCACCGGCGTTACCGTCAACGCGCTATGCCCCGGTTTTGCGGATACACCGATGACCGATCAGACGGTTGCGAATGTCGTGAAACGAACTGGCCGATCAGCGGCGGAAGCGCTCGCGGTCGTACTCGAGAGCAGCGGCCAGACGCGGCTTATTTCGACTTCGGAGATTGCGAACGCGGTGCTGACACTCTGCTCGGAAACCGGTGCATGGGTGAATGGCGAAGCTATTGTCATTGACGGGAGTGCTGACGCATGACGTTCGACATCATCAATCCCGCGTCGCTCGGTGAGCCGAAGGGTTGGAACAACGGCATGCTCGCACCCGCGGGTGGTCGCATTCTGTTCGTAGCGGGTCAGACGGCGCGGGGAGCGGATGGCAGCATTGTGGGCGGCGGTATCGCTGCGCAGTGGTCGCAAGCGCTGTCGAATGTGCTGACTGTCGTGCGCGAAGCGGGCGGTGATGTTTCCAATATCGGCCGCATGACGATCTATGTAACGGATCGTTCGGAGTATCTGGCGGAGCGTTCCGCGCTCGGCGCCGTGTGGCGTGCTGCGATGGGCCGACACTTCCCTGCCGTCACGCTCGTCGAGGTGCGCGGTCTCGTTGATGACGGTGCAGTCGTCGAGATCGAAGCCACCGCGGTCATTTAGTATTCAAGCAGAGGAACTGAGATGTCATTGAACCCGAAGACGTTTCTGTACGAGCTCGATGCGAATACATCGGTTGCGACGGTCACACTGAACCGGCCGGAGCGGTTGAATGCGCTGACATTCGAGGTGTACGAGGAGCTGCGCGACTTCTTCCATGCATTGGATCGCGAGCCTGGTGTGCGCGCGATCATCCTGACGGGCGCCGGCCGCGCGTTCTGTTCGGGCGGTGATGTCGAGGACATTATCGGCGCGCTGCACGGGCGCGATTATCAGGGCCTGCTCGACTTCACGCGCATCACGGGCGAACTGATCCTCTCGATCCGCAAGTGCAGGCGTCCCGTAATCGGTGCACTGAACGGCACGGTCGCGGGTGCAGGCGCCGTGATAGCTGCCGCGTGCGACCTGCGCGTTGCCGCGGATACGGCCAAGATCGCATTTCTGTTCACGAAGGTTGGACTGTCCGGTGCGGATATGGGCGCGACGTGGCTGTTGCCGCGCATTGTCGGACACGGCCGCGCTAGCGAGATCCTCATGACCGGTGACTTCATCGATGCAGCGGAAGCGCACCGCATCGGATTGTACAACCGCGTCGTCCCCGTCGCTGATGTGATGACGGTCGCGCGCGAGCTCGCGGAGAAGCTGGCGCGTGGACCGTCCTTCGGTCTGTCGGTCACGAAGGAAGCGCTCGATCGCGAGTGGTCGATGGACATCGACAGCGGCATGCGCTGGGAGACTGAGATCCAGGCGGCGTGCATGCTCGATCCGAACTTCCACGAATCCTACGAGGCATTCGTCGCACAGCGTCCGCCGGAGTTCCACTGATGGCCTCAGTGGCCGGCGTCTCTCTCGACACGCGCCCGGTTCGAGCGTTCCTCACGTCATCGCATCTGGATTTCGCAGTCCGGCTGCGCGACAACCTCATGCGTGAGCTGCTTGATGGCCTCGGCGTTCCCGCCGATGACGCGAGCGCACGCTCGCAAGCCAGGACTCTCGCTTCAGGGCTGGGCTCGCGCGGCTGGCTGTCCTCTATTGCGTCAGATGATCTGCGCGCGGTTGCACTGCTACGCGAGGCCGTTGCGTATGTGTCGCCACTGGCTGACGCAGTGGTCGCGCTGCAGGCGCTCAGCACTGCGCCACTCATCGGTGCAAATGCAGTAACGGATGATTCGGGCGACGGCGGACGTGCACTGCGACAGCATTGGATCGACCGTGCGATTGCCGGCACTGCGATCGGTGCGTTTGCGATGACGGAGGAACGTGCGGGGTCCGATGTCGCCGCCATGACGACGCGCGCACGGCGCGATGGTGACGAGTACGTCATTGACGGCTCGAAGACACTGATCTCGAATGCAGGACTCGCCGACTTCTACACGGTGTTCGCATCAACGGACGGCGACAAGGGCAGCCGCGGCATCAGCTGCTTTCTCGTGCCGGCGGATACACCGGGACTGCGCTTCGTTGGTGCGCAGGTCATGAGTGCGGCACATCCATTGGGTGAGATCGCGTTAGAGAATTGTCGCGTGCCTGCACGTCATCGCGTGGGCGCCGAGGGTGGCGGCTTCAAGCTGGGGATGGCGGCACTCGACCGTCTGCGCCCGACGGTCGCGGCGGCGGCATGCGGTATGGCAGCGCGCGCCCTCGATGAGGCGGTTGCGCACGCAACACAGCGCCGGCAGTTCGGTGAGCCGCTCGCGGAGTTCCAGCTGGTGAAGGAAAAGATCGCGCGGATGGCAACGGATCTCACAGCGGCAAGGCTCCTGGTGTATCGCGCTGCGTGGGAGAAGGACGGCGGTGCCGAGCGCATCACCATGGAAGCCGCCATGGCGAAGGCTTTCGCAACCGAGGCCGCGCAGCGCATTGTGGATGATGCGGTTCAGATCATCGGCGGCCGCGGCGTACTCGCGGATCATCCGGTGGACCGCCTCTACCGCAGCGTTCGCGCGCTGCGCATCTATGAAGGCACGACAGAAATACAGCACCTCATTATAGCTGGCCTCATCGTCAAGGAGGCCGGCGAGTGAAGATCGCATGCATCGGCGGCGGACCGGCCGGCCTGTATGCGTCGATCCTGCTCAAACGCGCTGATCCGGACACGGATGTCGTCATATACGAGCGCAACCGCGTCGATGATCCGTTCGGCTTTGGCGTGGTGTTTTCCGATGCCACGGGCGACAATCTCGCGAGTGCGGATCCTGAGACATTCGCCGAAATGAACGCGCGGTTCGCGCGTTGGGACAACATCGACATCCATTACAAGGGCGATGTTCTCACGACTGGTGGCCACGGCTTCAGTGGCCTCTCGCGCCGCGCGTTGCTCGACATCCTGTCACGTCGTGCGCGGTCGCTCGGTGTAGAGATCGTTGCCGGCTGCGAGATCCATGACGAAACGGAGCTGGATGCAGACCTGATCATTGCGAGTGACGGCGCGGCAAGCACATTGCGGCAGCGTTTTGCATCGCATTTCGGTCCCGCGGTCGATGTCCGGCCCAACCGATTTGTGTGGCTCGGCACCGCGCTTCCGTTCCCTGCCTTCACGTTCTATTTCAAGTATGACAGTCACGGCCTCTGGCGGGTCCACGCGTATCAGTACGAGGGCGGTCAGTCGACATTCATTGTCGAGGCTACAGAGGCGACGTGGCGGTCGGCGGGGATGGATGCAGCGACGGAATCCGACACGATCGCGTTCTGCGAGCAGCTGTTTGCGGAAGAGCTCGAAGGCCACAAGCTGCAGAGCAATCGGAGCATCTGGCGGCAGTTCGGCACGGTGCGCAACCGCACATGGCACCTGAGTGAGGAGCGTGATGGGAAGCCCCTCAACGTCGTTCTGCTTGGTGATGCTGCGCACACCGTGCACTTCTCGATCGGCTCGGGCACCAAGGTGGCGATGGAGGATGCAATCGCACTGGTGTCCGCTGTGATGGCGACACCGTGCGACATTCCTGCTGCACTCGTGGCATATGAGACTGAGCGGCGTCCGGTTGTGGACAGTCTGCAGCGCGCGGCACAGATCAGTCTGCAATGGTTCGAGGAGACCGAACGGTACATGGAGCAGCATCCGCTCCAGTTCGCGTTCTCCCTGCTGACGCGCAGCATGCGTGTTACGCACGCGAACCTGAAGGTGCGCGACCCCGGCTTTGTTGCGCGAGTCGACCGCTGGTTCGCGGAGGAAGCCGCAGCGCAGGCGGGCGTCGAGATGCCGTCCCAAACACCGCCGCCGTTGTTCACGCCGTACCGCGTTCGCGACCTCGTGCTCGACAACCGCGTCGTGGTCTCGCCCATGTGCCAGTACAGTGCGGAGGACGGCACGCCGAATGACTGGCACCTGGTGCACATAGGCTCGCGCGCGGTCGGCGGTGCTGGTCTCATCATGGCGGAGATGACGAATGTCAGTGCGGAGGGTCGCATTTCACCCGGCTGCACCGGGCTTTATCTCCCGGAGCATGTTGGCGCATGGCGCCGGATTGTCGACTTCGTGCACGCGAACAGCAGCTCGAAGATCGGCATCCAGCTGGGTCACGCCGGGCGGAAGGCATCGACGAAGCGGATGTGGGAGGGTGACAGCCAGCCTCTCGATGATGGCGGCTGGGATACCCTTTCTGCATCCGCGCTTCCCTACTTCCCGCACAGCCCGCCACCGCGTGAGATCACACCGCGCGAGATGACGCGTATTATCGGGGAATACGTTCGTGCAACGGGGATGGCGGAGGCCGCGGGCTTCGACTGGCTCGAGCTGCACGCAGCGCACGGCTACCTGCTGGCCAGCTTCATCTCGCCGCTTACGAACCAGCGAACCGATTCGTATGGCGGTTCACTCGACAACAGGATGCGGTTCCCCCTCGCCGTGTTCGATGCGATTCGCACGACCTGGCCGAAGGGGCGACCCATGTCGGTGCGTATTTCGGCGGTGGACTGGGCGGACGGTGGTGTCGATTCAGGCGAGGCAGTTGCAATCGCGCACCATTTCAAGGATCATGGCGTTGACGCGATCGATGTGTCGGCCGGGCAGACCGTACCGGACCAGATGCCGGTGTACGGGCGGCTGTATCAGACGCCGTTCAGCGATCGTATACGTCACGAAGCGGCGGTTCCGACAATGGCGGTCGGAAATATTTCGTCCTACACTGATGTCGACACGATCCTGGCGTCGGGCCGCGCAGATCTGTGCCTGCTCGCACGCGCACATTTGTGGGATCCGTACTGGACCCGTCACGCGGCCCATGAGGAGGGTTATCCTCTGACGTGGCCGGATCAATACAGCACCCTCAAGCGTTACACGCCGAGGTTTTTATGACCTTAGGAATGTCCGTATGAGCGAACAACCAACCGAGCCGCTCAACTACGCATCATACCTGCGGCTCGATGACCTGCTCGGACTGCAGATGTGTGCGTCCGACGGGCCGGGTGGGCCCGAGCATGATGAGACGCTGTTCATCATCATCCACCAGACGTACGAGCTCTGGTTCAAGCACATCCTGCACGAGATCGATCATTTGCAGAAGCTCTTTCAGGAAGATGAGATCTCGCACGTGCAACACACCTTCAAGCGTGTGCTGACGGTGCTGAAAGTGCTGGTTTCTCAGGTGGACATTCTGGAGACCATGACTCCAATCGAGTTCCTGTCGTTCCGGGACCGGCTCGAATCAGGAAGCGGGTTCCAGTCCGCGCAGTTCCGCGCGCTGGAGTTCAAGCTGGGCTTGAAGCGTGAGAGCGCCGTGAAGCATTACCCGATGGGAAGTTCCGGCTACGTGATGCTCGAGCGGCGCTTCCGGGAACCCAGCCTTTGGGATTCATTCCTCCACTACCTTGCCAGTCGTGGTCATCCCGTGCCGAAGGATTTGCTCGAGCGGGATGTGACACAAGCAGTCGAACCGTCCGAACCACTGCAGCAGGTGCTGATCGAAGCGTACCGGAAGGACCTCGTCGCGCGCGACCTGTGCGAGCGCATGGTCGATCTGGATGAAGGCGTGCAGGAGTGGCGGTACCGTCACGTGTTGATGGTCGAGCGCACGATCGGCTTCAAGCGCGGCACCGGTGGCAGTGCGGGCGCAGCGTATTTGCGGGAGACGCTGTTCCGGCATGCTTTCCCGGATCTCTGGACGATCCGTACGGAGCTGTAACCGTGGATGTAACCACGCTGTATCGCACACCGAACGCGCTCGCACCGCACTACACGCTGTTCGGGGTTACCGAGCGGCTGCTGCTGACCGGACACTCGCATCAGGCGTGGCCGGACTGCGCGTTCGATGCGCAGCAGGATGCCTGGCTCGATGCAGCGCATTACGTCGACGACAAATGGCAGCTCGCAGCCGAGTGCGCCGACCGCGTCCGTCTCGGCTTCGCGCAGCTGCTCGGTGACACGAAGACGGGTGGCGCCAACATCGCGCTCGCCGAAAACACGCACGAGCTGCTTGTCCGGCTCTTCTCCGCACTCGACTGGTCGACGCGCCGCAAGGTTGTAACGACTGACGGCGAGTTCCACTCGGCGCGCCGCCAACTGGATCGCATGGTGGAGGCCGGTGTGCCGGTCGTGAAGGTTGCTGCGGAGCCGGTCGAGACTGTTGCCGAACGACTCGCCGCACAGATCGATGACGACACCACGGTTGTCCTCATTTCTTCCGTGTTCTTCCTGAGCGGGCGCATCGTGCCAGGCCTGCGGGAGCTCGCCGCCGCATGCGCTGCGCGTGATGTCACGCTGATTGTCGATGCGTACCATCACATGAATGTCAT
Source organism: Longimicrobiales bacterium (assembly GCA_039912685.1). Taxonomy (GTDB): domain Bacteria; phylum Gemmatimonadota; class Gemmatimonadetes; order Longimicrobiales; family RSA9; genus DASUXU01. The sequence goes on along the minus strand of JBDSPG010000343.1, from coordinate 3,625 downwards.
CCCTTTCGACATCCATGACGAAGGACTCGAGCAGGCGTTCATTGTCGGCGCTGGATACAAGTATTGCCAGCTGGGCGAAGGCAACGGGTTCATGCGTGTGCCGCACGACTGCGCGCTGCGGCCGGTGATCACGGGTTGGTTCAGCGAGTTCGCTGCGCTGACCGCGCGGCGCACACCCGGCGTGCAATATGGAGAGGGCGGGCACCGTTTCGCGGGCGCCACGTACGATCCCACGGCGAACTACCGCGCTGCACGTGTCTTCGAGTTTTTTGTCGACCAGCAACTGACGCCGGCAGTGCTGCGTGAGGTGAGCCAGCACCAGGTCGGCCGGCTCATGGCCGCGTTCGATGGGCTCGGTCTCGATCCGGAGGTGATCGACCGCGACCGCCATGTCCGACTCGAGGACCTAGGCGGATTCCTCGCGCTCCGTTCGCCGCTTGCAGGGGAGCTGAACCGACTGCTCAAGGCGCGGGATGTTTTTACTGACTATCGCGGCGACATCATCCGATTCGGTCCTGCTCCCTACCTTTCGGATGCTCAGCTCGACGGCGCAATTGCGGCGCTGGGTGAGGCCGTGGGAGCGCTTTCCACCGCTTCGTAGACAGGAGACCGGACCGGCACTAACTCGGGAGGCTTGACATTTAGACCAGTGTCTAAATATCTTCCTCGTGACAATTAGACGGTTATCTAAACGTTGCGAGGGGTCATGGGCAGTGAAAATGGCTGGAAACGGTGGATGGCGCCGGCGCTCCTGTCGGGTTTGGTGACGGCCGGGTGTGTAACGTCGTCGGGGGCTCAGGCCGGACGTCCGGCTCCGACCACGCCGGCGTCGGACGAAGCAGTCGAGCTCGCGGTACCGGGTGCAACGCTGTACGGGACGTTGCGCGTTCCCGCAGGAAGTGGCCGCCATGCCGTCGCATTGATCATTGCCGGTTCAGGACCGACGGATCGGAATGGCAACAGCGCGATGCTGCCGGGACCGAACAACAGTCTGAAAATGCTGGCGGAAGGCCTCTCGGCGAACGGCATCGCATCGGTGCGATACGACAAGCGCGGGATCGGTGCGAGCGCCGCGAGTCTTAAGAGTCAGAGTGAAGCCGATCTGCGTTTCACGATGTATTCGGATGATGCCGCGGCGTGGATCGCACGTCTTCGAGCGGACAGCCGTTTCAGCAAGATCATCGTGATCGGTCACAGCGAGGGTGCGCTGCTGGGTACGATCGCGGCGCGCATTGCAAACGCTGATGGATTGATATTGGTTGCAGGCGCGGGCCGTCCAATTGGTGAAGTTCTGCGTGAGCAGCTGAAGAACAGCGCGCCCGCGCTCGCCGAGAAGGCGGAGCCGATGCTGCGTGAGCTGGAGAGTGGTCGCATGGTCAAAGACGTTCCCGCGGACATGCAGTTCCTGTTTCGACCATCGATTCAACCGTACATGATCTCATGGCTGCCGCTTGATCCGCGTGCGGAGCTTGCACGCCTGGATGCGCCGCGCCTCGTGATTCAGGGGACGACGGACGTGCAGGCATCGCCGCGTGATGCGGAGCGGCTCGCCAGTGCGGATGCATCGGTACGGCTTGAGATGGTGAACGGAATGAATCACATATTGAAGATTGCGTCGGGGACAGCGCAGGAGCAGATGCCGAGTTACAGTGATCCTGCACTGCCACTGGCCCCACGACTGCTCGACGTGATCGTGCCATTCATCCAGGCGATCCACTGAACGGATTGCGGCCGACGCGCGTAACTGTCGTGTAGGGCGCTAGTGTGTGAAAGTGTCGGAACGCTGCAGGTACGATCCTGCGAGATCCGCCTGGATGTTGGGCACGACAGTGCGAAGCGCGGCAACAACGCCGCTGTCATACCACGTGGCGTCCTTTTCCTCGATCTTCGCGAGCGCAGCCTCGCGCGTGAGTGCCGCTTCGCCGGTCTGCGGATGTGTGAAGTGATCGAAGCGGTCGACGACCGCGACAATGCGCGCGAACATCGGGATCTGCGGTCCGGCGAGACCCTGCGGCTCACCGGATCCATCCATGTGCTCGTGATGTGAGAGTGCGATCTGCTGTGCAGCACGCAGATACGGCGAGCGGGCTGAAGCGAGGATCTCACCTCCGCGGACCGCGTGATGCAGGTCGGGACGTTCCGCATCCGGCATCGCCTTGCCGAGATCGTGCAGCGATGCAGCGTGACGAAGCAGGAACGTATTGTTCTTGGGCATCCGCATCGCCTGTCCGACCAGCTCGGAGAGTTCTGCAACGCGCAGATGATGATGGGCGGCGCCTTTGTTGTAATTGGCGGCAACGCTCTGCAGTCGTGAGACACTGTCGAGGTATGCGTGATTAAGCTCGCGCTGCGTGCGCTTGGCCTGCTCGCGCAGCTCATCCAGCTCGACGAGCAGCTGACGCTCCTGCAGCCTTATGCGAAGCAGGTTCTCGACGCGCATCACGATTTCGCGAGGATCGAATGGTTTGGTAAGGAGGTCGCGCGCGTACCCCATGAGTGCGCGTCGCTTGGCGTCCATGGAGTGGTCGCCAGTCAGGATGAGGACGGGCAGCTTCTCCAGTTCGCCACCCGTTCCGATTCCAGCTGGAACTCTTCCATTTTCGGAACCTAACAAAACATGCGACGGTTGGGTAGCAAGGTCACCTGCCGCGCGTAGCCTTGCTCGCTTGCCCGCCGTTCCGCAATATAGGATACCTGTACCAAAAAAGGAGCAGACGATGGCATTGCGCATAGGTGAGACGGCACCGGACTTCAGTGCGAACACCACAACCGGCGACCTCGAGTTTCACGACTGGCTGGGAGATTCCTGGGGGATTCTTTTCTCGCACCCGAAGGACTTTACGCCGGTGTGTACGACGGAGCTCGGGTACATGGCGAAGCTGCGTCCGGAGTTCGAGAAGCGCAACACGAAGGTGATCGGATTGAGTGTGGACCCCGTCGACCGCCATGCGGAGTGGGCGCGCGACATCGAGGAGACGCAGGGCTACGCACCCAACTTTCCCATGATCGGGGACACGGATCTCAAGGTCTCGAAGCTGTATGACATGTTGCCTGCGGAAGCGGGCGAAACATGCGAAGGTCGCACGGCGATGGACAACCAGACGGTGCGCAACGTGTACGTGATCGGACCCGACAAGAAAATCAAGCTCGTGATCTCGTATCCAATGACTACGGGGCGCAACTTCGACGAGATCCTGCGCGTGATCGACTCGATGCAGCTCACAGCGAAGCACAAGGTTGCGACGCCGGTGAACTGGAAATCGGGTGATGACGTAATCATCGCGGGATCCGTGTCGGACGATCAGGCGCGGGAAACGTATCCGGATGGCTGGAAGGCTCCGAAGCCGTATCTGCGCATCGTGCCGCAGCCGCTCTAGATCCGTTCGGTTTCAAGACCGGCGGCCTGCCATGCGGCCCAGCCACCGATGAGTGCCCGAGCATTGGGCCATCCTGCTTTGCGAAGCTGTCGCACCACACGGGTGCTTGTTGCTTCGTCCAGTCAGGCACAGTAGACAACGAGAGTCGCGCGTTGCGAGAGTCGCTGCGCGCGCGCGTCATGAACGGGGTCGTCGGGTGATACGCGGATCGCGCCCCTCGCCTTCAGACCGTCTTGATGAAAGTGGCG
>JBDSPG010000320.1:0-5012 GCA_039912685.1 Longimicrobiales bacterium | reverse complement strand
AGGTCAGGGAGCCGATCCCGCCATGTGGGCAGGTGTGCCAGATCGCGTTGGACGTAGACGAGAGCTCCGCTCGCGCAAGTGCCCCGATCATGCAACACGTGTATGTCAAGATCAGGTAGGACCCTTTTGACTATGGCTATCACCCGTGCTTTAATGCGGCTGTCGGCGCAGAGGCGCGACAACACCAGCCCTCGCGGCACCTGACCAGCCGCAATTAGTAAAGCCCATGTCGTGCCTGTGCGGACCGTTCCGAGCCAAGACTCGAGGCGCTTCTCAAGCGACAGTCCGCTGTGCAGTAACTCTAGAAGTAACTCCGACGTGACCGCAATTCCGCGCAGCTCCGTCTGCCCAATCGGTCTCTGTATGAAGACCTTTTTTTTTGGATTTTCAAGCGTGGCTTCCAACCAGCCTTCATCGACGATGCTATCGGCGAGTTGGTCCATATCGCCGATGCCGATTTCCTCGCTGCAATAATTTGCAAGAGCTTGACGGACGGACGCGACCTCCATCGCGCGCGATGATGCCTGCTGTGCTTCCTCACCAGGCTGCTCGGGGGGAACGCGTTCCCAGACGATGGGGTCAGCGCTTGGGCGCTGGTCGGCGTTCATCTCAAGAAGTGTCGCGCAAGCTGACAAAGAATCGAGGTCGAGAACGAGAACTGGATCACCGGCCTCGACGCTCGAAGCCGCCCCGCTTTTGCGCCATTTGAGTGTGACCGCGATTGAACGCCACACCATGGTCCGCCGCGCGGCCGTGGATGGCAGAGTCGCTCGAAGTAAATGCACCTGCCCTTCGTCGAGGTAATCGGGAGCGGCGATTGCTAGATGCGCAGATGGATCCGGTGCGTGTTCCCCGCTGGACGAGAGTGAGAGCACGATTGAGAGAGCGTTCAACTCGTTGACTTCTGCCGACCGTGGGCGATTCATGTCTTCGATGCGGCTCCACGCATCGTAGGAGGTCAAGCGTTGTAGAATAGGATCACACCTAACCGCGTCGTCGCCGATGAGCCATCGGGTGGGTTGTGTTGACGCGAGTACCGCCTGCAATGGTGTGGCCGAAATTCCGAGCGGCTCGGAGGGCGTTGCCACAATCAATCGAGGCCCTGAGAAATCCCAACCGGCTTCCGTCCAGCCGCCCTGCGGCAGGGACTGTCGACCAACAGGATGGACGCATCCCGCCCGGCCGTCAAAGTCCGGGTAGCCCACGGCGTCGGCTATGGACACGCCGAGTGCACGCAGTCCGGCGATCGTCCACGGAGCGGTCGCCTCTACCTCAGTTGCCGAGTCGTGAGCAACAAGAAGAACTGAGCAAAGAGTATCACCCGCGGGCTGCACCGAGACGTCTGCGATGGCCTGCCACGATCGGCGACGCCGCAACCGAAGGAAGACGCCATCCGCTACCCACTCCTGGGCCCCGATCAAGATTTGATCAGCCCCGTGCACTCTTAGCTCGATTACTTGAAAGCCTTCCTCTCCGAGCGTTTGGATCAGACGGAGGTTAAAGGGCTGATTGCCACACCCGTGGAACATCCACGGCTGATCGAGGGGCCAAATGGTTGGGCGTACTAATGACTCCTCCACAATGGCCCGCCCCCTCAGAGTGAGGGCCGCTCCAGCGGACCAAGTCAACGCATGCAGAGCGCCTATCTGCACGAGACCGACATCGGGCTGGCGTGACCGAGCGCTCGCAAGGCGACGCCACACACGCCATATCTTGCTGTAGCGTTGGTCCCACAACAGCACGTTGTTCGGTGAAAGGGGCCCCGGGGATGACAGCGAGCCGATGTCGCTCTCAGTTAGGTCTCGCGTGCAAAGGCGCTGCAGCGTTTCAAGGCTACGCGCGCGCGAAGGATTATCGACATGGCTTGCCGAATCGGGTGCGCTCTCCCGGGCGCGCGCAGCCTCGTGAGCCAAAAGTGTGCAAACATGCCGGGTGAGGCGGTTTTCCAGCGAATCGACGTTTTGTGGGCGAACAACACCCAGCATCCGACCCCGGTGGATCTTCTCTCGAACCGTTCGACCAGATTGCTTCACAAGCCAATGCATGCAACGCGAGTCAAGCTCCCGTACGCGGTTAATGGCCTGCATATTCGACTTTCGAACCTGCCGCGTCCTGGGCGCCGCGAGTATACTCTTGATCGCACCGCCGGCGAAATCATGCGCCCATAGCGCAAGTCCGAACGGAACCGGAGTATCGCCTCCATTGAGGTACCGCACGACGCCCGCGAGGGTTGCGCCTGCAGTTCTAAACTGAGGCTCGGCAGTAGTGGAGTCGATGGAAGCAACTGTGCCGAACAGGTCACCGAGCACCCCCTCCACGGCTGCACTGCCGATCGACGTCGGAGTTTCCTCATCCAAAAAGCCGTAACTACGTGTTATTGGTCGTTTCCAGGAAATGTCCACTGCGCCAGGCGAACACTGCATCGTCGCCGCGTTTCGCACGATCAAAGTCCGAGATGAGATTCGGCGCGTACCGCTCCATCACGCCCCGTATTGTCGATAGCGTGGCTCGCCCAGCATCACTCTGGGCATCGATGCCACGGAGCTTGGGCATAATTTTTTGCGCCAGTTGGTCCTCAAATGCATACGTCCATGTCTGGTCCGTGCCATCGCGGTCGTCCACGCTACGTCTCGTGCGAGGATGGTTCGCCACATACGCCTCGATACTTTGCAGCACACGGTGACCGATCGCCCTTTGCGCGTGCTCCATTCCCTCATTGACGCTTTCAAGTGCGGAACGAAGACTGTCGCGTACCCCGATGTGTAGAACGTCAGCCGGTTCCCGCACCCACTCGGCCCACACGGAGAGCGGTAAGGCTTTCGTTCGCTCAGGAAGCTGCATCAGACGACGGCTTTGTAGGTGCGTTGGACGCGGGAAGGTGAGCACATTCCCGCGGTCTAGAACCTTATCTGAAATGGCCTGCGTCGTTTCATCCTCGTTCATCGTTCCGACGTACAGCACGTTGCGCCGTAGTGGAAGCTGGAACGGCTCGCTCCCAGAACCAACGTCGATCGGCATGTGCGCTTCCCGTGACGAAGCGGTAACCCCCCTTCTCGACTCCAATCTGCTCAATAGTTCGCTAAAGTAGAGTTCGATTCGCGCGAGATTCATCTCATCAAGCAACACGAGAAGCATGGCGTCGTCGAAGCCCCCCGTCTCCCTAGGACGCTGGCTTTGAGCTAGAGCCCGTAGAAGGTCCGTGGCCTTATAGCGCCCGTCCATATAATTGAAGAATCCGAACAGGTCCTGCGGACTGTCCCAGTTTGGCTGCACCGGAGTCGCGAGGAAATGCATGCCGCCGACGTACGCGTACAACCTTGGAAGTTCCGACTTGCCGGTGCCGCTGATGCCCGCGAGCATGGTGAGAGGTGACCATTCGGAAATTTTGAGCGATGTGTGGAATGCGTGTAGAAGGCGTTCCGGATAACTGAAGCCCAACGCTTTTATCTGTTGCGCGACATCTGCGAGCCACGATGACTCGTTATTCGGTCGAGGCCCCAATTCTCTGCGCGCCTCCCCAATGAAGCAGGGTTCGGATATCGATCGGATCCGTTCCTATGGGTCAAGGCGAGCGTGCTCCATGCGCCGGATCTCAGCAATCCGCTCGTCTAAACGCGCGAGTTCTTCGGATCGCTCAGCGCGCTCTCGGTCGTACCACGCCTTGAGATCTTCATTTTTCTGTACGTAGGTCTCAGACTCCTGTTGCCGCGCCTGAACTAGTCCCTCTAATTCCGCGTGTTTGGAGCGCAGTTCATCGCGATAACGGTCTTCTTCCTCACGCGCGGCAGTCAAACGTAGATCGGTATTCTGCGCGAGTTGTCGCGCCTGCGTATCTAGTTCGTCGCGACGGCGCTCAAGGCGCTGCACGTCCGCCTGCAGGTCACGGACTGTCGTGGTTAGCGTACGAACCTGTTGCTCGTGTTCGACCCGCCGAAGCGATAGTGCGTGCTCTCTTTCCAGCGAGGCTTTTAGATCGGTAGTAGCCCGCTCTAAGCGTTGCTCAAGCCCACTCGCTTGGGCCTCAGAGCGCACGCATCGCTGGAGCAAATTTTCATGGTCTAATGCGTACTGCGCAGTGAGCTCCGTCTGAAGCTTCATCTTCAATTCAAGCCCCTTTTGCCTCAGGCTCTGTTGTCGTCCCTCAAAAAGCTCATCCTGCAGTTGTCGGCGCTCGTCCGCTTCCTTACGTAATTCACTTTCGACGCCCCCAAGCCTCTGAAGGTCGAGCTCAAGTGGACCTAGTTTCGACTTGAGCGAGTGGACCTCCTGTTCCAAGTCACGCGAGCGCGCAGTTTCGCGCTCGGTACTCTGGCGGACAGCGGCCAGGATTACCGCGGTGTTGATGGCTTTATTCCGGGCGGTCGTCAGTTCATACGCCATATGGTCAAGGTTCTCTTGAATCGCCTCTGCGTCGCGCTCGAGCTCTGCATTCCGCTCGCGCATCCTCGCGTCGCCTTCGAACTCCGCTTGATACTGCTCATACCGCACACGCGCGGACTCAAGATCCGCATTACGTTGACGGAGCTCGTCAAGCTCGAGTTTTAAGATTTCGCGTGCAGCTATCGCTTCCTCTCGAGAACGCAGCGTTTCTTCGCGGCGGACGAGTTGTTCGTGTAGCGCTGGCACCCCGGCCGCCCGCAGGGTACGAAGCTCGACGTCCAACTCGCGCTCCGCCCTTTCGCGTTCCGAACCCTGCTCACGGAGAGCGACGATCTGCTGCCGCAGAATCTCGACCTCTCCCGGCCGAGCCTGATCGAGCAGTGAGTTGTATTCCGTCTCGGTTGCTCCGAGCAGCGTGCGCGTCGCGACGAGCCCTTGATGCAGCGCACCAATACGCGCCTCAATATCAGCATGAAGTTCAGTTACGGAGGTCTCAACCAGTGCCTTGATTTCAGAGCCGGAGGCAGGCACGCTGCGCGTAACCGTTTCGGAGAGGCCCTTTAGCTGCGCCTGCAGCTGCCCGATGGACTGTTCCAATTCAAACTGGTGATTGGCTGCCGAATCGTGACCTT
>JBDSPG010000294.1:0-3528 GCA_039912685.1 Longimicrobiales bacterium | reverse complement strand
GCTCATCCACAACTCACCATCCAACGATGCAGTGTGTGCGCGCTCTCCTGGGCGGTGCGGAGGGCCAACTGCAGTTCTTCGCCAGGTCACAATCCTACCTGGTGCGAGTCCTCTGACAACGCATCACGCCCATGCGACGCAGCAGCGCTTCGAACCTTGGATCTGACTGCAACGAAGCGAGTGTGTTATCGCACGTAATGCTGTTCGCGGCCAATGCTCCATCTCTCAAGTCGACTGCGCGATTCAGCCAGTAGAACGCAGAGTCGGCGTTGCCGGCCGCGGCATGTATCAACCCCAGTGGGTATGCTATCCCGTTCTTCCGCCGCGCAGTCATGCTGCGTACCCGCGCGAATACTGCTGCCGCCTCTGCCGGGCGATTGGACTTGCGAAAAGCCAGAATGAGCGGGACCCCCCCGGTGTGGCCCTTCGTTTCACCTCCGAGCGCGATAGCCGAATCCAGCTTTCCCTGACCGACCAGGGCCTGCGCTAAGGTGGAAGCTGCGAAGAAAAACGTGCTGTCGAGGTCAAGCGCCCATCGCGAGGCTGAAGCTGCTTCTGCGTATCGCCCTGCCAGCCCGAAACCGTAGCCGAGGTCACCCCGCATCACGGCCGAAAGCGGATCGAGCTCTACGGCGCGCTCCAGTACGGGTAAGGCATCCCCCACCCTGCCGGTGACATACAGATAATCCCCATACCACTGGTGCGCCGTAGGATTCTCCGGATCCAGTGCCAGAGCGGTCTTGAACCGCTGCTCGGCCTCCTTCCAGGCGAAATCATACAACAGAAGCAATGCCAACCCGAGATGGGCGTCGGCCAGCTGGGGATCCAGTTCGACCGCACGCCGCCCGGCTTCAAGGCCGGCCGGTACAATTGAGTCGCTCTTCATGAACGCATACATCGGGAGAACACCCGCAGCCATCGCGAAACCTGCATGCGCACGAGCGAAGTTCGGATCTGCCGCGACCGCCTGCTCGAACAGCTTCAGCGATTTCCGAATAGATTCTTCACCGCGTCTTCCCCAAAGGAATCTGCCGCGCAGATATAAGTCATACGCCTCCCGGTTTCGGGTGCCCTGCGACGCGGTCACCGCGACAGTTGAGACGGGCTTTCCGGAAAGCTTCACCTTGAGTGCCTCGACAATGGAGTGGGTGATGCTGTCCTGGAGCGCGAAGACATCTTCGACCTCCTGCTCATAGCTGTCGGTCCATAGCAGCTTCCCGTTCGCCACATTGGTGAGTTGTGCCGTAAGCCTCAGGCGATTCCCTGCACGCCGCACCGTCCCCTCCAGTACCGACCCAACGTCGAGCTCCTTGCCGACCGTTTTCACATCTACTGCCGGTCCGCGAAAACGAAATGCGGCTGTCCGCGGCGCGAGGGCGAGCCCGGGAATTTTCGACAACTCGGTTGTAAGCTCATCAGCCATCCCTTCGGCGAAGTAGGCATTTGCCGTATCGCCCCCGATGTTCTCGAATGGAAGCACTGCAAGAGAGCGAACCTCGGTGGGGCCGCTACTCTTTGACACGAAAGCTGCGATAGCTGCCAAGACTGCTGTCGCTGCCGCTACAGCGAAAAAGATCTTCCGGCCATAGCGTTGCGCGGGAACGGCTGACGCGGCGGGCGTGGAGTAACTGGAATTCACGTCGAGCGCCTGAAGAATCTCTCTCGCGGATTGCGGTCGTTCCCCAGGGTCCTTCGCGAGGCACTTTGCTACCAGCGTTGCGATGTTCGGCGGACAATCCGGTCGTCGGTCGAGAAGTGAGGCTGCATTTTCACCCATGTGCGCAGCGAACAGCTGATGGGGTTGCCTGTGCGCAAACGGCGCGGCACCCGCGAACAGCTCGTATGCCACACATCCGAATGCGTAAATGTCAGCCCGATGGTCTGTGGCCGGATCACCTGAGATCTGCTCCGGCGACATGTACGCAGGCGTGCCAAGAGATGTTCCGACCTGCGTGAGTGTGCCGCCTGGGGTATCTGTGCGCGCGGCGTTGAGCGCCTTTGCGATGCCGAAGTCAGTCACGACGGCCGCCTCGTCAGCCAGAAGAATGTTTTCGGGCTTGATGTCCCGGTGAACGACTCCGTGATCGTGCGCGTAAGCCAACGCGCGTGCTGTGTCCCTTAGAATCGAGACAGCCTCGACTACGGTGACACCCGCATTCCGCTCGAGACGGGCCCTTACCGAAAGGCCATCCACAAATGGCATGGTGTAGTATGGCAGTCCCGCTGCAACTCCAGTCGTAATGACCGGAACGATGTTCGGATGCTGCAGCTGCGCTGCGAGCTTGATCTCTCTCTGAAAGCGTTCAGCACTTACGCCTGCTGCGAGTTCCGGCGCGAGAACCTTAATCGCGACTTTGCGACCCAGCGCCGTTTCTTCACCGACGAAAACGCGGCTCATGCCTCCACCACCCAGCTCACGTTCGATGGTGTGGGTGGCCCCAAGGGCAGCTTGAAGGGCAGCTTGGAGGTCGTCTCGAATATTCATTTGTCTGTTCTAATGTATCGCTTACTCGCACGTGCCGAGCGCGATGGTTGTCGGGCCACCGCACGGCTGCTTCGGTTCAGGATGCTGTGCGTTGATCAGACGTGGGTGCAGCAGGTCTTTGCACTTGCACAGAGACTTCGCGCATCGGTGCTCGTGCATATGCGGGCGCGCGGAAATTCGAACTACGGTGCGGAGGACGCGAATCTGTTTCTCGACCAGATCGTTCCACAGAGCCCGGACATCGACATTGTCGTGGCGCACTTTGGTGGAGCGGGGCCAGGGTATGCCGACCATTTCGGATTCAGTGATGACAGTATTTGCCGTTGCGGCAGAGGCGCATGATGCCCGGTTGCGTCGGGTCTATTTCGATGTGGCGACGATCATCACCTCGACATCGACCCCGGGGGACGCAGCACTAGTTGCGAAACGGATTCGTCAGGTGGGTGCTGATCGTGTGCTTTACGGATCAGACCTGAGCCCCCCCGGCGGCGGAATTCGTCGAGGGTGGGAGGTTTTTCGAAGCAAAGTTCCGCTGACGCAGGCGGAGCACGGGACGATCATGACGAACCGGCCGCCGTTCGCTCGCTAGAGTCGGGTGTTTACGCGCACGAATCCCGCTCGCCGTACTAGTTGCCTTGAACATCGATCCGCAAGCATCAAGGACCTGTACGTAGACTCACGTAGCAACGAACCCTAGGAGTTCTTGTTTCGAAGGGCACGTTTTTCCGCGACGGAGATCGACTTTCCGCAGCTGTTGCAGACGTAGGCTCCAGTGGGTTTGCCGAGGTCGTACTCTTTGGAGATTTGTGCGTGTTCACAGGGCTTGTCGCCCCATTCGGCCTTCAGCTGGGTAGCGCGTTTCTTCTGCATGGTGCTCCGGCGTAGTGGATGAGGCGGAGCGATTCGCTCCGCATCGTCATCTAGTTACGGGCTGCGGGGCAGAATTGCAAAACTGAAGGGCCCATGTCCTAACATTAGCGAAGGCATGGCTTGCACACGCACTGACAGCTGCGGGCTGAAAGCCCTGAACACCGCTATTTAAA
>JBDSPG010000336.1:0-20773 GCA_039912685.1 Longimicrobiales bacterium | reverse complement strand
GGAGAATATCATGCCACAGAACCTGACCAATCTCCGGATCTGCTTGATAGCGGCGTCCGCATTTGTCGTTTCCGGCCTCGCAGCTACCGGCTGCGGGTCTATTCTGGACGTCAAGACGGTGCAGTTGCGCCTGCAAGGGGCCGTGACGTCGCCCGATGGATCGGCGTTGGCCGGGGCCAGGGTTTCGCTTGAGCGGAGCGCTTTTGTATTTCAGGGGTCTGTAGCCGAGGATATCACTGACGCAAACGGCCGTTACTCCATTGAGTACTCGGCAGCTTGCGAGGACAAGAGTGATCTGAACATCGCCCCGGGTAATGCGTTAATGCTCGTCGTTTACCACGCGAACTTCGAGACGGTCAGTTCCATCAACGTCGGGGCAACGCTTCGCTGCACCGGTAGCGTCCAGACGGTCGACTTCAGGGTGCGTCCACCATTCGTGCCGCCCGCTGCCGGCCACCCCAACAGCGAAAAGGAATCCACGGACTAAACGTCCCGGCCAACTTCCGGAGGTCTGTATGTCCATGAACTACCCGTCGGGAAGCCGTGATCTTCAGGACACGTTCGACACGCGGCGTATGGCGGACCGCCTGGCGGAAGTAAAAGTGCACGATCGTTTCACCGCGGATGATCGCGCGTTCATTGAGCGGCGAGACATGTTGTTCCTGGCGACGGTGGACACCGAAGGGCAGCCTACGTGCTCATATAAAGGCGGCGACCCGGGCTTTGTGACGATTCTGAACGACAGAACGCTCGCGTTTCCGAACTATGATGGCAACGGCATGTATCTCTCCATGGGCAATGTTGCTGAGACCCATGCTGTTGGACTCCTGTTCATCGATTTCGAGCTACAGCGTCGCATGCGTGTGGATGGAATGGCAGTAATCTCGACCGACGCGTCGCTGATGACGCGTTATCCGGAAGCGCAGTTTATAGTCCAGGTCGAGGCGGCCCGCATCTATCCGAACTGTCCGCGTTACATTCACAAGTACGAGATGGTTGAGCGTTCGAAATTTGTGCCGCGCAATGGAGTGCAGACGCCCGAACCAGATTGGAAGGCGGCCCCGTGGGCGGCTGGCGCTCTCCCAGGCAAGGCGGGTAAAGGTGGACCCAATAATCTTTAACACGTTGCGCTCCTTCGTTGTGTTGCGCCAACTGCCGTGTTTTCTTGCGACGTTACTGCTTCCTGCAGCGCTGTGCGGGCAGACCACGCAGGATTGGGCAAGTCTTGCCCGTTATCGCCAGGCCAACGCCGAGCTACCAGCGCCACTCCGTGGTGAACGCCGCGTCGTGTTCATGGGGAACTCCATCACCGACGCTTGGGCAAAGTCGTTTCCCGCACAATTTCCCGGTAAACCATACATCGGTCGCGGGATCAGTGGTCAGACAACACCACAGATGCTGGTTCGATTCCGGCAGGACGTCATCGCGCTTCGTCCGGACGTCGTAGTAATCCTTGCGGGTACCAATGACATCGCAGGCAATACGGGCACCTCCACGCTCGAAATGATCGAGGACAATATCAGCTCGATGACGGAGATCGCTCAGGCGAACGGCATCCGTGTCGTGCTGTGCTCCGTTCTGCCAGTCTTCGATTACCCGTGGAAAAAAGGTCTGGAGCCCGGCCCGAAGATTGTGCGTTTGAACGCGTGGCTGAGGGATTACGCGTCGAATGTCGGTGCAGTGTATGTCGACTTTCACTCCGCCATGGCCGACGAACGACAAGGCTTACGCAGTGACTTGGGGGCGGATGGAGTCCACCCGAATGAAAAGGGCTACAGCATCATGGGGCCGATTGTCGAGGCCGGTATCAAAAAGGCACTGAGGAAATCTCCAAAATGAGGGATATCATGATCCAGGTGGGACGGCTATGCATCGCGACGTGCGCGCTTGCCTTGTTCGGTTGTGCATCCGCGCCCCGGACGACCGACGCAGGGGACCGGTTGACGCGCGCAAAGGCTGCGGTGTCACAGATACGCGACAGCGATATTCGGCGGGACGTGAGCTATCTGGCATCCGATGCGAACATGGGAAGGCGGACGCCGTTTCCGGGGCAGCCATCGCCAGGATACGACTCTGCGGCCGCCTACATTGCGAATGCGTTGCGCGGCATGGGCGTGAAGCCGATGGGCGATGACGGTACATACTTCCAGCATTACACAGTCACGCGTTCCACGCTCGACACTACGAAAGCGTCAGGGTCCATAGGCGGGTCGCCGCTCGTCTGGGGGTCCGATTTCATCGTCGGCAATTTTCTGGTTAGCGGCGTGCGCGAGGCGAATGTCATTTATGTCGGCGGCGGTACTCGTCTGCTCAAGCAGCGCGTCGATCCGTACGCGGGCTTTGAAATCAAGGGCAAGTGGCTTCTTGTCCATGCGCCGTCTGCCGTAGAAGGGCGCGCTGCCGGCGCGGGCAACCCGCTGGGTGTGATGGGAATTGATTATACCACGATCAACGAGGTCGCGAGGCTGGAGGGCGCCCTGGGAATCCTGATTGTCCCGGGTGCGGCGGCAGTTAGCAACTGGAATCGTCGCGCAACGACAGGGCAGGACCTCAATCCATCCGTTGGTGTCGCATACGCGCAGTACCAGGTGCCTCGCGTCACGCTGTCCGTAGCGGCGTTGCGCAAGCTGCTGTCAGGCACGGCGCTGAACGCGGATGCTGTGCTCGGTGCGGATTCAACGAAGCAATATCCGGCGTCGGTTGACCTCGGTGCAGGTAAGCGTGTGCGCATCGATTTTGCAGCGAATGTTATCGAAGCAACGCCGTACAACGTGGTCGGAATGCTGGAGGGTTCCGATCCGCGCCTGAAGGATGAGTGGATTTCGCTGGCGGCGCATCTCGATGGCGCAGTGCCTGCGAATGCAAGTGTTCCGGGGAACAACCTGCCCGATCAGTACAACGCAGCGGATGACAACGCGAGCGGCAGTGCGGGCAATCTGGCGATCGTGCGCGCACTCATGGCAGCGCCGCGTCCGAAGCGATCCATTCTGTTGATCTGGGATTCCGGTGAAGAGACGGGGCTTTGGGGTACGCGAGCCATTGCGTACGGCCCATGGTCCGAAAACCTCGTGCTGCACGTGAGCAACGATATGATTGGCCGCAGTCGGCCGTCCAATTCGCCTGCAATCGAGAACCTCTCGTCAGCAGACACGATTTACATCACCGGACCAAAGATGCTGAGCTCGCGTACCGAGGCGAACCTGCAGCGTGCGCTCGTGGAATTCCCGTTTATCGCAACTGATCGCAAGTACGAAGATATCTCGAGCGAGTTCTATTATCCTCGCACTGATGCTGGTCCTTACCTCGAGCGGGGTATTCCGATCCTGCAGTTCTTCAATGGGCTGCACCCGGAATACCACCGTCCGACGGATGACGTTGCAAAACTCGACATCGGCAAGATCACAAATGTGTCGAAATTGTCATTTGGTGCGGTGTGGCTTGCGGCGGAGGATCCCGTTCGGCCGACGTGGGATGGCATCGTGCCGCAGACGCTGTGGTGGGTGAAGCCACGCCGCTGATGCTGTTGACTCCGCCGGAGCACGCGGCACCTCAGCCATCGACCAAGGACGCACATGTCGTCTGAATCCTTCCTCACAGACATCTCGGGCGCCGAGGATGCAGTCGCTGCATTCTTTGGCTCGCTGACGCCTGATGAATTCGTTCAGCGCGTCGATTCCGCGTGGCCTCCGGCAGAGCACGTGATGCACCTGAATATTGTAGTGAGCGCGGTTGCACGCGGATTCTCCGTTTCGCCGTTGCTGCTGCGCTTGCGGTTCGGCAAGGCACGGGAGCCGTCACGCACGTACGAGCAGTTGCGCGACCATTATCGATCGCTGCTTGCAGCGGGCGGGGAAGCGCCGCCGAAGTTCGTTCCACCACGTGACGAAGGGACGGTCCTTCTCCCGAAGGAGCGCCAGGAAGCGATCATGGCGCGATGGCAGCGTGTAAATGCCCGACTTCGTGCCGCCGTACCGCGTTGGAGTGAACGCGACCTGGACCGCATTCGCATGCCGCACCCACTGCTCGGTAAGCTCACTGCGCGCGAAATGTTGTTCTTCACGATCTACCATGGCCATCACCACGTAGCGGCCGCGCAGCGGCGACTCGCGCAGCAGGAGAACTTGTGACGTCGCCATCGCTGATCAGGCACATGGCCCTCGCAGCATTCGCGCCGTTGCTTCTGGCCGCCTGCGCAGGATCACGCGTCGACCACGTCCGAGCCTTCCCAACTCCAGGCAGCACTGAACACATTAGTGTGCTTGATCTGTATCCCGGCGTCACGGCGACCATCGTCGCGCCGGCCAACCTGGACACGGCGCAATGCATCGATCTGATTCTGTATGCGCTTCCCAACGGCAATTCCACCGCCGAGACAATGGGGCGCAAACTGGTCGATGGCATCTCGTGGCGATACGACATCCAGCATATTGGTGCGCAGACACGTGCACTCCGCACACGTGGTGTGGCCCAGGCGGTCATTGTCTATCTCGAAGCGGATACGAAGAGCTGGCCGGAATGGCGCCGCAAGATCGGCTATGACAAGGCCAACGCGCGCATTGTCGAGCTAGTGGACCAGGTGCGTACGGCCGTCGGTGACCCTGCGCACCTTGTCGTTACGCTCACAGGACACAGTGGCGGCGGCTCATTCGCATGGGGTTTCATCGACGGACAGGCCGCGCTCCCCGACTGGCTCGAGCGGATCGCCTTTCTCGACAGCAATTACAGTTTCGAACCGCGTCATGGTGACAAGATCGTGTCATGGCTCCAGCGCAGTCGACGCAATGAGCTCGTAATTCTTGCGTATGACGACCGCGAGATCATGCTGGATGACAAGAAGGTCGTGTCGGATTCCGGCGGGACATGGAGAGCGACGCACCGCATGATGGACTACTTGGTTTCGTCGTACAAACTGGAACCGTCGCGTATCGGGGACTTCCTGCGTTTCAGCGCGGAGCAGATCGAGATTCTGCTGCACCCGAACCCTGAAAATCGAATCCTCCACACGGAGATGATTGGCGAGATGAACGCCTATCTCCACGCGATGCTCGTTGGAAGAAAGGCATATTCAGGCACGTCTGGCGTCCTGAAGGCGGAACGCGCGTACGAACCGTGGATCAACGCGGACGTGATCCTGCCGGCAGCCGCACCGATGCCGATCCCCAGTCGTCGTGCCGATGCGCAAACCGGAAGCGCATTCATTGCAGCGATCGCGGGATTGTCGCGCGAGGAACGCGAGGCGGCGATTCGGCGCGAGCTTCTTGCCGGCAACATCCCTTCGTTCCTGCGCGTGCTGAAGACTGTGCATGCAAGCTCGATTGGTGCGGACGGCGTGACGCGCAACGTCGCATATGATGTGATGCCGGACTACCTGGCTATCGGAAGTGACGCCGATTTCGTGCGGATGCCCATGAATCCATACACGGCCCAGGCATTTTGCGACGCGTACGGTTTTGTGTTGCCGACCAGCAGGATGGTGAACGACATCTGGTCCGCCGCCGCAAGGCATCTCGATCCGCGGCCATTGACCGACGAACGCGAATCGCCGCTCACATTTCTTCAACACCACCACATCATCGAGGCTCAGCTCGGAAACGCCGACCGGAGTGCCCTGATCGCCGGTCACAAGAAGGACGTCGTGGTGAGCAACAAGCTGTTGGAACGACCGAACCGCGTGGCAATCTTCGGCTGGCATTACACGACGGGAGGGCCGATTCAGCCGCTGTACGCGGGCCATGTGGACTGGTATGTCGACTACAGTCACGGCACCCGGCCCGTGCGCAGGTCGATGCGTGTCGATGGCGTGGTTCGCCCGTTCGAGAAGATCATCGCTGACCCGCAGCTCATGCACCTGTTGAGTGATGAGGGCATCATAACGGCGGTGCGGTACGACGGTGGCCCGAAATGACGGCGCTCGTTACGTTGCAGGATGGGACGTCCGTCCCTCGGATGAATCTCGGGTAGCGAGCCGCATGAGCCACGTACTTGAAGTGCAGCAGCTTCGAAAGACCTACGGCACCGTTGTCGCCGTCGATGACGTTTCGTTTGCGCTGCGACAGGGCGAGCTGGTAGGACTGCTCGGTCCGAATGGGGCGGGGAAGTCCACGACCGTGTCCATGATCGCGGGTCTCGTGACGCCGGAAGCCGGCGCCGTCCTCCTGGACGGAAGACCGCTGCAGGGTGACACGGATCCGGCGAAACGCCGCATCGGTCTCGTGCCGCAGGATATCGCGTTGTATGAAGAGCTGAGTGCGCGCGAGAATCTGCGGTTCTTCGGATCCCTGTACAACATGAAGGCCAAGGTGCTCGACGATGCAATTTCGTCGACGCTCGCGCTGGTGGGACTCGACGACCGTGCGGGCGACAAGGTTGCAGACTTCAGCGGCGGCATGAAACGCCGCCTCAACCTCGCGGCCGGCCTGCTGCATGATCCCGACATTCTCCTGCTCGATGAACCCACGGTTGGCGTCGATCCGCAGAGCCGCAACGCGATCTTCGACAACCTGGAACTGCTGAAGTCGCGCGGGAAGGCGCTCCTCTACACCACGCATTACATGGAGGAGGCGGAGCGGCTGGCGGATCGCATTGTCGTCATCGACCACGGCCGGGCGATCGCGGACGACACGCTTGCTGGCCTGACGGCACGCGTGCCCGCTGTCGACGGACGAACGCCATCGCTCGAATCCGTATTCCTGACACTGACTGGAAGAAGCCTGCGCGACTGATGAACATGGCACCGCTGTTCGCGATGGTCCGCAAGGACCTGCTTCTATTTTTCGGCGACCGCCGTTCCGTCATCCTCAGCTTTGTCGTGCCGATCGCAATCGCCTCCTTCTTTGGATCGATTTTCTCCGACGTAGGCGACGACTCTGCGGCCCGCATCAATGTCGCTGTTGTCGATCTCGACAACAGCACGATCTCGAAGGCGATCGCCGCCAATGCAGCGGCGGACAGCAATTTCGCGCTGACGAACCCGGGTGAAGCGACGGCGCGCGACGAGGTGCGGCGCGGCAAGATCAGTGTTGCCGTGATCATACCGCCGGGATTTGGCGACGCAGCCGGGAGAGCGTTTCTCAATCTTGGCAAGCAGCCGGAGCTCGGTCTGCTATATGATCCATCGCATCGCACCGAGCTCGCGATGGTGGGCGGCATCCTGACGCAGCATGTCATGCAGGCCGTGAGCGCGGCAATGCTCGGCGGATCGCAGGGCCGCGCACTCCTCGACGAATCAGTCGCGCGAGTGGAACCGCTGTCGGCAGCAGATTCGCAACAGACCGCGCTCCTGCAGATGCTGCGCTCCGTGCAGACGTACAACAATCAGGCCGCCGCACCGCAGCCGTCCAGCGCTCCGGGGGCGACGCCTGGCGGGCTGCTGATGCCGTATGTCGTGCGTGAGGAAGCGGTGACATCCGGCTCGAACGTGAAGTACAACGGGTACGCGCACTCGTTTGCGGGCATGGGTGTGCAGTTCCTGCTTTTCGCAATGGCGAACCTCGGGATTGAGATGCTGCTCGAGCGGCAGCGAGGTCTGTGGAAGCGGCTGCGCAG
This sequence comes from Longimicrobiales bacterium, assembly GCA_039912685.1. GTDB lineage: Bacteria > Gemmatimonadota > Gemmatimonadetes > Longimicrobiales > RSA9 > DASUXU01. The sequence continues at coordinate 13,228 of JBDSPG010000336.1, read as the reverse complement.
CGCGCCTGTGTCCCGCACGCTGTTGCTGGGCGGCAAGGTCGTGAGTGGTTCGATTATCTCGCTGGTCACCCTTTGGGTGTCATTCGCATTCGCAATGATCGTGTTTGACGTGCGTATTGAAGGATCCGTGTTGGGCTTTGTCGCAGTTTCAGTCGCGTGTGCCTTGATGGCGGCGACATTCGGCCTGCTCGTGGCCGCTGTCGGCAGGACGCCCGCGTCCGCTCGCGCAGTCACGACACTCGCGGTGCTCATGATGGTCATGCTCGGTGGTGCGTGGGTACCGGCATTCATCTTTCCGCAGTGGCTGCAGCAGGCGACGAAAGTCGTTCCCGTGCGCTGGGCCGTGGATGGCCTCGACGCGATGACATGGCGTGGTCTCGGCTTCAGCGGCGCGATTGCGCCGACACTCGTACTGCTCGGTTTTGCCATGGTCTTCGGGATGGTGGCCGCAGCACGTTTCCGTTGGGAGGAGTGATCCGCAATGAACACATGGAGTGCGAGCCGCAAGGGTAGCCCCCCGCAGCCGAGGACCGTATACTGGAAGGCCTGCCGACCAAACCGCGTACCCAGGAGATCACTTTGAACGCCGACCCACAGGTCCCGCAAACCAACCGCCGGATGCAGCCGGAGTCCTTTCGCGCCCGCGCGCTGTCGGCAAGCATCACCGTCAAGGACATCCACGCGAGCCTCGTCTGGTACAATGAAATCGCCGGTTTCTATGTCGCACAGCGTCACGATCGCGACGGCAAGCTGCAGGCGGTCGTCCTGAAGGCGGGCGATGTCCGGGTCATTATTGGACAGGATGACGGCGCCAAGGGATGGGATCGCACCAAGGGCGAGGGTGTGTCACTGCGATTTACGACGATGCAGAACATCGATGACGTCGCAAAACGCATTCAGGAGCGTGGCGGAGTGCTGGAGACCGAGCCGACAGACATGCCGTGGGGCGCGCGTGTCTTTACGCTGCGCGATCCTGACGGCTACAAGCTCGTGATCTCAACAGACGCATAGATGAAGAATCGCTGCACATGGTTCGCACTGACGGCGCTCGCTCTGTGCTCCCGCGAGTTGCCGGCCCAGACCATACTGTCCTCGCAGATCAATACGCGCGCGGCCGCCGTTGAAAAGAGAGTCGTTGCGTGGCGGCGTGACATCCATGAACATCCTGAGCTGGGCAACAGCGAGGTGCGCACCGCAAAGCTCGTCGCGGATCACCTTCGCGGGCTGGGCATGGAGGTACGCACGGGTGTTGCACACACCGGTGTGATTGGTGTGCTCAAGGGTGGCAGGCCAGGTCCCGTCGTTGCTCTACGCGCGGACATGGATGCCCTGCCGGTCACCGAGCAGGTCAATGTTCCGTTCGCGTCAACGGCGCGAGGCACATATCTCGGTCAGGACGTCGGCGTGATGCACGCGTGTGGACACGACACGCACGTCGCAATGCTGATGGGAGCGGCGGAAGTGCTGGCAGGGATGCGCGCCCAGCTGCAGGGAACCGTGCTCTTCATTTTTCAGCCGGCCGAAGAGGGCGTTCCGCCAGGAGAAGAAGGCGGAGCGAAGATGATGCTGGAGGAGGGCGCGTTCTCGTCGCCAAAGCCGGATGCGATCTTTGGTATACATATCTTCGGTGGCATACCTGCAGGTGACGCGGTGTATCGCGTCGGTGGTATGCTCGCGAGTGCGGACCAGATGCGGATTGTTGTCAGCGGGCGGCAGACACACGGCGCACGACCGTGGGGCGGCATCGACCCGATCGTAATTGGATCGCAGATCGTGCTGGGCCTTCAGACCATTGTCAGTCGTCAGGTCGATCTCGCGACCGCTGCCGCCGTGGTTACGGTCGGCATGTTCCAGGGAGGCGTCCGCAATAACATCATTCCGGACAGCGTAGTGCTCGTCGGCACAATCCGCGCGCTGGACCAGTCCATGCGCGAGGATGTGCATGCGCGAGTGAAGCGTACAGCAGAAGGGATCGCTGCGAGCGCAGGCGCCACGGTTGCCGTGACAATTACCGATGGTACGCCTGTCACTGTTAACAACGCAGCACTCACCCAATGGGCAGCGCCCGTTCTCGAGCGCGTGATCGGAAAGGGCAGGGCATACGTCGGGCCTGCCAACATGGTCTCAGAGGACTTCTCGTACTTCGCAAACACAGTACCGGGCTTCTACTTCCTGCTCGGCGCAACACCACGCGACACCGACATGAAGAGTGCAGCGTCCAATCATTCGCCACTCTTCTTTGTCGACGAGTCCGCGCTGCCCGTCGGTGTGCGCGCGCTTGCCGAGCTCGCGACATCGTTTCTCGCGAGCGGACCTGCCGCGCGGTGATCGCCCATACCGACGGACCGTTGCGACAACCTTCGCGGCTTGACGGGCGCGCGGGCGGGAGTGTAGACTTGCAACATGAACCTGCGCTCGACGTGCCTGACGACTACGTTGGACCTCCTTGGAGGCGTATCGGCGCGCGTGCTGTAGGCACTGCTGGCAGGAACCGAAACGACGCCTCTCGCGAGATTTTCCGAGAGGCGTTTTTGTATTCAGCGACCCGCGTACGGGTCTGACGAGGCAACCATGAGTACCGAACAACAGGTAAAATTCACTCTGCCCGACGGTAAGGTCCTCGAGTTGCCCCGCGGCTCGACACCGCTCGATGTGGCGCAGGCTATCGGGCCCGGGCTGGCCAAGGCAGCGCTGGCCGCAAAGATCGATGACGTCATCGTCGACATTCGGCGGCCGATTGATCAGGATGTGGCCATCTCGATCATCACCAGCAAGAGCCCGGAAGCGCTCGACATGGTACGTCATTCGGCGGCACATGTTCTTGCGACGGCGGTACGGCTGGTCAGGCCCGACGCGCAGATCGGGTTTGGCCCGTCCATCGAGAACGGGTTCTACTACGATTTCGCGGTCGCGACGCCGTTTTCGACCGATGAACTCGAGCAGATCGAGGCGGCGATGCGCGAGGTGTCGGCGGCCGACTATCCGTTCGAACGGCAGGTCGTGGACAAGGCGGAGGCGCGTCGCGTGTTTTCCGATGATCCGCTGAAGCTGGAGCGTCTCGAAGAGCTTGGCGATGACGAGACCATCAGCGTTTATCGCGACGGTCCGTTCACCGACCTCTGTCGCGGGCCGCACGTGCCATCGACTTCATTCGTCAAACATTTCAAGCTGCTCTCGACGGCCGGCGCGTACTGGCGCGGCGATGAGAAGCGGCAGATGCTGCAGCGCATCTACGGCACAGCGTTCTTCAATGACAAGGACCTTGCTGCGCACCTGCACAATCTCGAGGAAGCGAAGAAGCGCGACCATCGCAGGCTCGGTCGTGAGCTCGACCTGTTCATGATGCATCCGTTCGCGCCCGGTGCGGTCTTCTGGACCGACAAGGGAAGCAGCATCTACAAGAAGCTCGGTGACTGGATGCATGATGTGCTGGAGAAGAACGAGTACCAGCACGTGAAGACTCCCCTCATCTTCAACAAGGGCCTGTGGGAAATTTCCGGTCACTGGGGCAAGTACCGCGAAAACATGTTCCTGGTGCTCGACAACGAGAGCGGCGAGCACGAGTTCTCGTTGAAGCCCATGAACTGTCCGTCGCACCATCTCATGTACGCCGCGAAGAAGCACTCGTATCGCGAGCTGCCCATCCGTTATGCGACACAGGATGTGCTGCATCGTAATGAAGTGTCAGGTGCGTTGAGCGGATTGACCCGAGTGCGTCAGTTCCAGCAGGACGATGCGCACATTTACATCACCGAAGATCAGATCACTGATGAAGTAAAACGCCTCGTCGCGATGATCGATTACTTCTACAATGCGCTCGGCCTCAGCTACACCGCGAAGTTCGCAACCCGGCCCGAAGTGCGAATCGGTGATGACTCACTGTGGGATCGTGCCGAATCCGGATTGCGCACTGCACTCGAAGCCGTCGGCTTGCCGTATCAGTTGAAGGAAGGGGGCGGCGCGTTCTACGGCCCGAAGATCGACTTCGATGTCGCCGACTCCATCGGCCGCACCTGGCAGCTCGGTACCATCCAGCTCGACTACAACGCAGCCGAGCGTTTCGACTTGCGCTATACCGGCGAGGACAATACCGAGCACCGGCCGGTTGTTATCCATCGCGCGATTTTCGGATCGTTCGAGCGGTTCATTGCGATCCTGATCGAGCACTTCGCAGGCATCTTCCCACTCTGGCTCGCGCCCGAGCAGGTGCGTGTTCTGCCGATCAACGATGACCTGATTCCTGCAGCACAGGAAGTCGCGCAGGATCTGCGCGATGCCGGTCTGCGCGTCCATGTCGATGACCGCGCCGAGACACTGAACTACAAGATCCGTGATGCGGAGACACACAAAGTGCCGTTCATGGCGGTCATTGGGGCAAGGGAAGCGGAAGCTGGTACTGTCGCGGTGAGGGCGAGGGGAGAAGGGAAGAAGCAGGAGGTTATGACTAGGGCGGAGTTCAGGGAGAAGTTGCTGGCGCAGATCAACAGCAAGGCGCTCCCCGAGGGATAGGCGCTCCCGTGCCTGCCCATGCCTGCCCGTGCGCTTCACAGCCGGGGACGTTGGACGGGGACGGGCACCGGAAACGGCTGAGCCTTTGGGCTCAGCGTTTCCTTGGCACGCGTACGGGGACGGGAACCGGGACGGGCACGGGGACGGGTCTTTGGGTTGTATCCATGGTGTGTGAGAGCCTTACCAATGTGGATACGACTCGCACGTAGCAATTCCGCGCGGGCGCCACGTCGGCATCCGTGCGTATCTCATGATCCACCAAATGATCGAGCACGGCTGCACATTCCGTCGCCGATGCTCGGGCGATGCGGTAAAACCGCGCCTTCTCCTTCGGCAGCCAAGTCCCCGCACCCTCGGCGGTGTTGAGACACACAGACAAACTCGCCCGCCGAAGTTGATCGACAACCTCCCCATTCCCCCTTCCCACGCTGCGCAGCAGCAGCCGAACCTCCCTGACCGCCTCCCGCGCCAGCCGGTAAGCGTCAAGTTTGTCATGGTCAAAGACCGGAGCAGTAGTCATGCAAACAGGGTACGGGTGGGAACGGGGCGATTCCATGGCGAGATGAGCCCGTCCCCGTCCCCGTCCCCGTGCCCGTCCCCCTGCCCGTAAACGCGCCAAGGAGCCCGCGAAGCGAAGCGAGCCCCGGCTCCGGTGCCCGTGCACGTGAACCTGCCCCCCTTCCCGGTCGTAAAAAACCCCTCCGCCAAGTTGACACCCCAGCCCCAACCCATTAAAATCCCCTTCAGACAACCAGAAAAGTGGGGCAATTTCCCCCACCCGTCCGTCCGCTCCGCGGTACTGCCGGGTCTCCAAGAAACGCCTCGCCCCTTCCCGCTATGTGCAGAAGGCCGCGATCAGGCCATATTGAGGAGACCCGCTTACCCCGCGGGTCTTTTTTGTTTTTCAGGAGGCTACGTCATATCGACTGACAAGCGCACTCGTATCAATCGCCAGATCCGAATCAGCCCGGTTCGGGTGATCTCTGCTGATGGTGAGCAGATGGGGATCATGGCGATCGAGGATGCACTGGCGGCAGCAGAGGGAGACGGCCTGGACCTGGTCGAGGTCGCACCGACCGCCCGCCCGCCTGTAGTTCGAATCATGGACTACGGCAAGTACAAGTACGAAGAAGCGAGAAAAGCGCGGGTCGCGAAGAAGAAGCAGCACCATATCCAGATCAAGGAAGTCAAATTCCGTCCGGGTATCGAGCCGCATGACTTCGACTTCAAGGTCCGCCACGCGCGCCGCTTCCTGGAAGAGGGCGACAAGGTCAAGGTTACAATGATGTTCCGTGGTCGTCAGATGGCGCACCCCGAGCATGGCAGGGAAGTCCTGGGCAGGGTTGCGGCCGAGCTCGAGGAAGTAGGCAAGGTCGAATCGCAGCCGTCGCTCGAAGGACGGCAGATGGTCATGGTGGTAGCACCGAAGAAATCCGCCGGCTAAAAATCGGTATTCGTAGAGACGGGTCGCGAGGCTCGTAATTAGGAGATAGACAAATGCCAAAGATGAAGACGAACCGGAGTGCTGCGAAGCGCTTCAAGATCACGGGCACGGGCAAGGTGAAGCATCGCCATGCCTTCAAGAGCCACATCCTGACCAAGAAGACGGCCAAGCGTAAGCGTCATCTGCGTCATGCCGACATCCTGCAGAAGGGCGACCGTCAGCGCGTCCATCGCATGCTCGGAATGGGAGGCTGATCCAGAATGGCACGCGCAACAAACGCCGTAGCCCGGCATCGCAAACACAAGCGCTATTTCCGTGCGGCTCGCGGCTATTTCGGTGGCCGCTCGAAGCTCTGGCGCATCGCAAAGAACGCTGTCGAACGCGGGTGGGCTTATTCCTACCGCGACCGCAAGCAGAAGAAGCGCGAGTTCCGCCGCCTTTGGATCACGCGTATCAACGCGGCCGTCCGGGAGCAGGACAGCGGTCTCAACTATTCGCGATTTATGTTCGGTCTCAAGGAGGCCGGTATCGAGGTCAACCGTAAGGTTCTCGCCGATATCGCCGTCCGTGACTCGGCCGCGTTTGGCGAACTCGTTCGCCAGGCAAAGGCCAGCCTGAGCTGACCGATCGCGCCACCGGCTCCAAGCGCCGGTGACAGAATGCAAAAGCGAGGTCGTCATCCCAGGATGGCGGCCTCGCTTCGCATTTGGCGGGCGGTTAAAATAACCGCCGCAATTCACGACTCATGAGAGACCCATGACGGATACACTCACAGAACAGCTTGCCCGCCTGCAGGCCGACGCCGCGCCCGCCATCGAATCTGCGCAGACCGCAGAGGAGCTCGAGGCGGTGCGCATCAGCCTTCTCGGACGCAAGGAAGGCCGCCTCACGGACATTATGCGTGCGGTCGGTAAACTGAGCCCTGAAGAACGACCCGCCGCGGGCGCGGCTGCCAATCGCGTGAAGGAAGCGATCACCGCGCTCCTCGACTCGCGGGACGCAGTCCTCGGTGCGAATGCAGACAAAGCCCAGCGCGAAGACCTGACGCTGCCGGGCCGCACGCCGTGGCTGGGTGCGCGTCATCCCGTCACGCTCGTCGTCGATCGCATTTACGATGTGTTAAAAGGCCTCGGCTTCACGCGCGCGAGCGGGCCGGAAGCGGAGACCGACTGGTATAACTTTACAGCGTTGAACACGTCGCTCGATCATCCGGCCGCGGACATGCACGACACGTTCTATCTCGCGCCGGGCGTGCTCTTGCGCAGTCATACGTCGCCCGTGCAGATCCGGACCATGCAGAAGCATCAACCGCCGATCCGCATTGTTGCGCCGGGCACCGTGTTCCGTCGCGATCCGTTCGATGCATCGCATGCGCCCGGCTTCGAGCAGCTCGAGGGTCTCGCTGTCGACGAGGATATTTCGTTCGTCGATTTGAAAGCAACGCTCGCTGAATTCGCGCGCCGCATGTTCGGCAGCGGCACCCGCGTTCGGTTTCGCCCGTCGTACTTCCCGTTCACGGAGCCGAGTGCGGAGGTCGACGTGAGCTGCGGTGTGTGTGGTGGTAAGGGCTGCAGCGCGTGCAAGGGCACGGGCTGGCTCGAGATCATGGGTGCCGGCATGGTGCACCCTGCGGTCTTCGAGCATGTCGGCTATGACCCGGAGCGGTATACCGGGTTCGCATTCGGCATGGGACCCGGCCGCATTGCAATGCAGCTGTACGGCATCCCGGATATCAGGCTGCTGTACGAATCGGATGTGCGATTCCTCGAACAGTTCACTGGCGCAGTATGAACATCAGTTACGCATGGATCAAATCGATTCTTCCTGGTTTGACGGCGGGACCGCAGGAACTTGCAGATCTGCTGGCGATGCAGGGTGCTCCGGTCGATGAGATCGTCGACATCGGTGGACCGCTGCGCGACATCCGCATCGCGCGCGTCATCGAAGCAGGAAGACATCCGAACGCGGACCGCCTCAGTCTCTGTCGCGTGGATGATGGGACTGGTGAAATCCGGCAGGTCGTGTGCGGCGCACCGAATGTGAAGAGCGGCGGCATCTATCCGTTCGCACCGGTCGGTGCGCACCTTCCTGGCGACGTTGTTATCAAGCGCTCGAAGATTCGTGGCGAAGAGAGTCAGGGGATGCTGTGCAGCGCGCGCGAGCTCGGTCTCGGTCGTGAGCACGACGGCATCATGGAGCTGCCCTCGGACACGCCCGTGGGCGCATCGCTCGTGGATGTGCTGCAGCTCGATGATGCGCGCATTGTCGTGGATGTTACACCAAACCGTGCGGACCTCCTGTCACATCTCGGCGTGGCCCGCGAGCTCGGCGCCGCGCTCGACATCGAACCGCGTCTTTCCATGCTGCCCGGTGTCGAAGGGAAGCTCGATTTCGAGCTGACGCCGCGCTCAACGCAATCGGAGGCCGGCGGCATCAGCGTCGACATTCGCGACACCGATCTCTGCCCGCGTTATCTCGGTCTCGTCATCCGCAACGTGAAGATCGCACCGTCACCCGCATGGCTCGCCGGTCGGCTGCGCGCGATTGGACTGCGTCCGATCAACAACGTCGTCGATGCCACGAACTATGTGTTGCACGAGCTCGGTCAGCCGCTGCACGCATTCGATAGTCGCAAACTCGGTACGCAGGTCGTTGTCCGGCGCGCGGAGAAAGGTGAACGCATCACAACGCTTGACGGCGTGGACCGCGCACTCGCCAGCGACATGCTCGTCATTGCTGATGCCGAGAAGCCCGTCGCCGTCGCTGGTGTTATGGGCGGCGCGGACAGCGAGGTCGATAACGAAACGACCGATATTCTGCTGGAGTGCGCGCTCTTCGATACGGCATCGGTTCGCAGGACACGCCGCGCGCTCGGTCTGTCCACTGACGCCAGCTACCGCTATGAGCGCGGTGTCGATCCCGACACAATGGAGATTGCACTGCGGCGTGCTGCCGCGCTCATTATTGCGTGCGCCGGCGGCGCAGTCGCAGAGAAGGCGGTCGATGCCGGTGTCCCGTCGCAGGCGCGCAGGGAGATAAGTCTCCGTCTCGACCGCGTTGCGAAGGTTCTCGGCGTTGCGTTTGACGCAAAGGCTGTCACACGTCTACTAGCACCGCTCGGATTCGATGTCACTGGAAGCGGTGACGTGCTGCAGGTTCATGTGCCGGGCCATCGCATCTATGACGTGAGCCGTGAGGCGGACCTGATCGAGGAAATCGCGCGGCGCCACGGTTACGACGCGTTCCCGGACGAGCTCCGCGCATTCCGTCCTTCCAGTGTGCCGGACGATGCCAGCTTGCGGCTCGAGGATCGTTTGCGCGAGAAACTCGTCGGATTGCGCATGCTCGAGTCGCGCTCGCTTGCATTCGCGCCCGCGGCCTATGGCGAAGTCGCACTGATGCTGCCGCTCTCGAGCGCGGAAGGATACCTGCGCAATGCCATTGTCCCGGCATTGCTCCGTCGCATCGAATACAATTATTCGCGAGGTCAGAGGCACATAAGACTTTTCGAGATCGCCACCGCGTTCCTCAACGCGGGAAGTCGCGACGACCTCGCGGAAAAGCGCGATGGCCACGCAGAAAGCGCCGCTACCGCGCCCCAACTCCCCCGCGAACAGCGTCGCCTCGCCGCAACCTTCACCGGTTCCCGCGCGGCACCGCACTGGACCGGTAATCCCCCGGCATTCGACATGTGGGACCTCAATGGCTTCGTATCCGTGCTCGCTGCGGACCTAGCTCTAACCGTTCAGCACGCCGATTCGGAAACCCCGCTTCCATCGTGGGCCGATCACGCGGCCGCATGGGTCATCACAAGACCCGATGGCAGTCAAGCTGGCGTCGGCGCAAAAGTAAAAAATGAGGCCGTCGATGCCCCCGCATGGGCGGATCCCGTCTTCGCAGTCGAAATCGATCTCACTGCCCTCGGCGGTGAATCCACTCCCAAGCCCGTGAAACCCCTTCCCGCGTTCCCGGCCGTCGAACGCGACCTCGCGCTCCTCGTCCGCCTCGACCTGCCGGCGGCCGATGTCATCGAAGCGATCCAGGGCTCCGCCGGCCCGCTGCTCGAGGCCGCGTTCCCGTTCGACGTATATCGGGGCAAGGGCGTGAATGACGCACTGCGCAGCGTCGCCATCAGGCTTCGCTTCCGCGCGCCGGACCGTACATTGACGGACGAAGAGGTGGACCGCGCCGTGACACGGACCCTCGCACGACTCCAGGAGGACCATGGCATCGAACGCAGAGCCTGAAGTGACCCGCGTCGCTGGAAACAGCGCCACGGCCGCCATCGGCATTCAAGAGCTCGAGAGCGCGGTCCAACGGCTCCTTTCCGCACATGCCCGCATGCGCAGCCGTGCAGAGGACGCAGAGGCCCGCACCCGCGCGCTCCAGGATGCCCTCAAGGCCTCCAGCGGTGAAGCGGACGCCGTTTCCATTACGGACCGACTCGCCAACCTCGAACGCGAGAACACGGAGCTTCGCAGCCGCCTCGCCGAGGCCGGCATGATCGCAAGCCGCATTGCCGCACGGATCCAGTTCGCGGAGGATGAACGATGAGCGAACAGAGTGTCGTCACCCTGCAGATCGCAGGCGAGGAATACACCATCCGCGCACACGCCACGCCCGAGCACGCACGGGCCTGCGCCGCCCATGTCGATGCCGCCGTCAGAGAAGTGCAGAACGCACTGAGCCTGGTGCCCCGCGAAAAGGCGGTCATCCTGGCCGCACTGGCTATTGCGGACGAGCTTTTTCAGGCCCGCGCGGCACTGGATAATGTACAGGGCGGCGTCGGCGAGAGGATCGCACGGCTGACCACCGAGATCGAGGCCCGGCTGCTCCCCGAAAATCTTGCGGTGTCTCAATAGTGCGACATACTTTGCCGCTGCGGCGGTCCGCGTAGTAACAGCCCGTCGTTCATACATGAAAATTCGCCTACCCCGGGTGCTCCGGCGCCCTTTTGGAGAAGTACATGAGTCCAGTGCTGATCGGCGCTCTCGCCGGCGGCGCGCTCCTCGGTCTCCTGATCGGTATTCCGATCGCGAGGATGCTGGTGCAGCGGAACCTCGTCCGCCGGAAGGCTGACGCGGATTCGGAAACCCAGCGCATCCTGCAAGGAGCGCAGTCGGAAGTCGAACAGATCCGCCGTGGCGCGGAGCTCAGCGGCAAGGAAGACGCGTATCGAGCGAAGGAGGAGTGGGAGCGAGAGGAGGCCCGCCGCCGCGAGGAGTTGGAGCGCGCTGAAAGCCGCCTTGAGGAGCGACGCTCCTCCCTCGACCGCAAATATGACGTTCTCGTGGAAAAGGATCGCGCGCTGGAAGTCCGGCAGCGCGATCTCGACACGGCCGAAGACCAGATCCGCACGCGATCTGTTGAGTCGGAGCGGCTTGAAGGTGCCGCCCGCCAGCGGCTCGAGACGCTTGCAGGGATGACCGCCGAGGAAGCGGCGCAGCGGCTCATCCACGACATGGAAGGGCAGGCGCGCAGCCGCGCGGCCAACACGATCCGCGAAATCAAGGAAACCGCGAAAAAAGAGGGGGAGCGCGAAGCCCGCAACATCATCGCGCTCGCCATCCAGCGCATCGCGGCGGACCACACAGCCGAGAGCACCGTCTCCGTCGTAAGTCTGCCGTCCGACGAAATGAAGGGCCGCATCATCGGTCGCGAGGGGCGTAACATCCGCGCGTTCGAACTGGCGACGGGCGTCGATGTCATCATCGATGACACACCCGAAGCCGTGATCCTCTCCGCATTCGATCCGGTCCGTCGCGAAACCGCGCGTCTCGCGCTCGAGAAGCTCGTTGCGGACGGTCGCATCCATCCCGGCCGTATCGAGGAAGTCGTCGAAAAAGCGCGCCAGGAAGTGGAAGTCGGCATGGTGCAGGCCGCCGAAGAAATCCTGTACGAGCTCGGCGTGCACGGCATCCATCCGGAAATCATCAAGGTGCTCGGCCGCCTGAAGTACCGCACATCATATGGCCAGAACCAGCTGTTGCATTCGAAGGAAGTCGCCATTGTCGCCGGCAACATGGCGGCAGAAATGGGACTTAATGCGACGTTGACTCGTCGCATGGCCATGCTGCATGACGTTGGCAAAGGCATGACGCATGAGCACGAGGGCACACATGTCGAGCTCGGCTGGAACCTGTGCAAGAAGTACAACGAGCCGGAACAGGTGCTGAACGCCATCAAGGCGCATCACGACGAGGAACCGCACAACTTCACGGAGACGTTCCTCGTCACCGCGGGAGACGCTGTCAGTGCCGCACGCCCGGGCGCCCGTCGTGAGATGTTCGAGACATATGTCAAACGTCTCGAGAAGCTCGAGGAAATTGCCAACAGCTTCCCCGGCGTCGAGCGTTCGTTCGCGATTCAGGCGGGCCGCGAGATCCGTATCTGCGTCAATCCCGAGAATGTCGATGATCACGGGATGACGGAGCTGAGCGACAAGATCGCGCGCAAACTCGAGGAAGAGCTGCAGTATCCGGGTCAGATCAAGGTCATGGTGATTCGCGAAACACGCGCGATCGACTTCGCGCGTTGAGGACATAGGCCATGGCAAGGATTATCAGCGGCAGCGATATCGCCGAGGAGATGCGCAAAGAGATCGCACACGAATCGCTCGCGTTCGCCGCGGAATCCGGCATGCGGCCCGGCCTCGCGGTTGTAATTGTCGGCGAGGATCCGGCGAGCCAGGTGTACGTGCGGATGAAGGGCAAGGCCGCGGACAGTGCGCACTTCTTCTCGCAGCAGATCACGCTTCCGATGGAGACGCCGGAAGAGGAGCTGCTCGCCGTCGTCGAGGGATTGAACGCCGACAGCCGCGTGCACGGCATCCTCGTGCAGCTCCCGCTACCCGCGCAGATCGATTCCGCGAATGTATTGAACGCAATTGATCCCGCGAAGGATGTCGATGGCTTTCACCCGGTGAATGTCGGACGGCTCGCAGTCGGCGATCCGCGTGTTCTCGCACCATGCACGCCCGCAGGTGTCATCGAGATGCTGGTTCGCAGCGGATACGAGACCAAAGGGAAGCACGCAGTCGTTGTCGGTCGGTCGAACATCGTAGGAAAGCCCGTGGCCCTCCTGCTCGTTCGTGATGCGCGCGGCGGCAACGCCACGGTAACAATCGCACACAGCCGCACGGCGGATCTCGCATCCATCACGCGTCAGGCAGACATTCTCGTCGTCGCCATCGGCAAACCGAATTTCGTCAAGGCGAACATGGTGAAGCCGGGTGCCATAGTGATTGACGTCGGTGTGAACCGTGTCGATGACGCT
>JBDSPG010000283.1:0-6062 GCA_039912685.1 Longimicrobiales bacterium | reverse complement strand
CGCATGGGCGGCTGCAGCGACACCTCCGGCGACGATCTGGATCAGGACCAGAACGACGGTAAGGAAGCGAAGGATACTGCGTCGCGGCTTCATAATCACACCGCTACTACTGCGTCCATGGGCTGTTCGTTCCTTCACTCGTGCAACATGTTTTTGCAGCGGCGAAGGGTGGTGCCGTGTCCCCCCGTCCGCAAGGCCGCTGTCCTCTTTCCGTGCCACCCCTCTGTACCATGCGTTGGACGGAACACGAGACCCAACGTCGCAAATAAACGGATCTTTCGGCCCGCCGCAACGCTTTTTCGCGCCAACACGATTGTGGAACGAGTCATGACGGTAAAGCTCGACCTGACGCGTGTGTGCACGCTGGTCTCAACAGGAGAGTTTTTATGCGACGTTGGACGTTGGTGATGGTGCCGGTTGTGCTGCTTGCGGTGGCAGGTACCGGCTCGGCCCAGACCCGCCGGGCACCAAGCATCGCGGATGCCGTCCGAAAGGCGCCGCCCCGCCAGAACGATCGGATCGGGGTCACCTCGCGAGGTGTCAACCTTCCGCAGGAGCGCTGCTCCGAGCGCAACGATCGCAGGTACGAACGGTACGACCGGGACCGCGATGACGGGTATGGCCGGAACGACGGCCGTTATGACCGTTATGATTCGCGTCGGTCGAGCACGAACAGCGGGACTGGCAGCATCGATGCACGCGGCACGACTCGCGGCACGATCACGAAGACCACGAGCGGGGCCGTCGGCCGCGTGAACCCGCGGAGCGATGACAACCGTACGAATGACTGTGGCGATTACAGGGAGCGGAGCGGTCGGGACGATCGACGTCGGGATTCGCGTTATGACCCATGGCCGACGGACCGACGCCAGCACTGAACCAGGTGCGGGCGGTTCGTGGACTGGCCGCGCATTTGCACCGCGTGGCCGGTCATGAACCGTGAGACCTTACTGAAACACCTGTACAGTGTGGCGGACCGGGTGAAGTGGCCCCTGAGTCCCTGGCAGACCGTGGGTGCGGGCGGCGCGGCGAATCTGCTCGCGCTCGTGCTGTGGCTGAACTGCGGCGTGCGCGGCTGTCCCGATGTTGGTCGTCTTACTGCATACCAGCCGGACGGCGCCCCCGTTCTTCTTGACCGCAACAAAAAGCAGTTCGGCAACCTCGCGCCATTCGAGCGGCGCATTGTCTCGATCGATTCCCTGCCCGACTACGTAGCAAACGCATTCGTTGCTGTGGAGGACCGTCGCTTCTACAAGCACCACGGCGTGGACTGGCGTCGCTCGGTTGGCGCTGCAGTGGTGAACGTGAAGAGCGGCGGCATTGCGCAGGGCTCGAGCACGATCTCGATGCAGCTGGCGCGCAATGTCTTCCCGAAGGAGCTGCCCGGACAGGAGCGCACATTCCGCCGCAAGATGCTGGAGATCCGCGTTGCGAAGGCGATCGAGCACAAATACACGAAGCCCGAGATTCTCGAGCTCTACCTCAACCACATCTATTTCGGCGGCGGTGCATACGGCATCGAAACGGCGGCACGCCACTACTTCGCGAAGAATGCGAAGCACCTGAAGCTGTCGGAGGCGTCCGCACTCGCAGCGCTGCCGAAGGCCCCGGCCATCTACGATCCGCGTCGGCATCCGGAACGCAATCAACAGCGTCGCTCGATCGTGCTGGGTCTCATGGAGTCCCAGGGTCTCATCACAACGCGTGACGCGGAGCTCGCGCGCAATGCGAAGCTGCGCATCCCGCAGGACGCGCCGAATGATCGCAGTGACGTGCAGCTCGGTTCCTATTTCATTGACGTCGTGCGCACGATGCTCGATGACAAGTTTGGCGAGGACCTGTACAGCTCGAGGCTGCGCATCCTGACAACGCTCGACATCACGGCGCAGCGCGCCGCGGAAGAGGAGCTGGACCGTCAGCTGCGCTCGCTCTCCGGCCGCGTACGCAAGGGCGATGGTCCGCTGCAAGGCGCCGTCGTCGTGATGGAAGCCGCAACGGGCGATGTGTTCGCGCTCGTTGGTGGACGCAATCACAAGCAGTCGCGGTACAACCGCGCGATCCTGTCGCAACGTCAGGTCGGCAGCGCGTTCAAGCCGTTCGTCTATGCAGCCGCAATCGCAAAGGGGATTCCCGCAAGCGCGATCATTCCGGACGAACCCCTCCACATGGAAATCTCGAGCGGCAACGTGTGGTCGCCGCAGAATTACGACGGCACGTTCGAAGGTGCTGTGTCGGTGCGCGATGCACTCGTGCGCTCGCGTAACATCCCGACCATCAACCTCGCGCGCGAAGTCGGATTCGATAAAGTCGAAGAGCTCGCGCACACGGCCGGTGTGCGCAGTGACATACCGAACCAGCCGTCGATGGCGCTCGGCGCCGCTTCACTCACGCCCATCGAACTCGCAACGACGTATACGACGTTCGCAACACTCGGGACACGCGCTCAGCCGCGCTTTGTCCTGCGCGTCGAGGACCAGGACGGCAAGGTGCTGTGGGAGCCGAAGACCGAGATCCACGACAATGCAATGGATCCGAAAGTCGCATACATCGTTACGGACATGCTCCGCGATGTGGTCAATCGCGGCACTGGCACTGGAGTCCGCGCCGCGGGATTCTACGGGGCTGCGGCGGGCAAGACCGGAACGACGAATGATGCGACGGATGCGTGGTTCGTCGGCTACACGCCGGAGCTCGTGGGCGACATCTGGATCGGATACGACAAGCCTTCCCCGCTCGGCTCTGCGGCCACGGGCGGCCAGATCGCGGCTCCGATCTGGGGCCGCATGATGCGCCGCGTCTACGCGAAACGGGAACCACCGCCGGTCTGGCAGGTCCCCGCCGGCGTGGTGCAACGTATGATCGATCCGGGAACCGGGCTGGTGCTCGAAGAAGGGTGTACTCCAGAATACGGAGAGGCGCGTGCCGAGGTCTTCCTTGTGGATCACATTCCCGAGTCGGACTGCCCGAGCCAGAGCTGGTTGGGCAATATGCTCAACAGCGTGGGTGAAACGCTGGAGGACCTGTTTACGCGGGGCCAGCGGCCGGACACCCTGGACCCGGCGGCTGGACCGCCCGGACCACCGCCGACGCCTCCGCCGGGCGCGGAACGCCGGAAGGAAGAGATGGAGCGGTTCCTGGATAAGCGTCGTCAGCAGCTTGAGAAACAGCGGCAGAAGGGCAACGGCAAAGGCAAGGGCCGGGGCGGCAAATAAAGGCCCGGACGGCTGCCCCGTGCCCATGGCGCCAAGTCATTGTCTCTATTAGATTTGAAGCTCTTCCCACGATACATTCGTACCGACGCCATGGTGATGATGACTGCCTGTGGTTCCGCCTCTGAGCGAACGCGCTTCCGCAAGCTCGCGTGCAGCCTTGTGCTGGCATGTAGTCTCATCGCGTGCGGTGGTGGCAGCACGGAACCCGTGGATAACGGCACCGATCCATCGTCGAGTCAGTTCGACATCGAAGTCCGCTTTCTCAACAGTCCTACGCTCGAGCAGCGTGGCGCGTTCGAGACGGCCGCGGCACGCTGGCGCGGTGCGATTACCGGTGACCTTTCAGCGGTCAAACTGACGGCGTCGAGCGGAGTGGACGCGAACTCGTGCGGGATCACGCATCCCGCGGTGCGCGAGACGGTCGAGGACGTGCTGATTTTCGTTGTAGTGCGGCCGCTCGATGGACCGGGCGGCCTGCTCGGCCAGGCGGGACCGTGCATCTACCGGACACCCGGATTCCAGACCGTCGTGGGTGTGATGGAGTTCGATTCCGTCGACCTAAGTGCGCTGGCGGACAGGGGCACCCTGGTGCCGGTCATCATTCACGAGATGGGTCATGTTCTCGGGTTCGGTACCACCTGGAGCGCATTTAATCCGTCCAAGATCACCGGCAGCGGTACCACGGATCCTCTGTTCACGGGCGAGCAGGCGAAGGACTATTTCGGCCGCGCCGGCGCCACAATGACGAATGGTGTGCCGCTGGAGAACTGCGTAGCGGGGGTACCTGCGAGCTGCGGTGATGGTACTCGCGACTTGCACTGGCGCGAATCCACGTTCCGCACCGAGATCATGACGGGCTATGTGTCCCCTGGATCGAACCCGCTGAGTGCCGTGACGATCGCATCTTTCGCGGACCTCGGGTACAAGGTTAATCTCGGCGCGGCAGACACGTACAGGATCCCTTCCGTCTCTGCATTCGACGCCGGCGCAACGGACGTCATGCCGATTCGTGAAAAGCTGATCCAACCCAGGTTCGCGGTTCCGCGCTGAGCGCGGCTTACATCAACGATTCGCCGTACATGCCCTTTTTCAAGCGAAGATGAAGTTGAAGAAGATTCCTGCATTCAGACTTGCGTCCGTGCGCACTGCGTCTTTGGTCATTCTTGCCGCCGCTGCGGCAGCATGCGGCGGCGGTGATGGTGGCACCACAGGTCCCGGCCCAGGCCCAGGCCCGGTGGTGACAACGCCTGCGAGCGTCAGCGCGCTGCGTACGCCGGCCGCAACAGCAGCCGTTGGTGCGTCGACGGATGTGTCACCCGCGGTTGTGGTTCGCGCGGCGAACAATTCGCCGGTCAGCGGCGTGGCCGTGTCCTTCTCGGTCAGCGGTGGTGGTACGATCACCACGAGCAACGCCACGACGAATGCAGCCGGCGAAGCATCGCCCGGAACCTGGCAGCTGGGTACGACTGTCGGTGCGAATACAGTCACCGCATCGGTCAGCGGACTCTCGTCGGTCACGTTCACGGTGAACACGACCGCGGGTGCCGCTGCGTCCATCACGCCTTCAAATGACAACGCAACTACCTCGGCGGTCGGTACGACGATAACCCCATCTGTGCGCGTTGCGGACACCTTCGGCAACGCCGTAGCCGGTGCCGTCGTGACATTCGCGCCACAGAACGGTGCGGTCGCAACGGCAACCGCAACCACGGACGCAGGCGGTATCGCGCGCGTGAGCGGGTGGACACTCGCCACCGTAGCAGGTTCACAGCGCCTGAATGCGACGTCGGGCTCGCTATCCGCTGCAATCAATGTGGCGACCACGGCTGCCGCTGCTTCGCAGGTCGTGCGCGTCGCGGGTGACACGCAGACAGGCGCAGCGGGATCGCAGGTTGCAGTGCGTCCGAACGCTCGCATCACTGATGCGTTCGGTAATCCGATCATTGGCGCAACGGTGAACTTCACGATCGCGGAAGGCAACGGTTCTGTGACCGGCGGCACGCAGACCACCGCGGCGGATGGCACAGCGACCGTCGGCAGCTGGACGCTCGGATCCGTTGCAGGCACGAACCGTCTCACGGCGACAGTGCCGGGCGGTATCGCCTCAACGTTCACGGCAACGGGTAATGCGGGTGCGTTCAGCGCCATAACGATTGTGTCGGGCAATGCCCAGTCCTCGACGGTCGGCGCTGCGCTCCCTGTGCGTCCGGCGGTCCGCACGCATGACAGCTTCGGCAATGCCGTCGCTGGTGTGAATGTCACGTTTACAATTGTCAGCGGCGGCGGTGTGATCACCGGCGGGACGGTTACTACGGGCGCGGACGGTCTGGCGACGATCGGGTCATGGACCCTTGGCAACGTTGCCGGCGCGAACAGCATCACCGCATCGGCGACGGGCGCTACAACTGCGACAATCACGGCAACAGGTGTTGCAGGCACGGCGACACAGCTCGAGAAGGTGAGCGGTGATGTGCAGACTGCTGCAGCAGGCGGCGCCGTTGCAGTTGCACCGACAGTGCGGGTGAAGGACGCGTTCGGCAACGTGAAGTCCGGCGCATCCGTGGTATTCGCGGTGACTGGCGGCAACGGCTCGATCGCGGGTGGCGCAACAAAAACCACTGATGCCAACGGCGTCGCGAATGTGACGACGTGGACGCTCGGCAATACGGGTGCGAATACGCTCACGGCAACCGTGGGCGCACTGGTGGCAACATTTACGGCGACGGCAACGGCACCCGCCGGTGTGTCATCGCTCGTCGTTGTAGCAGGAAGCGCACAGAACGGTACGGTCGGTGCCAACGTTGCAGTGCGTCCGTCCGTGCGCGCGCTCGACGGGATCGGCGGCAACGT
>JBDSPG010000260.1:0-6133 GCA_039912685.1 Longimicrobiales bacterium | reverse complement strand
AACCGCAAGGAGGCCAGCGAGCGGGGCCTCCGCGTCGGCGACCCCGGCGTCATCGATTCCTCGCTGGTACAGCTCTCCGATGATCTCATCGCCTCGCGTTCCATCGACAACCGCATTGGCGCGTTCGTCGTCCTCGAGGCGTTGCGGATGCTGTCCAGGCACAAGCCGCATGCGATGGTCGCGGCAGTCGCGACGGCGCAGGAAGAGATCGGCTATTCCGGTGGTGGCGCCCGCGCGGCCGCGTACCGCGTCGACCCGCAGGTCGCGCTCGTGGTCGATGTGACCTTCGCCACCGACGCGCCCGGCGTCGAGAAGAAGGAGGTCGGTGAGCACAAGCTCGGCGGCGGCCCCGTGCTCACCAGAGGATCCGCGGCACATACCGTCGTGTTCGAGCGTTTGGTGAAGGTGGCGGAAAAGGAGAAGATCCCGTACACCATCGGGGCGGCACCGCGGTTCACGTCCACAGATGCGGATGCGATCTACCTGTCACGCACCGGTGTTGCGACGGGGATCATCTCGGTGCCCAATCGGTACATGCATTCACCGAACGAGATCGTCAGTCTGAAAGATGTGGATGCGACAGCCCAGCTGATCGCCGCATTCTGCCGCGATGTTGGCGACAAGGACGACTGGACGCCGTAAACGCGTAATAGCCCTCAAATCAGACAGAAATGACAGTACCCATTCAGATCCCCTGGGATCTCTATCTCGGCAAGGTCGCCGTCTGGTGCGACTGCGTGAACGCAGGCGTCCGGCGCGCGGTCCTGCTGCCCCGCCTCGACACGATCCTCGGCCCCACCGAAGAGGATCCCGGGCGCGAGGTGGCGAGAAATGAGTTAGATTGGCGGCTGATCTCACCGACCGAGGCCGACTGGGACCACTATCGAGGGATGGTGTCGAAACAGGCGGCCCACGCGAAGGTGGAGGTCCACTTCCAGAGGGTCGAAAACGTCGCCCGCTGGATGGGTGGCCGGCAGTTCGCAGTCCCCCAGTATCACATCTGGCTGTACCTGGATCCGCAGGTCAGGGATGTGATCGAAAAGCTGTACGATGAGCCCGATCCAGAGCAACGGAACGGGCTGTGGCAGTGGTTGCTCGGGTGGACCGAGCCGCGCACCGCCACAGAACCGATGCGCCTCCAGTAACGAGAGACGTCTCAAAACCGCAAGGATGTTTCGAAATGATCGATTCCGGGAAGATGGTCAAGAAGGTTCAGGAAATGCGCGATGACGGGTACCTCTCCGACGCGATTCTGCGCGAGATGGTGAAGCAGCTGCGCGCGACGGACAGCGATTTCAACTTCGTCGGCGTGTACCTGTACAACGCAGACGAAAAAGAGCTGTGGCTGCACAACTACATGGGTGAGTCGACCGAGCACGCCAAGATCAAGACTGGCGAAGGCGTATGCGGCACAGCTGTCGCCGAGCTGAAGAACCAGAACGTCGGTGACGTCACGGCGATCGACAACTACCTGTCGTGCAGCCCGAAGACAAAGGCCGAGCTCGTGGTTCTGATTCGCGCTGGGGACGAAGTCTTTGGCCAGTTCGACATCGACCACAAGAAGAAAGACGGCTTCAGCAACAAAGACCAGGAAGCTGTCGAGATGGTTGCCGACAAGCTCGCCGAGGTATTTGTGGCGGAGCGCCGCAGCTAGATCGTGCGCGGTGACGTCGCGCATAACGGCGTCACCGCAATCTCCCATTCAACACGCGTCCCGCCACGAAAACTGAATGACGATTCGCTCTGTTACGGCCGACAACGCATCCGCCATGACGCTCGACGGCACGCGGACACACATCGCGGGCAACGGGCGCGTGGTCATCATCGATCCGGGCCCAAAAGACAAGAAGCACCTCAAGGCCGTGTTCAATGTGCTCCGTGCAACACCGGTCAACGCGATCCTCCTGACACACACGCATCCGGATCACGCCGCCGGTGCTGAGCTGTTTGCCGAAGCGTTCGACGCCCCAGTCCTCGCGTACGAATTCGGTAACCTCGCCGATGACGAAACGCTGCCGACCGACGAAGGCGAGATTCGCGCGCTGCACACGCCCGGACACACTGGCGATTCCACGAGCTTCGAGTTCGGCGACGTCATCTTCTGCGGCGACCTCATGATGGGCGGCCACGACACAGCACTCGTCGCACGGCCCGAAGGCAATCTCTCGAAGTACCTCAAGTCCCTCGACCGCATCGAGTCGCGCAATCCGTCCCGCATTGTACCCACGCACGGTCCCGACATCGTCGATCCGGCCGCAGCCATCGAACGCTACCGTCAGCATCGCGTCGCCCGTGTCGAACAGGTCTACAATGCGATGATGTCCGGCGCGACTGATGCGCACACTGTCGTTGACAAGGTGTATGGACACTTCCTCGACCCGTCCCTCCGCGCGTATGCCGAAGGCGCAATCGAAGCGTACCTCCATCACCTGCGTGAAATCGGGCGCCTCCCGATGCCCGGCGCCGACACAGTGTGATCGACGCCGCGCTCGCGTCCGAACTTCGCTCCATCCTCGGTGATGATGGCGTAATTACGGATCCGGGCGCACTCCTTGTATATGAATCTGACGGGCTGACCGCATACCGCTGCCTTCCCGGCGCCGTCCTCCTTCCACGAACAACAGATGATGTATGCGACGTGATGCGTGCGTTGCACAAAGCGGGTGTCGCGTTCGTGCCGCGCGGTGCGGGCACCGGTCTCTCCGGCGGCGCACTTGCGCTGAATGAAGCTGTCGTTGTGTCCACTGCGCGCATGAATCAAATCCTCGAGGTCGATCCGGCAAATCGCCTCGCGCGAGTGCAACCGGCTGTCATCAATGTGCACCTGACTGCTGCCGCCGCACCGTACGGTCTCTACTACGCACCCGATCCGAGCTCGCAGACCGTGTGCACCATCGGTGGCAATGTCGGCGAGAACGCAGGCGGGCCGCACTGCCTCAAGTACGGTGTTACGCTCAATCACATCGCCGGTGTCACCGTCGTGCTGTCCGACGGCGAAGTGATACGCCTCGGCGGCGCTGGACGTGAGGAGGATGGACTCGATCTCCTGGGTCTGTTCATTGGCAGCGAAGGCACACTCGGGATGGCAACGGAGATCGAGGTAAAGCTCGAGCGTTCCGCTGAAGCCGTGCGCACCATGCTCGCAACGTTCGACACGATCGATGCAGCAACGCGCGCAGTCTCCGCCATCATCGCCGAAGGCATGCTGCCTGCAGCACTCGAGATGGTCGACCGCAACGCCATCCTCGCCATTGAAGCCAGTGCATACGCAGCGGGACTGCCCACCGACATCGGCGCAGCGCTCGTCATCGAGTTCGACGGTCCTGCTGCAGCGCTCGATGAAGATGTGCAGCGCGCGCGAACGATCTGCGAGCGCGAACACGCAATTGAAGTGCGCGTCGCGCGCGATGAACCGGAACGACAGAAGCTGTGGTACGCGCGCAAGAAAGCGTTTGGCGCGATGGGCCGACTCGCACCCGACCTGCTCATCCAGGATGCCGTCGTCCCGCGCAGCAGGCTGCCGCAGGTGCTCGCGCAGGTCTACGAGATCGCTGCGCGCTATGACCTTCATCTCTGCAACATGTTCCACGCTGGCGACGGCAACCTGCATCCGACGATCGTGTTCGATCGCCGCGACCCCGATCAACTCGACCGCGTCGAACGCGCCTCACGCGAGATGATGCACGCGTGCGTAACCGCCGGCGGCACCATCACCGGCGAGCACGGCGTCGGCATCGACAAGCAGCAGTATATGGAGCTCGTGTTCTCGGATCCGGCGATGTCTCTCATGTGCGACGTGCGTCGCGTGTTCGATCCGTCCGGCCGCGCGAACCCGGGCAAGCTGCTGCCGACTCGCGTGTGCCGCGAATGGGCTGGGCCGGCAACGCGGCGTGTGGAGAATCCCACGTGACACAAGAACAACAACAACGACAACAACTGGTCACCGCCGAGTACATCAGAGGTGAGACTGGGGCACGCGCTGAGCAGGGAAAAGGCGAATGCGCGATTCATGGAGTTGTGCCTGCCGTTGTCGTTGAACCGTCGAACGGGGAACAGGCGGCTGCAGTTCTCGCGCTCTGTTCGGCGGAAGGCTGGAAGGTCGAGACGATCGGGGGCGGGACGTGGCTGGGGCACGGTGCGGCGCCTGACGCGGCGTTCGTACTGATCTCGACTCGCCGTCTAGCCGGTCTCGAGGACTATCAGCCGGAAGATCTCACTGCGACAGCAGGCGCGGGCACTACACTCGATGTGCTGCAGGCAGGACTGATGGAACGCCGACAATGGGTCGCCCTCGACCCGCCGTCTCTGCCAGGATCGACGATCGGTGCCACTGTTGCATCCGCGTCCGCCGGACCATTGCGCGCACGCTTCGGCACGCCACGCGATCATGTGATCGGTCTGGACATCGCCACCGGAGACGGACGGCTCCTCCATTTCGGCGGACATGTCGTAAAGAACGTGGCCGGCTACGACATCGTTCGGCCGATCATCGGAAGCTTCGGCACGCTCGGGTTGATCACGCGAGTGAGCCTGCGCCTGCGCGCGATCCCTGACGCGGACGAAACGCTCGCCATAACGGTTCCGCGAGGCGATGCGCCGGAGCTCGCCGCCGCGATCGCGGCGGCGTGGCCGGCCGTAGCGATCGAGCTGCTGTCACCGTGGCTCGCGACTGAGGTGATCGGCGAGTCCGCAGCGCGCCCGGAATGGACGCTGCTCGTCCGGCTACAGGGGCACCCGGCCGAAAACGTGGAAGGACGAACCAGGATCAATCGGCTCGCGCCGGCCGTCGCCGTCGACACCGGGGTTTGGGCTCGGCTGGGCTCGCTCGAGGCCGCAGCAGAGCAGTATGTTCGTCTCGCGGCAAAAATAACCCGGATGGCGGAGACGCTCAATATCGCTAACACGTTGTCGGACCATATTTTAACAGGGCCATCCCGCGTCGCTGTGCACGCGTGTGACGGCATCGTACGCCTTTGGGGGGCTCCATCAGCGGTGCACTCCGCCGCGCCCGTGACAGAGGCGGCCCAAAACATCGCAACTATCGATGGGACCGTGATTTACAGGAATGCAGCCCAACGCAATGCCGAGAACGGCAGGAGAGCCCGGATCGAGGCCGGCGTACGCGCCGCCTTCGATCCGGCGGGCATACTCGCGGGGTACAGGCTATGAGCGGACCCGCGGCGGGCTCCCCCGCGAGCGGGCCGATCGTAATCGGAGCCAACCGCCTCGCCCTCGAGGAGGACCGGCTCCTCGCCTGCGTCCACTGCGGCTTCTGCCTGTCCTCATGCCCGACATACACCCGGCTCGGCAACGAAGCCGACTCGCCGCGCGGCCGTCTGGTCCTGATGCGCGCGGTCGCCGAAGGCCGCCTGCCCGCTGACGCCGATTCCTTCCGCCTGCACATCGATCAATGCCTCGGCTGCCGCGCATGCGAGCCCGTGTGTCCGTCGGGTGTGCAGTATGGATTTCTGGCCGAGCGCGCGCGCGCCGCCTCGGTCGACGCAGTCGGCCAGGGGTTTCTCACCCGCGAGCTCCTGACCGTTTTCGGCAACCGCACCCTGAGTTGGCTGGCCGGCTTCGGCGGACGGGTCCTCAGAACCGGCGGACTCGCGGGCGCACTCGCACGACTAACGCCGAAGAGTTTTGCCGGCGTCCGCTTCGGACTCGCGATGCTCTCCGCCAGCCGTCCGGTGTCGCATCCAAGAACGGCGGGGATCGCCGCTATTACTACGATCCGCAAAGATGCGCAGCCCGGACCCCGGGCCGCCGCGCCGCGACCTGATCCGCACGCCGCCGCTCCGCCCGGACCCCGCGCCGATGCGCGCGAGCACGCCGACCCGCACGCACTCGAGGCGGGATACCCGGAGGGCTCCAGTCTGCCCGATCCCGCACCCGATCCCGCACCAAATCTCGCGCCAGGCACACGTAGACGCCCACGCGTCGCGCTACTGCGCGGCTGCGTCCAGGACGCCCTCTTCGCGCACGTCAATCACGCAACGCGCGAAGTACTGGAGGCAGCGGGCTGCGATGTCATCGACGTACCTGGCCAGCAATGCTGCGGCGCGCTGCACGCGCACTCCGGCGAGCTCGATCACGCGCTGCACCTCGCGCGCGCAAACACCGACGCATTCCT
>JBDSPG010000246.1:0-4396 GCA_039912685.1 Longimicrobiales bacterium | reverse complement strand
GCGCCATGCTGCAGTACGATGTCGAGCGCCGCACGCGCTGCGCTGTCGATGCCCATGCCGGGGCCCGCGACAATTGCGCTCGCGGCTTTCACTTCCTCCGCAGTCAGCTCTGCGCGGTCGATGAAGGTAGCTTCTGGAATCGCTAGCTGGAGGATCGACCGGTTTGCTGCATCCGATGCGATGCGAACCAGGCCCGTACCGGAACGAACGGCTGCGCGCGCTGCGATCGCCGCTGCACCGGCCATTCCGCTCTGGCCAGCGAGCACCAGCAAGCGGCCGCTGTTCCCCTTGTGTGCATCGGCGGAACGTGCGGGCGCACGTGCTGCCGCCCAGCCGGACGTGATCGCTTCCGCGGCAAACGGCGCATCGCCTGCCGCGGGAAAGCCGATCTCCACTGCGACTACACGTCCGCAATGTGCGCGCGCCGGGAACAGCAGCATGCCGAGCTTCGGCCAGCCGAACGTGACTGTCATCGTGGCATTCACAACGTCGCCGGGCACCGCGCCACTCGCGGCATCAATGCCCGATGGCACATCGAGCGAGATCACAGGCCGATGCATGCCATTGATCATGCGGATGGCCGCCGCAACATCCTCACGCGGCGCGCCGCGGACACCGGTGCCGAGAAGACCGTCGACAACGAGATCGCATGTCAGCTCGTGCGACAGTTGTGCGAGCTCGTGCACGGGAATGTCATGATTGTTTAGAAGGGAGAGATCGGATTTACCGGAGTCGACAGTAATAAGCGTGACATCGCGACCCCATGAATGGAGCGTGCGCAGCATCACAATCGCATCGCCGCCGTTGTTGCCCACGCCCGCGAAGCCGAGGATGCGTCCGCGAGGATAACAGCGGTGCAGCATTTGAGCGGCAGTGCGGCCGGTGTTCTCCATGAGCACGCGGCCCGGGACGACGTCGTGTGCGACGTGATCAAAAGACGCCGCTTCCTCCGCGGTCGGTAGCATGACGCCATTCCTGCCGCATGCGGCGCGGACGTCACGCGTTCGATGTTTCATGGCTCCCTGCTGCGCAACTGCCGCGACGAGCTACTTGTAGCTCTGACCGATCGTACGTCCGAAGCTGATCTCGCCGTTGTCGATTCGGATATTGAAGCCACACTCCTGATTCGAGCAGACCCACGCCTTGAACGTAATTGGCGCGCCGTCGCGTCCGTAATCGGACAACGGCAGCATGGTTCCCTTTTCGCACTTCCGGCATGTGGGGTACTGCTGAGCATTTTCCATTGTCATTCTCCTCTTCCCCTCCCCGCAGCCAACCCGGCAGTCGGTGTCTCTCCTGCTAAATGCAAGCCATGTTCCAGATAATCACGCCTGGCGTAGTAGTCCTCATGCGCTCGCGGGGCGTGACCCAGGATAGTTCGTCTGGAAGGCTTCGTTGAAGTCGTACACGTCCTCAAACTCCGCTCTGGTGTCCTCGTCCTGTTTGATCAGAATGCCGGCCTCGACGAGTGCGAACACTACGTCACCGACATCACCGGTCTCACGTATGCCCCAGTGCTCTAGCACGGTTCGCGCCATTGGCCCGAACTGCTCACGCGCCAGGTCGCGCACACCCTCGGTCAGCTCGCGACCGGAGATGTGGCGGGTCCCCGTGAGATGCTGCAGGACATAGTGAAGGGCGGAGAGCACGAAGACGTAGGCCATCTCCTGGAACCGCGGGTTCCGCTCGCGCAGTCGCTCGAGTACTCCATCGTCCAGGACGATGCCGTTCATACTTCCGTCACGCGTGCGGTTCAGGCATGCGCGGCGACGTGCGCGTCGTGCTCAGCGCCATGCTGCTCGCGGAATCGAGCGTACAGCGGGAACGCAGCCGTCAGCTCCGCCACCTGGCCGGCGATGTCACGGGCGAGTGTCTCGTCCATGGGGCTGTCGAGAACATCCGCCATCCAGCTGCCAATCTGTTTCATCTCGGCGACGCCCATCCCCCGCGTGGTGAGCGCTGCGGTGCCGAGTCGAATGCCGGACGTGACGAACGGCGAGCGCTGCTCACCGGGAATCGTGTTCTTGTTGCACGTGATGCGCGCGCGCTCGAGTGATGCTTCCGCCTGCTTTCCCGTCAGCTCATCGCGATTACGAAGGTCGACGAGCAGCAGATGGTTGTCGGTGCCGCCGCTCACGAGATCGAAGTCGCGCGCCATCAGTGCTTCACCGAGTGCGCGGGCATTGTCCACCACATTGGCGGCATATGTCCGGAAGTCCGGTTGCAACGCTTCCCCGAACGCCACGGCTTTTGCCGCAATGATGTGCATGAGCGGCCCGCCCTGCATGCCCGGGAACACTTGCTTGTCCAGGAGTTTTGCGTACTCCTCGCGACACAGCACGAAACCACCGCGAGGTCCGCGCAGCGTCTTGTGCGTTGTGGACGTGACGAACTGCGCGTGCGGCACCGGATTGGGGTGCGCGCCGCCTGCAACGAGCCCTGCGATGTGGGACATGTCCACCATCAGCACTGCATCGACCTCTGCAGCGATCTCAGCGAACGTCTCGAAATCGATGATACGCGGATATGCGCTCGCGCCGGCCACGATCACGCGGGGACGGTGCTCGCGTGCGAGCGTCCTCACCTGGTCGTAATCGATGCGGCCGTCACTGCCGAGGCCGTACGCGGTCGCTTCGTAGATCTGGCCGCTGAAGTTGAAGGGAGAACCGTGTGTGAGGTGACCGCCGTGAGACAGGCTCATGCCAAGCAGCCTGTCCCCCGGCTTCATCACCGCCAGGTATGCAGCCATGTTGGCCTGCGCGCCGGAGTGCGGCTGCACGTTGGCATGGTCCGCACCAAACAGCTGCTTGACCCGATCAATCGCAATCCGTTCCGCGATATCGACGAATTCGCAACCGCCATAATACCGCTTGCCCGGATACCCTTCGGCGTACTTGTTCGTGAGAACTGTGCCGGCCGTCTCGAGCACTGCTTCAGACGTGAAGTTCTCGCTCGCAATGAGCTCGAGCGTTCCGTTCT
Organism: Longimicrobiales bacterium; assembly: GCA_039912685.1. Classification (GTDB taxonomy): domain Bacteria; phylum Gemmatimonadota; class Gemmatimonadetes; order Longimicrobiales; family RSA9; genus DASUXU01. Next base: position 1,417 of record JBDSPG010000246.1, on the reverse strand, counting down.
GGCGTGCCGCTTCCTTTACGACAGCATCATAAATCGCGGGGTCCTGCTGGCGCAGTGACTCGATCATTCCGGCTCCTAGAGGTAGCTGCGCTTGAGCTCTGCGATCTGCTCGATGCGTCGTTCCGCGAACTTGTCCGCCGCTTCGTTGGTCGGGATGTTCTGGTCCTTCGCGATCTGGAAGAGCTCGATCAACGTCTCGTAGATCTCGCCGGCCTTGCGCTTCGCACGGTCGCCATCCCACTCGTTGATCTCGCCATATACGTTGATCAGACCGCCCGCATTGATGACGTAGTCCGGTGCGTACAGGATGTTGCGCTTCTGCACTTCCACGCCATGCCGGTTTTCTGCGAGCTGATTGTTCGCCGCGCCCGCGATGATGTCGAACTTGAACTGCTTCAGTGTCTCGTCATTGATGACGGCGCCGAGTGCACAGGGCGCGAACACCTTCGCGTTCACGGAATAGATCGCATCCGGTGCGACGGACTCCGCGCCGTACTTCTTGACGGTTTCCTTGACGCGAACGTGATCGATGTCGGTCACGGTGAGCTCCGCACCTTCCTCGGACAGATACTGGCACAGGTACTGGCCGACGTGACCGAGGCCCTGCACGGCGATCGTCATGCCCTTCAGGCTGTCATCGCCGTACTTCTCTTTCGCGCACGCCTTGATGCCCCGATACGTGCCGTAGGCGGTGACAGGCGACGGGTCGCCGCTGCCGCCTGCGACACCTGCGACGTAGTCCGTCTCCATCTGCACATAGTCCATGTCCTCGACGCTCGTGCCGACATCTTCCGCCGTGATGTATCGGCCCTTGAGCGAGTCCACGAAACGGCCGTGTGCGCGGAAGATCATCTCACGGCGCGTCGTCTTCGGATCCCCGATAATGACGGACTTGCCGCCGCCCAGGTTGAGACCTGCGACGGCAGCCTTGTACGTCATGCCACGCGCGAGCCGCAGTGCGTCGATGATGGCCTCGGCGTCACTGTTGTAGTTCCAGAAGCGCGTTCCGCCGAGCGCCGGCCCGAGCGTGGTGTCGTGGATAGCAATAATGCCTCGATACCCGGCCACCGGCTCGTAGCAGAAGACCAGTTGCTCGTGGTCGTGCTCGGCCATCAGGTTGAAAATCTCCATGTCCTCTCCAGTGTGTGTTGCTTGCGTAAAAACCAGCGTTAATCGCGGTACAACGCAGCTGCTACGGCGACCCGCAGCAGCTCGTTTGCACCACCCAGAATTTCCATCGCTTTTGCATCCCGCATCAGCTTCTCCACCGGAGAGTCACGCATGTAGCCGTAACCACCATATATCTGAACAGCCTGTGTTGTTACGTACATCGCCGTTTCCGTCGCACACAGCTTTGCCAACTGTGTCTGCTGCACATCGGCAGAGCCCACGGCAGCACGCAGCAGCGCAAGCGCTG
>JBDSPG010000223.1:0-3402 GCA_039912685.1 Longimicrobiales bacterium | reverse complement strand
CAGCACCTCGTTGTAGCGCGGATACGCATCCACTGCGACGACCGCGTAGTCATCCGAGCGATTGCCGGTGGCGATGGCTTCCGCGACGCTGTGTCGCGCCTGCTCCGGCGAGAGACCCCGCCCCTTCCAGTCCGAGATCTGACGCAGAATCTGTTTGTGATCGAAGACGTCGTTACCGACGGACACCTCGGAGATCGCGGTGCGTAGCGCGCCCATCTGGTCGCCGGTGCTGTAGATCGCAAATCGGTTCGGCAGGCCCGCGCGCGCGTGGAATTCGCGCAGGATGCGCGCGCCGAGCGCGTGGAACGTGCTCACCACTACACGTTTCGCGTCTTCACCCGCGAACTGCCGCACGCGGTCACGCATTTCGTCCGCGGCCTTGTTCGTGAACGTTACTGCCACGATGCGCGAGGGAAGCACGCCCTTTACGCGGATGAGATGCGCGACGCGGTGGACGAGTGTTTTGGTTTTTCCGGAGCCGGCTCCTGCGAGCACGAGCAGCGGCCCTTCCGTGTGGAGGACAGCGCTGCGCTGCTCGGGATTCAGACTGGCGAGATGATTCGACTGCTCGAGCACGTCAGACCGCGAATACCCGCCGGGCCTCGTGCAGGGCTTCCACCAGGCGATCGATGTCGTCGGTGGTGTTGTACAAGTAACACGATGCGCGTGTCGTTGCAGGAACGCCCAACCGCTTCATGAGCAGCTGCGTGCAGTGGTGCCCGGCGCGCACGGCTATGCCGGCATCGTCCAGGATGGTTGCGACGTCGTGCGGGTGCACGCCGCCGAGCTCGAACGAGAATACCGCAATGCGATCCTCGGGCCTCGGTGGTCCGAAAAGGCGGAGCGCCGGGACCTGCTTCAACGCATGCAGTCCGTATTCGACCAGCGAACGCTCGTGCTCGGCCAGTGCATCGCGACCGATGCTGTTCAGGTAGTCTGCTGCAGCCGCCATTCCGATAACGCCCGCGACATTCGGTGTGCCTGCCTCGAACTTGTTCGGAATCGGCGCATATGTCGAATAGTCCGGATACACGAACTGGATCATCTCGCCACCGCCGTGATAGGGCGGCATTGCATCGAGCAACTCGCGCCGGCCCCAGAGCACGCCTGCACCCATGGGTCCGCACATCTTGTGACTAGAGATCGCGTAGAAATCGGCGCCGAGCGCCTGCACGTCCACTACAACATGCGGTGCACCCTGCGCGCCATCCACCACGACAATCGCGCCCACGGCATGCGCGCGGTCGGCGATCACTCGCACGGGATTGATCGTGCCGAGCGAATTCGAGATGTGGTTGAACGCTACGACCTTCGTGCGCTCGGTGAGCAGCGTATCGAGCTGTTCGAGGCGCAGCATGCCGTCGTCATCGACATCGAGATACCGAAGCACGGCACCCGTGCGCTGGGCGATCAGCTGCCAGGGCACAATGTTCGAGTGGTGCTCGAGGACGGTGAGCAGGATCTCGTCGCCCGCGGACAGGTTCGCACCGCCCCATGCAGACGCTACGAGATTGAGACCTTCGGTGGCGCCGCGCACAAAAATGACTTCAGCATCTTCGGGTGCGTTGATGAAGCGGGCCATGGTCGTGCGCGCGGCTTCGAAGCGGTCGGTTGCGCGGCGCGACAGGTCGTACAGTCCGCGATGGACGTTCGCATTGTCGTGGCGGTAGTAGTACGAGATCGCGTCAATGACGGCGTTCGGCTTCTGCGCGGACGCAGCACTGTCGAGATAGGTGAGCGGCCTGCCGTTTACTTCCTGATCGAGAATCGGGAACTCGCGGCGTATGGCTGTGACATCGAGGCCGGTCGTGGTGGCGGACAAGGACTGGCTCCTGATTCAGACAGCGACGAGAATGTCGTCGCCATCGAGAGTGACTTCGTACGTCTTCAACGGCTTGATCGCCGGCAGCCGGATCGCTTTTCCTGTCGCCATGTCGAAGCGTGCGCCGTGCCATGCGCACTCGATTGTTGCGCCGCCATGCACGGACCCTGCCGCCATGGGGAAGTCCTTGTGCGTGCAGTTGTCCTGGAATGCGTAGATCTTGCCGTCCGCATTCGCGAGACAGATCCGGATCTCATCCACTTCGACACCCAACAACGTATTCGGCGGCACGTCTGCGAGGCATGCGAGCCTGCGGGGCTCGCTCATCCCGTGATCTTCTTCTCGATCGCGTTGCGCAGCTCGCGCACCAGTCCGGGCAGCGGCAGCTTGTCCAGCACTTCGCCGAAGAACCCGAATACTACGAGGCGCTCCGCATCACGGCGGCCGATACCGCGGCTCATAATGTAGAACAGTTCTTCCTCGTCCAACTGACCAACGGTCGCCGCATGCGAGCAGCGCACGTCGTCCGCCTCGATCTCGAGATTCGGCAGCGATGTCGCTTCCGCTTCGCGCGAGAGGATCAGATTGCGATTGGTCTGATACGCGTCCGTGCGCTGTGCCTTCGGGAACACCCGGATAATGCCGCTGAAGATGCCGCGGCCATTGTCGTCCAGCGCGCCCTTGTACAGCAGGTCGCTCACTGCGTGCGGTACTTCATGGTTCTGCCGCGTGTTGTGATCGAAGTGCTGGTCCTTCTGCGCGAAGTAGAGGCCGAGCATGTCGCTGCGTGCGCCCGGTCCCTTGAGCGACGCCGCCAGGTCCATGCGCGATACTGTGGCACCGAGGTTTACGACCAGTGTGTCCATCTTGGAATCGCGCTGTGCGTGTGTGCGCTGCATTCCGAGGTGATGGACATTGCGGCCCCAACGCTGCAGTGCGACATACTGCACCTTCGCCGAAACGCCTGCGAATACTTCGGCGATGCCGCACGAGAACGCGGGCTTCTCGAAGTCCGGCGATACGAATTCCTCGACAACGCCGACCGAGCACATGTCACCCGCGACAATCAGTGTCCGCGGAAAATATGCGAGACCGGGCTCGTCGATGTACCGGATGATGCGAATCGGCGCTTCGATCGTTACACCCTTCGGCACGTACACGAAGACGCCTGCTGACCACAACGCTGTATTCGCAGCCGCGAACTTGTCGTTTGTTGCTGGCGCTGCCACACCTAGATGCCTTTGCACCAGATCGCCGTGTTCGCGCGCTGCGAGCGCGAGATCCATGATGATGACACCACGTTCGCTCAGCGAAGACGGTACTTCTACTGCGATGATACGCGAGCCGGACTGAACCACGCGCGCAGCGAACTCGAGCTCGGCCGCATGTGTTATCGCTGTGTCCGTGTCGTCCCCGCCGACTTCTGGGCCCGCGATCGAGACCCGGTCCCACTTCAGTTTCGATGGATCCGTATAGCGCCACTCCTCGAGCTTCGTGCTCGGGAGTGCTGCATCATTGTATGAGTTCAGCGCTGCAGCCCGCGCTTCCGCGAGCCATGCGGGCTCATCCTCGAACCGTTC
>JBDSPG010000326.1:0-4457 GCA_039912685.1 Longimicrobiales bacterium | reverse complement strand
CTCTCGACGAGCTGATCCCCGGAATCGCCGACAAGGATTCGCAGATCGTGAGCGTGTTGATGGACATGAGTGGTTCGCTTCGGGGACACACGCTGCTTGCGCTGCCGTTGGCAACCGGACGCAGGCTCGCGGACCTGATGCTCCGTCGGGAGCGCCGCGCCGGCGGGGCACTCGACATGCTGGAGGAATCCGCCTTGAAGGAAGCAGGCAATATCCTCGGGGGCGCCTACATGACTGCGCTCAGCGAGTTTCTTGGAATGACCCTGCTGCCGTCGCCGCCCCGGCTAATGGTTGGCACTACGCACACTGTGATGGAAGAGCACAGGCGTCAGGTCTCGTCAGCCGCTGCGGCGTGTTGTGTGGAGACAGAGTTCACGTTCGAAGAAGTTGGAGAATGCTTCCGCGGATTCTTCCTTCTGTTGCCGGATGCCGAGTCGTTCGCGCAGATCTTCATCGCCGTGAAAGTGGCCTGATGACTGCCGCCGCTGTTTTGTCGCCACCTGAGAGGGACGCCGATATTCTGAGGTCCCTGGCGCGCCGCGTTGATCCGGCCGATCCAGGAGCACAGAACAACCTCGGCGTTGTCTACTATCGGCGTGGAATGTATGACGAGGCCGTTGCGGCGTTTTCGCGCGCTCTCGCGCTCGATGAACGAATGGGTGTCGCGCGACGCAATCTCGAAATCGCGTATGGTGAAGTCGGACTGCTCGAGCGTCGCGTCGCAGAGCTTCACGGTCGACTTGTCGCCGCTCCCAACGATCTTGGTCTTCTCGTCGAGTGCGGCATCGCCGAGAAAACTGCCGGCCAGCTGGATGAGGCCGAGGCAAAGTTCAGGCGTGCGCTCGAGCATGATCCGGAAAGCTCCGTGCTTCACTTCTTTCTTGCGGAGATTTTCTACAATCGCGGGCTCGGTGAAGAGGCGCTGCGTTTTCTCAGACGTTCAATCGAGTTCAACCCCGCCAATCCCGATGCCCATTATCTCGCCGGTTTCATTCTTGGTGATCTCGGAAGAGTCGAGGAAGCTCGCGCGGCAAATCGGCGCGCAGTCGCGCTGAACCCGGCTCTGACACGAGCACAGGCAAATCTCTCGCTCGAGGGTCGCGCGTCTGCGGAGAGAAACGTTGATACGACGAACGCTCCAGCGAATGCAAAGGCTGAGAGTGCTCACCTCACGCTGGCGATCGCTCTTCGCCTCAAGGGATATCACGCTGAAGCATTGCGTGAATGCCGAGCTGCGCTCGACGCAGGCGAGAATCCCGCTGCAGCACTCGAAGCAATCGCGAGTCTTCACCTATTGCTGGGTCAGCCTCATCAGGGGCTCGAGGCGTATGATCGTGCACTAGCCGTAAATCCCGAGAGTCCTCGTATCTGGAACCAGCGAGGAATTGCTCTTTACCTGATGGGCCGGGCAAACGATGCGGAGGAGAACTTCCGCGACTGCATTGCGAAAGGCTCCCATTACGCCGCGGCGCACAACAATCTTGGCGCCGTTCTGTGGGATGCGGGGGACGTTCGTGAAGCTACCAACGCATTTCGGCGCGCGGCGCGTGATCATCGCGGCCTTCTGAGCGCGGGACTGAATCTCGCCCTCGCACTTTGCCGGCAAGGGCACTTCCAGCTCGCGCTCGATGCGTATCGCAACGTACTTCGCGATTACCCCGAGCATCCCGCAGCGTGGAATGGTATTGGACGGGTGCTGCTCGAGTTCGGAGACTATGGCGATGCGCGTGACGCGTGCGTGCGTGCGCTACAGTCCGATCCGGATCTGGCGGTGGCGCATTACAATCTGAGTCTCGCGTTTTCCGGACTAGGGGACGCGGAAGCTTCGGCTGAATGTGCCGCGCGCTCGATTCAGCTGGATCCTCGCTCGCTGCCGCAGATGATGATTCTCGAGATGGACGCTGCCGAGAGCGCTGCGGCAATTCCGGACGGCGGAATCGCGGCCACAGCCGTGCCGGACTACACGCTCGCGGCGGACTATCTCTCCAAGGGGCTGCACGATCGCGCGCTTGCGGAGATCAGGCGCGCGATGGCGAGAGGAGCGGACGAGAAGGAGGGGATGGTGCTCCTCGCGCGCTGCTTCGCCGCACGCGGAGAATATGAAGTCGCGGAGAAGGAATTCGTCGCGGTCCTGGGAGCACTGCCCGCGGATGATGCAGCAGCACTGGAACTCGCCGCCGTGTATCGCGCAATGGGTCGGCCAGCTGACGCGCTGCGTCGCGTCGTCGGCTTGCTTCGCGCGAACGTTTATCACTTTGCGGCGCTGGTGGTCCTCGGTGAGTCACTGCTCGACTTGAAGCGCAGCCGAGACGCTGCACGAGCATTTGCGCGAGTTCTCAAGTTCAATCCAGACCACGCCGTTGCCCGTAAATACAGCGGTCTGGCGGCAATGGAGACGCGCTGATGGCAATCGAAGGTCCGCTCCAGGACATTGGCATCCATGATGTTTTTCAGCTGCTCGACCTTGCGAGGAAAAGCGGACGCCTGACCGTGCGCTCGAGCGCGCGCGATAACGAAGGCACGGTGTACTTCGAGTCCGGCGCCGTAGTTCACGCGACGATGCGCGACAATCCACACACGCTTGGTGCGCTGCTCAAGAAGGCCGGAAAGGTCAGCGAGCGGGAGCTCGACAGAGCGATGGGTACACAGCGAACAGACATGCGGAGGCTCGGTGAAATACTCGTCGCGCAGGGCTCGGTGACGCGACGCGAAGTCGAGCGGTATATGCGCCAGCAGATCGAGAGCGTCGTGTTTGACCTGGTCTCCTGGAACGCGGGATCGTTCACTTTTGCTGATGGAGTCGATGATCTCGTTCAGATGGATGCAGCCATCCGCGTCAGCATAGAGTCACTTCTAATGGAGGGCGCGCGGCGCATCGACGAATGGTCTCGAATGGGCGACCGCATTCCAGGTGCCGAAGTCGTTCCTCGCCTCGCACAGCAGAGACACGATGCGGGCGCGTTCATAGATCTCAGGCCTGCCGAGTGGGAAGTTCTCGCGCTCATCGACGGAAGCCACTCGCTACGCGAAATAGCGGCTGAGCTGGCGGTCAGTGAGTTCGAGGTTGCGAAGACCGTCTACGGAATGCTCAGCACGGAGCTGATAGAAGTTTCCTCAGGAATTCTAGAGGTCGCCGCATGACACACGACGCGGAATATGCATTCGCCGATGTGATCGGCGATGGAGAGCTGACAGTCCTGCTGCTCGATCATCGTGGCAATGCGCGAGCCGGGATTTACCTCGACGCGAACGGCGTTGACGTGAGCGCGGAAATTGGAAGCGCGCTTTCCGGCGTGGGAACGGAAGCAACACGATCGATGCGCCACCTCGACCTCGGAGAATGGCGAGCGATTGTCTGCGAATGCACGGATGCGAATCTTGCACTCGCGCCTGCTGACGAAGGTGACGTCGTGCTGGTAGCCGCCGCTCCTTCTGTGCCGGCTGGTTTTGTGCGGCGGCTGCTCGATATGGCTTCGAGCCGAGCGCTGGCGTGGAGAAGGGAGGTCGCATGACGGCACATTTCGAGGCAGTTGTAGCGCGCCTTCAGCGTCAGCAGGGAGTGCAGGGCGTGATGCTCGTCGGTATCGATGACGGGATGGTCATTGCCGGCGACGCGGGGCAGGATCGCAATTCGGATACGGCAGCAGCGCTTGCAGCGTCTCTGTTTCGCCGGACTCGAATGGCCGCGTCAGACGCAGGGCTTGGCGACGCTACGTTCGTCCGGCTCGAGGCCGATCGCGGACATGTGTGCGCGACTGCGCGTGGTGATGTTGTGATCGTTACCGTCGCTTCAACTGGTATCAACCTTGGGAGGCTGCGGCTCGAAATGTTGGGCGCCGTGGAGATGCTATGATTGCAGGAGCTGTAAGTGCGCCGTGGCTGGATGCGCCGCTGCGCCGATTCGTTCAGGACTCGCGAGTACAGCGGGCGATTGTCCTTCATCCGGACGGTAAGGTTCTTGGCCAGTTCGGATTTGGCAGCGCAGTGGAAGTGAAGACCGCCTGCGCACTCGCTGCCGCAATCAACGCGTCCGGCCGGGAGCTCGGCCGACAGCTTGGGGGAAGGCCGTTTCTCGGACTCCATCAGGGTGGAAGAAACCAGGGCGTTTTCATGGGAGCGTGCTCTGCCGCCGGTCGCGAATGTCTGCTGCTCGCGGCATTCGACCGTGACAGTACACTTGGCCTCGTGCGGCTCTATTTTGCGGAGTTTCGCGACGCTGTCGGCGGCAGCGGTGACGGCCCGGGCGAGCCTCGCCGTCCGGGAGATCTCGAGGCAGACCTGAACAGCAGCCTCGACGCACTTTTTGGCCCACTGAACTGACGCCAGAGTTTTATCTTTCCGGACCGCTCGAAGGATTACCAGCGGCATTCGCATAAAAGGGGAACGGGGCCGAGCAAGTGATTTCCAGAGAACGACCGCGACCAGATAAAGGTGAATGGAATGACGGCGAGTTCGAA
>JBDSPG010000166.1:0-6676 GCA_039912685.1 Longimicrobiales bacterium | reverse complement strand
CGCCGATGCGCTGCAGGCGCGCCAGCCCAGTGGAGTCGAGCACCCCGGTATCGTCCGTCACCTGCGCCACCCGCGCGAACGCCAGTCGCTGCGAACCGGCACGGTATCGGCGGCGGCGTGTGCCCTTATGGGAGTACCGCGCTGTCGACGCTGGTCTTCCAGCAACGCAGCCGCAATCGCTGCGGCCCTCAGCATCGCCTCCGGCACATCCGGATGCAGAACAGCCGGATGCTTCTCGAGATAGTGGATGTCGAATGAACCAGCGCGGAAATCAGGTTCAAGGAGTACGGCCGTGTGAAACGGAACACTGCTCTCGACGCCTGACACGCGCAGTTCACCGAGCGCGCGCTGCATGCGCGCAACCGCAGAGGCGCGATCCGGCGCGTGAACAATCAGCTTGCCGATGAGCGGGTCATAGAATCTCGAAATTTCTCCGCCCTCGAGCACGCCGCCATCCCATCGCACGCCCGGTCCGGAAGGAACCGACAGTTCCGTGATGTGACCCGTGGACGGAAGAAACCCATTCGCAGGATCTTCACTCGTGATGCGACACTCCATAGCGTGTCCGCGCAGCTCGATTTCTGACTGCGCGAACGGTAACGGCTCGCCGGCAGCAATCCGGATCTGCCACTGCACGAGGTCGAGGCCGGTCACGAGTTCTGTCACCGGATGCTCTACCTGGATGCGCGTGTTCATCTCGAGGAAAAAAAACTCGCCATCCTGGAACAGGAATTCGATCGTGCCCGCGTTCGTGTAGCCGACAGCCCGTGCGGCCGCGGTCGCAGCCTCACCCATGCGCGCGCGCACGTCCGGCGAGATCGCAGGGGACGGCGCCTCTTCGATCATCTTCTGGTGTCGACGCTGAACCGAACAGTCACGCTCACCGAGATACAGTGTATTTCCATGCGTGTCTGCCAGGACTTGGATCTCGATGTGGCGCGGACGGTCGAGGTACTTCTCGAGATACACACTGCCATCGCCGAAAGCAGCCGTTGCTTCATGCGTTGCCGCTGCGAACGCCCGGGCAAGCTCGCTCCGCTCGTGCACGACGCGCATGCCCTTGCCGCCGCCGCCGGCCGCTGCCTTGAGCAGCACTGGATAACCGAATTGCTCAGCGACGGCTTCAGCAGCAGCCGCATCCGCGAGTGCCTCCGCGTTGCCCGGCACCACAGGAACGTTCGCCGCGATCATTCGACGACGCGCTTCGGTCTTGTCGCCCATGGCGTTGATTGCGGCAGCGGACGGACCAATGAACGTCAGGCCGGCATCAGTGACGGCAGCGGCGAAGAACGCGCGCTCCGCGAGGAACCCGTAGCCCGGGTGCACGGCATCACACCCGGCACGCAGCGCAGTCTCGATGATGCGATCGGCAACGAGATAGCTTTCGGACGAAGGAGCAGGCCCGATGGGATACGCTTCATCCGCTTCGAATACGTGGGCAGACAGACGATCCACTTCGGAATACACGGCAACGGATTGGATACCGAGCTCGCGGCATGCCCGCATGATGCGAACCGCGATCTCTCCACGATTCGCGACCAACACCTTTGTGATGGGACGCGGCATCGCCATCAAAGCGGAAGGTTCCCGTGCTTGCGCGGCGGATTTTCATCGCGCTTGTTGCGGAGCATGTCGAGGCCACTGATCAGGCGCGCGCGCGTCTCGCGCGGATCGATTACATCATCGATGTATCCACGCGCTGCCGCGATGTACGGATGCGCGAACTGCTCCCGATACTGGCTCTCCTTGTCCGCGGCCGCCTGCGCCGGATCCGCCGACTCGGCGATCTCCTTGCGAAACAGGACTTCGACGGCACCCTTCGGACCCATGACGGCGATCTCCGCAGTCGGCCACGCGAGATTGATGTCACCGCGGATGTGCTTCGAGTTCATGACGTCATACGCGCCGCCGTACGCCTTGCGCGTGATCACCGTGAGACGCGGTACTGTCGCCTCGCAGAACGCATACAGCAATTTCGCGCCGTGGCGAATGATGCCGCCGTGCTCCTGCGTGACACCGGGCAGGAAGCCAGGCACATCTTCGAACACGACCAGCGGGATGTTGAATGCGTCACAAAACCTCACGAAGCGCGCGGCCTTCACGGAGCTGTTGATGTCGAGACACCCCGCGAGAACCGCGGGCTGGTTGGCGACGATGCCCACGGATGTGCCACCGAGGTGAGCCATCCCGACGAGAATGTTCGCCGCGAAATCCCGGTGCACCTCGTAGAACTCACCGTCGTCGACGACACGCGTGATCACATCGCGCATGTCATACGGCTTGGCGGTCTCGTCGGGAATCACGCGCAACAATTCCTCATCCGCGCGATCGAATGGGTCGGTGGTCTCGCGGCGCGGCGGATCCTCGCGATTATTCTGCGGCAGGAAGCGCATGAGCTGACGAATGGAGTCGAGGCACTCGAGCTCGCTGTCACACGCGAAATGAGCGACACCGGATGTACTCGCATGCACGTCCGCACCACCCAACCCTTCCATGTCGATCTCTTCGTGCGTGACGGTCTTCACGACATTCGGTCCGGTTACGAACATATAGCTAGTGTTGCGAACCATGTAGACGAAGTCCGTGATTGCCGGCGAATACACGGCGCCACCCGCACACGGCCCGAGGATCGCACTGATCTGCGGCACCACACCGGATGCGAGCGTGTTACGCAGGAAGATGTCGGCATATCCGCCAAGGCTGACAACCCCCTCCTGGATGCGCGCACCGCCGGAATCGTTCAGGCCGATCACGGGCGCGCCATTCTTGAGCGCCATGTCCATGATCTTGACGATCTTCTCGGCGTGCGTCTCCGAGAGAGATCCACCGAATACGGTGAAGTCCTGACTGAACACGTAGACCAGACGACCGTGAATCGCGCCGTACCCGGTCACGACACCGTCGCCGAGGTATTTCTGATTCTCGAGACCGAAGCCAGTCGTCCGGTGTGTGACGAAACGATCCAGCTCGACAAAACTTCCTTCATCGAGCAGCAGGTCGAGGCGTTCACGGGCGGACAGCTTGCCGCGCGCGTGCTGCGCCCTGACACGCTCCGCACCGCCGCCCTGCTCCGCCTGATGACGAAGCTCCTCGAGACGGCGCAGGCCTTCCTGTGTTTTCATGGAGCTCCTGGAGAGGCGACCCGGGTCCACGCACCGTTGTGGAAGACCACAAGAAAAGGTGTGCGCGAGATCGCGCCGGGGCCGACGTGAAGCACGCCCGTCGCACCCTTCGATGCCGCCGTGCGCGGAATGCCGCGAGAGATGTCGCCCGGCGTTACGCGGCCACGCGGTACAGCGCGCAGCACCAACTGTGCGGCATCATAACCCAGCGCCGGGATCGGTGTGGTGAGCGACCGTTTGTACGTCGTCTGATACTTATTTTCGAACCCACCCCACGCCACGTCAGGACTGCCTCGCGGCAGAACGGTGGCGGCCAAGACGCCATCGAGTAGCGCGGCCGGAAGCGCACGACGCATTGCATCGCTCGTCCATGTTTCACCGCCCAGAACGCTCACGCCGCTGAGGCCGTAATATCCGAGCTGCGGCAGGATCTGCTGGATTTCGCGCGGCGACAGCGGCAGGTACAACACCTGCACGCGCGCATCACGGAGCCTCCTGATCTGCGTTGCGAACGTAGTGGTTCCGTTGGGGAACGGCACGGTCGTAAGAGCAGCGCCGCCCGCGGCCGCGTAGCTGCGCGAAAAGGCGGCGACATCGCTCTCGGTCTCGGGCGTGCGATCATGCAGAACACCCACGCGCTGCTTCAATGAAGCGGCGTGTGTGCCGAGGAGCACCGCACCCGCTGTGTCCTCGCGATTCAATGCGTAGGTGTTGGCATCAGGCAACGCCTGTGTGAGCGAGGGCCCGACGATTACGAGGCCAGTGGACGTGCGCGCGGCGGCGGCGGACTTTACACCGTCCTCATACATCGGTCCGATCACCGCGATGACGCCCTCGGCCTGCAACTCGCGCAGCATCGCCGCGGACCGCACCACGCGGCCGCTGTCATCGCGCACGAGCAGCTCGATGCGATGCCCGCCCGCACTGTCGTGTTCGGCTACAGCAATGCGGACTCCCTCGAGAATCGATGCAGAATACTGACCTAGCGTGCCGCGTTGCGTGACAATGACACCCAGCTTCAGGAGGGCCGCGGGCTGGACGGGCTGCGGCGCGGATGGCACCGGCGTGACCGGAGACGGCGCTTTCGCCTTGCCGGAGCAGGCCGCAGCAAGCAGAAGAGCCCAACCCCACCGCAGGTGGCTGGATCCTCTAATCCGACGGTCGTCACAGGTTCGCATATGGATGGAACATAGGGCCGCGTGCCGGGCAAAAAAAGAGACGGAGCCCGCGCCGTGCGAGCTCCGTCCCCGTCCATCAAGACCGATCGCCGATCAGGCCGTCGGTTCGTCCGCGTCGGCCGCGCCACTATCGGCGGCCATCGGTGCGGGCGCGCTGGCCACCATCTCACCACTGTCATCGACTACCGGGGCTGCCGCAGCGGCCGCTTCACGGCGAGCCTGCAGCTTCTCCTCCGACAGACGTGTCAGGGACGATGTCACCACGTTGACAATGCGACGGTTCGCCGCGTCGAACTCGATCACGCGCAGATCCAGCTCCTGCTCGTCATCCAGGTAGTCCGCGACGTCATCACCAGCAGGAACCTCGAGCTGGCCACGCGGAACGAATCCTTCCACGTCGTTGCCGAGATCGACGACAATGCCGTCCTCGAGAACGCGAACGACCTTGCCCTTCGACTCCACGCCTGGCGCATACTGCAGCGCCAGCTGATCCCACGGATCCTCCTGCGTCTGCTTCAGGCCGAGCGAGATCCGCTTGTTCTCCGGATCCACGCCGAGCACCACGACTTCGACATCCTCGCTCTTGCGGAGCACTTCCGACGGATGCTGAACCCGCTTCGTCCACGACATGTCCGAGATGTGGATCAGGCCGTCAATGCCCGGCTCGATCTCGACGAACGCACCGAACGATGTGAGGTTGCGAACCTTGCCCTGGACGCGCGTGCCGATCGGATACTTGTTCGGCAGTGCGAGCCACGGATCCTCTTCGATCTGCTTCATGCCGAGCGAGATTTTCTCGTCGTCACGATCGACCTTCAGTACAACTGCCTCGATCTCGTCGCCAATGGAAACGAGCTTCGACGGGTGCTTCACATTGCGCGTCCACGACATCTCGCTGATGTGAACCAGACCCTCGACGCCCTTCTCGAGCTCGACGAATGCACCGTAGTTGGTGATCGAGACGACCTTGCCGCGGACGCGTGCGCCCACCGGGTACTTCCGCTCGATGTCTTTCCACGGATACGGCAGCAGCTGCTTGAGACCGAGCGAAATACGCTCGCGGTTCCAATCGATGTCGAGAACCTTGACGTCCAGTTCGTCGCCGATCGAAACGATCTCCGACGGATGGCCGACGCGGCCCCAGCTCATGTCCGTGATGTGCAGCAGGCCGTCGAGACCGCCCAGGTCGATGAATGCACCGAAGTCGGTGACATTCTTGACCGTGCCCTTGCGGACCTGGCCGACCAGCAGCTCCTTCACGAGCTGCTCGCGCTTGCCCTCGCGCTCCTCCTCGAGGATCACACGGCGGCTCACAACGATGTTGCGACGGCGCTTGTTCAGCTTGATGATCTTGAAATCGAACGACTGACCAATCAGGTCTTCGATGTTCGGGACGCGCCGCAGTGCAATCTGCGAACCTGGCAGGAATGCATCCACGCCCATCAGGTCGACCGTTACGCCGCCCTTGATCTTGCGTGTGAGCATGCCCGGAACCTTCTCGTTCTCCTCGTACGCTGTCTTGATCTTCTCCCAGACGCGCAGGAAGTCAGCCTTCTTCTTCGACAGAACGACGACACCGTCGGCGTCCTCGAGGTTCTCGAGGAACACCTCGACCTCGTCGCCCGGCTGCAGGTTTTCGACGTTCTTGAACTCGTCGCGCGATACAGAGCCTTCGCTCTTGAATCCGACGTCGAGGATGACGGCGTTCTCGGTGATGCGCAGCACACGCGCCTTGACGATTTCACCCTCTTCGATGTTCGAAAGGGTTTCCTCGTACATCGCGAGCATCGCTTCGTAGTCCTCGGACGTGTACTCGTCATCCTCGACAAACGGGGAGAACGAGCCCAGGCTCTGCTTCGCCTGCTTCGCCGACTTACGCGGCTTGCGGTCCATCATCAGGATCGACGTCTCTTCGTCGTCGTCGATGTGGCCGTCGAATTTGATGGGGTTTTCTGACATAGTGGAGGGATCTCCGGATACCGGTCCTGCCGACCGGCTGGGTTAAATTCAGGTACCGTTCGGACATTCGTCCGGCGGCGGAGTACAGCCCTTTATTTTACCCAGGGATGGCTGGATTATCAATGGGGGTCGGCCAGGCGGACAATCGCCTCGACCTGCTCCCCGAAGGTCAGCTCCGAAGTGTCGATCTCCATCGCGTCCTCTGCCTGCCTGAGTGGGGCGGTTTCGCGGCCCATGTCGGCCTCGTCCCGCATGGTGAGGCGATCGATCTCGCGCTGGATCTCCTCGAGATCGACGGGCAGACCCTGCTCGAGGAGCCGCCGGGCGGCGCGCACCCCCGGGTGGGCCACCAGATAGATCTTCAGCCCGGCATCCGGAAAAACCACGGTCCCCATATCCCGGCCATCCGTCACAAGG
>JBDSPG010000160.1:0-3968 GCA_039912685.1 Longimicrobiales bacterium | reverse complement strand
GTCGCGGCGCCCAGGTCAAAAGGAGGTGCGATATGCGCAGCTGCTCGGCGGCGAGCCGGTTGAGGAAGACGTAGAGGCTTCCGCGGTGCCAGCATCGCCCCGGGCGGACCGGATTGCTGCGCTCGAGGAGGAGGTTGCGTCACTGCGCAACGAGATGGCCGAGCTGCGCGCGACGTTGGACGAGTTCAGGCGCGAGTTCCAGTAGACGCCGTTCCCTGCGGCGCTTTCTGCCGCCGAGGGCGCAGGAAAGAAGACTATGGCGGGATCGGCAGTCCGGGCATAGACTGGCAGGTCGGGATGCTCCCCCCCCACAAACAAAACGGTACGCATGTCGAAAGCACTCGTGTTGAGCGGCGGTTCGGTCAAGGGCGCGTATCAGGCCGGCGCGATTCAGTCCGTCATCGAAGCGGGGTTTCTGCCCGACCAGGTGTTCGGCATCTCGACGGGTGCGTTGTCGGCTGGCTACCTCGTCAACCACATCGGTGCGCGCACATCGGCGGTTCCTACGCATGACGATTGGCGTTCAGCGGGTGCAGCGCTCGTCGGCTTCTATGAGGAGCATGTGACGAGTCCGAAGGCGCTAATTCGCGCGCGCTCGAAGCTGTCGATCGCCTGGGATGCGTTGCGCAGTGACTTCGACGGGCTCACGGATACCGGGCCGCTGCGGGAACTCATCAAGTCTCAGATCAGTGCCGCCAATCTGCGCAAGGCGGCCACGCAGCTGTACGTCGGCTCGGTGAATATGGCGTCCGGAGAGGCGTACTATGCAACGTCCGACAGCTCGAACATCATCGACTACATCTATGCCAGTGCAGCCATCCCGATGGCCATGCCCCTGGTAAAGATCGCCGGCGGCCATTTCTACGATGGCGGTCTGCGCGACATCGCGCCGATAGGGCGCGCGATCGATGGCGGTGCGGATGAAATCGTGTGCATCGTCTGCCAGGCATCCGCGCTCACAGCAAAGGCATTCCAGCCGAAGAACGCACTGCATTTGATTGGACGACTGATGGATGTCGTGACCAACGAAATCATACGGAACGACATTTCGGAGATCGAGCGCATCAACAACGTGCTCGCGGGGCCACCGGAGCTCGTGCCAGCTACCTTCGAGAAGTATAGGAAGATCAAGTGGCGGATGATTCAACCGCCGGACGAAATCACAATTGATATTGGTGATTTCAAGACGGAGGAAATCAGGGAGTTGATCGGGTACGGGAGGGATATAGGGAGGAAGGCGATGGCCGGGGAGTGGAATGGTGGGGTGGGCCAATGACACGTTTCTAAACCCTCGCCCTAAATTCACACGGTTCCAATAACACCCCCGACAAATAACACCAAGGAGTCCCAGGTGCGGGTGTATCATCAAGGTCATGGATCAGGATACCGCAGCTCGCTTTGAGCGCCTCATGATTGGGATTGCGCAGCAGTTCGAAGCGATGCAACAGTATACATACCGGCGATTCGATGCCGTGCTCGAACTCATTCATCGGGGCTTCGCGGCCATGGACGTCGGCCCAACGAGGCAAGGCGCATCGTTGAACGGCGCATCCGCCGAATGGAGCTGCGGGCCCGCGGCTAACGGGCCCGGCTACTCGAAGATCAGCCGTTGCCGGTAGACCACGGGACCGTTGGCCGCCGGGAACTTCACCACGAGTAGATACTCGCCGCTCGGCGGCGTGAGCTCCGCATCGAACGTCTCTCCGACGTTCAGAACCCGTAACGCCCGCGCCGCCACTCTCTGGCTGGATGGCAGCGCCGCACCGTCCTTCGCCGACGCTGTCCATTCCGCAGGATCGCTGCCCCGCCGCAGTTCGAACACCAACCTGTTCGCAGGACCTATGTTCACAAAGCGGAAACGGTGCGGAACGCCGGCGCGCAGCATACGCCGCGGCCCGGTGCTGTCACCGTTGATCACAGTGCGCGCGCGCTTATTCGCAACATCAGCTTCCCAGCCCGCGACATACAAATGGTCCGTGGCCGGATCGAAGCGCTGGCCGGGCTCGAGCACAACGATCGCGCCATACATACCGGACGAAAGCTGTTCCACATCGTTCAAGTGAGTGTGATACATGAACGTGCCCGCGCGAGGCAGTGTCAGCCGCGCGGTGAAGGTTTCGCCCGGTCCAATTACCGGCGCCAGTCGCTTTTGTCCGCCGCTCCAGCCTGCAACGCCATCCGAGAAGCTCTCGAGCTCGATGCCATGCCAGTGCACCGACGTCGGCTCACGCAGCCGGTTGGTCACTGCGATATCCGTTGGCTTACCCCGAGTAAGCACGAGCATTGACCCGGGAATTTCAACCGAGTCCGGCGCCGGTGCGCGGTCGCCCCGCTGCTCGACGAAGCTCAGTGCCCGGGGCGATATACCGCGGGGCTTGCCTTCGTTGACAAAGAGGCTGATGCGCCGCGCTTCTCCTCGCACCACATCGCGATAATCGGCGTCCGCCTTGACCGCGATGCCGAGCACGAGACCGGCCATGTGCCGGCGCGGATCCGCACTGTGCATGTCGTGCGCTGGTGCGTCCAGCCGTGACTCCGCCATGACGTGAAACGAGATGTGGCAGTGGAACAGCCAGTTGCCGGGCCGTTCGGGAACCCACGTCATTGCCATGGTGGAGAACGCGTTCATATCCTCTGTCACCGCCATGCGACGCTGGTCCGGCGCAAATGTCGTATCACGCAGCATTGAGCCCCGCGCATCGACACGGAAGTAGAAGCCGTGCAGGTGCATGGGATGCGTGCGCACGGTGCCATTGATCACGCGCCACGGCAATGTGTCGCCGGTGGCTGCGTTAAGTGGCTCCGTGTATGGCCAGGACTTGCCGTTGATTGCGAGGATTTCCCGGTGCGGTCGCTTCAGCGCGGAGTCTCCTGCCTGGCCCCAGATGTTCATCACAAAGACGCGATCCGCCGCACGTGCACCCATGGGGTCGATGACGAACGCACCAACAAGCTGCTCGCGCTCGTTCGGCCTGGGCACGCCACGCGCGCCGACGACGGCGCGATACATGTAGGTGCCCGCCAACCCTGCGTCGAAACGAACCGTCCTCGATTCGCCCGGAAGGATGGGCACACTGTCACTCGCGTCCGACGGCCGTGTGGACAGCCAGTGAATCCACAGCGTCGAGTCCGTCAGCGCATTCCGGATCGTCGCCTCGACCCTCGTTCCCTCGGGAACGCGGATCATCGGCGCAGGGACCTGCGGTGCCTTGCCCTCCTCCGCAAACGCCACGACCTGCGCGCTCGGGCCGTCATCCGCCTCCGGATACCATTGCGCGAGCGACGCAACGAGCCGAAGTCTCAGCACGCCGTCCTTCAGGGAGCCTGCGGGCGTGCGATTATCGTTCGCGACCACGATCGGCAGCCCATGCCCATGCGGCATGCCGACCGCCGTCGCAACGGCTGTTCGCGTCACGAACCACGTCGCAAGGAAAACAGGGACGCAACAGAGCCACCGACGCATGGGGATCTCCTGTTTTCCGTAGATGCTCGAATGGAAGGCGACGTACCAATGTGTGTTGGTGCCACGAACGGCGGCAAGGATCATTGAGGCGACAGGCGCCCTGACCCCCGAATCCGATGAACAGGAACGGGCCGTGCATCTCCATTGGCGCGCGGCCTTTCCTTTTCCGGGGTACCTCGATGCGTAAGACAATCGCCCGTCTCTTGCTTCTGATCTCAGTCCTGCTGATTACCGGATTCATGGTGGTCGTCGCGAACCAGACGGCGCAGCTCGTCGGCCTGGCGGGCCAGGTCGCGCCGTGGCTCGGCTCGGCGCTTCTGTTCACGCTGCTGACGCTCTATGCATTCTGCATCCTGGTGCCGCTCTACCTGGTATTCAGTCTACCGAAGCCGCTGGTTGCACCCGCGACGGAATCAGATCCTGCGTTCCCGGCCCACCTCGACCGGATCAAGGCGCGGTTGCGCGTAAATCCGCACCTGCGGGAGCACCAGCTGGAGTCGCGCCA
>JBDSPG010000105.1:0-5630 GCA_039912685.1 Longimicrobiales bacterium | reverse complement strand
CAGCACGAGGTTGTGGAAGATGCCTTCCGCAGGCATGTGGTAGTCGACCACTTCGGGCAGTGTGATCTTCAGGAGCGGCAGGAACAGCCGCTCCGTCGCGCCGCCCAGGTAGAAGTCCTCCATCGGCGGGATTCCCACGATGGTGCTGGGATAGACCGCATTGCGGCGATGCGTAATGCGCTCGACATGGAAGAACGGAAACATGTCCGCTGGTGTGTAGAAGCCGGTGTGATCACCGAACGGACCTTCCATGGCGTGAGCTTCCGTCGTGTCGACGTACCCCTCGAGCACGATGTCCGCTTCCGCGGGAATGCGCAGCGGCGCTGTCGTAGCATTCGTTACCTGCAATGGCTTGCGACGCAGGAACCCACTGAACAGGTATTCGTCGATGCCGGGCGGCAGCGGCGCGGTCGGCGTATACATCGTGGCGGCGTCGGCACCGAGCGCTACGACCACAGACATGCGCTTGATACCCAGCTCCTTGTATTTGCGGTAGTGTGACGCACCACCCTTGTGACGCTGCCAGTGCATGAACGTCGTACGCGGCCCCGTCACCTGCATGCGGTACATGCCGACGTTCTGCACACCCGTTTCCGGATCCTGCGTGATCACCATCGGCATGGTAATGAAAGGTCCTGCATCCTTCGGCCACGATGTCATGACTGGAATCTTGCCGAGATCCACCGCATCGCCGTCAATCACGACTTCCTGGCAGGGCGGTTTCCCCTTGAACTCGCGGGGCGGCACTTTTGCGAGCTCTGCGAACTTCGGCAGCAGCTTCACTTTCGCCCACAGGCCTTTCGGCACATCGGGCTTGATCATGGCCGCAATGCGGGCCGCGTGTTCCTCGACATCATCGACACCGAGTGCTAGCGCCATGCGACGCCAAGAACCGAACGTGTTGATGGCCACCGGAAATGCGCTGATGCTGCCGTCGTCGAGCACCGGCTTTTCGAAGAGCAACGCCTTGCCGCCGCCCGGCTGCTTCATCACGCGATCAGCGATCTCCGTCATCTCGAGATGCACGCGCACGGGCTCGCGGATGCGCACGAGCTCGCCCGCGTTATCCAGCTCAGTCAGGAAATCATGAAGATTGTCAGCCATAGTTCAAAATGTCGCGGTATCTGGCGGCGGGTAGCAAGTGCGGGTCATCGCCAGCGGAAGATCCGCAGTGCGGCCAGGAATGAGAGCAGCCCCCAGGCGATGAGGACGGCCAGCTTCGGCGCCAGGTCCGCGATCCCCGCCCCGTCCAGGATATTCGACCGCAACGCGTCGTTGAGCGCGGTCAGTGGAAGCAGGCGGATCACGGGCTGCATGACCGCGGGAAAGTTGTCGGCCGAGAAGAATACACCCGACAGGATCCACATCGGCACCTGGACCACATTCATGTAGCCCTGAACACCTTCGATCGAGCTGGTGCGGGATGCGATCAGCAGGCCCAGCCCGGTGAATGTGATGGCACCGAGCACGGATACGAGGCCGAGCGTCAGCAGTGAACCACGAACCGGAACACTGAACACGAGAGTCGCGAACCCCAGTACCAACGCGATCTCGGCGGCCAGGAAAATCAGGCGTCCCAGGATGAAGGACAGCAGGAAGTAGCTGCGCCGCACTGGCGTTGTCATGAAGCGCTTGAGCAGCTTCTCGTTACGCATGCGCACGACGGCGTAGCCCACTCCCCACAGTCCTGTCGACAGCAGATTCAGTCCGATCAGGCCGGGGATGAGGAAGTCGATGTACCGCGAGCCCCGTTCCTCGATCAGATCTTCGCGTGCAACACGTGGATCCGTTCGTCCTGCCGCACCCTGTAGTGCGTTGTCCGTAACCATGCGCGCGACTCGGCTCTCCGGTCGTGATGCGTCGAACTTGTACGTGTAGCCGCCACTGTTCGGAATGACGACCAGTGCGACGCGTCCCCTCCGCAGCTCGCTCGACCCTACGTCCTGCGCGAGAACGCGCGCATCGATGCCCGCGCGCGTCAGCGCCGCTGCTGCGCTGTCGGCGCCGTTCCCCGCGAGCACTCCGACGTGCACTGTTTCCGGACCCTTGCTCCGGAACGCAATGCCGAGCGCGAGCGCCATGATGATGGGGAAAAAGAACGTCCAGAACATCGCCTCGGGCTCGCGCGCAAAGTCGCGGAAGCGCATAAGCGTGAGCTGGTACAGCTGGTGGTCGCGTAGTCTATTCATCGCGCAGCTGCCTTCCCGTGAGCGCGACAAAGACATCCTCGAGAGTCGCGGTATGCGTGCTCAGCGCCGCCAGGGTCGCGCCACGCGTACGCAACAGCTCCATGAGCGCCGGCAGCGTTGTGTGCAGCTCGCGTACGGTGAGCTGTGTGACACCGCCTGAATGCCGAACGTGCGTTGCGCCCGGCACGGCGTCGATGCCGTGCAACTCGAATTCCTCCGCACTCACGCTGTCCGTGTGCGCACTGAACTCGATCACGTGCTCCGCTCCCAGCGATGAGATCAGCTCGGCCGGTGTGCCGAGTGCGATGACACGGCCGTGGTCGACAATGGCCACGCGGTCACACAGCTGCTCGGCTTCATCCATGTAATGCGTCGTGAGCAGCGTAGTGCCGCCACGCTCGCGGAATCGCTCGATCAGATCCCACAGCGAGCGACGCGATTGCGGATCGAGGCCGGTGGTCGGCTCATCGAGGAACAGGAGGTCAGGCGAACTCGTGAGTGCGCATGCTACCGCAAGCCGCTGCTTCTGACCGCCCGATAGATTCTTCACCCACGTATCGGACTTCTCGCTCAGCTGCACCGACTCGATCACTTCGTCTACCGTCGGCCCGGTTCGATAGAAACTGCGAAACAGTGTGATGATTTCCGTGACCGTCAGTTTCGATGGAAGGTGTGTCTCCTGCAGCGCAACACCGATGCGTTCGCGCAGCTCTTGCGCGTGGTCGGCCCATGAAAGACCAAGTACGCGCACATCACCGCCATCCGCTTCCAGAACGCCTTCGAGGATCTCGATCGTGGTGGTCTTGCCTGCACCGTTGGGCCCAAGCAGACCGAAGCACTCACCTCGCCTGACCTCCAGGTCGAGCTCGTTCACGGCGACAAGCGTTCCATACCGTTTGATCAGTCCGCGGCATGCAATCGCCGGCGCCGTATCTGAATTCATTGCGCGAAGATGCCGCTCCCCAAGTTGGGCGGCAATGCCATGCTGGCGCGTGCGCCGATCCACGACCTACTTTTCTCGCTTCCTCCTTACATCCCCTGGAGCGCTCGCGATGCCGCATGCCGATTCGATGGTCGACCAGACTCGTTCCCGCCGATCCCGCGTGCTTGTCGGATTCGGGTGTGCGCTCGCCGCCGGAACTCTCTGGGGCACCACCGGTCCGCTCAGCACAGCCCTCTACGCCGAAGGCGCGCACCTCACCGCTGTCGGGTTCTGGAGGATTGCGGTCGCACTGGCTGCGCTCGCCATCTATGGTCGCTTCCAGAAAGGCTTTTTTTTCGTCGATCGGCAGGCACTTCTTCTGATCGGACTGGGCGGCGGCATCCTCGTTGCTCTTTTCGAGGTCGCGTTCCAGTACGCGATCGCCGGCATCGGCGTCGCTGGCGCGGTGGCTATGCTCTACACGGCACCCGTCGCTATCGCGATCCTTGCGAAACCCCTGCTCGGCGAAGCGCTCACCGCTCGCCGGCTTCTTACGGCCGCTGTGGTGATGGTCGGTGTGTATCTCGCCGTGAACGGTGGCGAGGGTTCGGCGGAAATGGCATCGCAGTCGAGCCGTTTAGCGGGCATAATCGGAGGTGCGCTCGCCGCGCTCAGCTATGCAGGATCGACCCTGCTCGCACGTTATGCCGTCCCGCAGTACGGGTCGGCGCGGGTGCTTTTCCTCGAGCTTGTCGGTGGCGTGATTATCCTCGGTATCGCACTCCCCCTCACCGGCCACACACCCGTGCCCCCGTCCTCCGTTGCCGGATGGCTCTACATCCTCGGACTCGGCGCTGGCGCCGTTATAGCCGCAAACTTCTTCTTTTTCGCCGCGACAAAACGGATCGATGCGGCACCGACGGCCGTCGCCGCGAGTATTGAGCCGGTGGTCGGCGCTCTACTGGCGCTGGCCCTGTTTGGACAGCAGCTCACGGCGCTGGGATGGATGGGGCTTGCACTCGTCGTGGGGGGTGTGGCCGCCGGGTATCTCGGGGAGAAGCAGCCTCGCTCCTCCCCGATTCCATCGATCTAGTTGACCGTGGTCTTCTAGTTGACCGTGATCGTCGCCTTCATGCCGCGGTCGGCGTGCGATTCACCGCCGCTCGCGATCGGGCAGTAGATGGTGTACGTGCCGGGGGCCAACGGCGCACTCAGCGTCACCGCCTCACCCGGCTTGATGGGATCCGTCTTCCACTCCTGATTATTTCCCTCGACCTCGAACGCGTGGTCCTCGGTGCCCGAATTGCGTACCTCGAACGACACGGTTCCATTCGCCACTGTCTCGGCTGACAGAGTAACCGTCCATTCATTGAGGGTCGCGTTCACCGTGGTCGCGGCGGGCGTCCCTGCCGCCGGTGCCGCGGCGGGCTCGCCAGCTGCTTCCCCCTCCGCCACCTTCGAGTCGGACTCACTGATGCAGCCCACCACCAGAAATCCTACGAATGCCAGAACGGCTGCTGCGCTTGTGCGTGACTGCATCATTCCTCCCATGTTCCGCGCTACCTGAGGTCGTCGTGCCTGTCCACTGCGATAAATGTACCGGGGATGTCCGGTTTTTGCATAAGTCGACGTCGACGAGCGTTGAAGCATCGCACGTGGCCGACGTTTTCACGGATGGGCACGGCCAGTCGCTACCGGTATAGCATTTTTACTCGAGAAGGACCGCCAATGAGCAAGCGGGACACGCAAGCACTTGTCAGTCTCGCCAGACTGTACGGTGTCGAGGCTTCGTACGTTGATATCGGCAATGTGCGGCAGACTGCGTCACCGGAAACGCTGCTCCGCACGCTGCAGGCGCTGGGTGCGCCGCTCGACGCGGTCGCTGACGCGCGGGATGTCCTGCGTGCGCGCACCAGCGAGCTCAATGTCGACAGCATCGAACCGATCATCGTGGCGTGGTCAGGCCGCCTGGCCTCGATACCACTTCGACTTGGGGGAGCCGCCGCAGGGCGTCCGATCCGGTATACATTGCGATGCGAAAACGGCGATGTGCGCAACGGCAATGCAGTGGCAGAGCCGCTGACGCGCCGCGCATCCAGACCCGGCGCACACACGCATCGTATTCGCATCGGTGGATCGATTCCGCTCGGATATCACGACATCGAAGTGGAGACCGCCACCGGCACGCTCACCGCACGCATCATTTCCTCGCCGCGTCGCGCATGGGTACCCCAGGAACAGTCGTCGTGGGGCGTTTTTCTACCGCTTTATGCACTGCGTGGACAGAACGACGCGGGTGTTGGTAGCTACACAGATCTAGCAGAGCTTGCACGGTGGACTGCGGCCCGCGGCGGCGCATTCGTCGGCACCCTGCCCCTGCTCGCTTCCTTTTTCGATGTCTGTTTCGAGCCGAGTCCGTATGTACCGGTGTCACGACTCTTCTGGAATGAGCTCTTCATTGACGTAACGCGGGCGCCCGGATGGACGAGCGACCTTGCATCGGCGTTCGCTCAGGATGT
>JBDSPG010000095.1:0-4223 GCA_039912685.1 Longimicrobiales bacterium | reverse complement strand
ATGAACAGGGACTTGATGCTGCGCTCGCTCCCCGCAATGAAAATGATCGACTGCTCACCGCGCATTGCCGGCGACATTGCATCGAACAGAACACGATCATTCGGATCGACGTTGACCTCGAAGTGCTGCGTGGGATCGTGCAGCGATGTGGGGTTCTCCGCGTACTGCGTGGCGCGGCGGAACAACTTGACGACATCCTCGATGGCTTCGCCCGTCAGACTCGGTGCTTCCCATGTTTCGCCCTTGGGCGACGGGAACTGCACGACGAGCGCCGCGCGATCCGAAATGGCCGCCTTCTCCGGTGTGTCACCCTTCAGCTGCACGACTGACCCTGCGCCGCGGATGGTGCCGGTGCCGGGGATCGTCAGCACCGTGGTGACACCGTTCGCACGCGCAACCGGGATGTTGTCGCTGAACATGTTCATGCCGAACAGCGCGCGCAGATGCGGATTGAATGCGCCGATCTCGCGGTCGTCACGCGCGGAGTTCACCGACTCGATATCGACGAGGCCGAGCGATGTCAGCGGATCGATCATGCCGGGATACACGTGCTTGCCTGTGGCATCGACACGGCGCGCATTCGCAGGGATCTGCACTTCACCCGCGCGGCCGACAGCCTTGATTACGCCGTTCTCGATGAGCACGACACCGTTCTCGATCGGCGCACGCGACACGGGATGCACGGTTGCACCCGTGATCACTGTCACCGGCGCGGTGTTGATCGGATCCGTCAGCTTCTGTTCCGCGGGTGTCGGCGGCGGCTCGAAGCCG
Organism: Longimicrobiales bacterium; assembly: GCA_039912685.1. Lineage (GTDB taxonomy): Bacteria > Gemmatimonadota > Gemmatimonadetes > Longimicrobiales > RSA9 > DASUXU01. Next base: position 3,452 of record JBDSPG010000095.1, on the reverse strand, counting down.
AGATTCGTGGGCACCTCCGCGTGCGGCCGCGCCGCGGGCGGCTCCACAACCGGAACACCGGGAATCGCGCGCACCGGTTCACCGCGCGTTGCGGCTTCATTGCTGCGATCGTAATAGACGATGCCGTCGATGATGGTCCTCTCGACACGCGAATACGTGTTGAACGGGTCACCGTTCAGTAGCACGATGTCCCCCGACTTGCCGACCTCGAGTGAACCGACGAGATGATCGATGCGCAGCTGCTTCGCGGGATTGAGCGTCAGCATCTTCAGCGCCTCTTCCTTCGGCACGCCGCCGTACTTCACGGGCTTCTGCATCTCGTACAACAGGAAAGACTGCAGCCACGGGATGTCACTGTTCAATGATGTGAGCACGCCGTGGTTGTACAGAATCGCAGGATTGTACGGGATGCCGTTCGCAACCTCCAGCTTGTAACCCCACCAATCCGAGAATGTCGATGCGCCGGCGCCGTGCTCGCGCAGCTCATCCGCAACCCGATAGCCCTCGAGGATGTGCGTGAACGCGTCAATGCGGAAACCGAAACGCTCCGCGACCCGCATGAGCATCAGGATCTCGTCACCGCGGTACGAGTGCGCATGCACCCGGATGCGGCCTTCCATAATGTCCACCAATGCCTCGAGACGGAGATCACGGCGCGGCGGGATCTTCGACGACTTCGGATTCGCGCGGTAATCCTGCCACGCCTTGCGATAATCCTGCGCCGCCGAGAACGCCTGCTCGTAGATCGCCTCCACACCCTCGCGCGAGGCGGGGAAGCGCGTGGTGAATGTGCCGCTGTTCTTGCTCGTCACATTCTCGCCCAGCGCGAACTTCACGTTGCGCGCTGCGCCCTTCACCAGCAGGCCGAACGGGTTTTCCGTGCCCCAGCGCAGCTTGATCACCGCGGACTGGCCGCCGATGGGGTTAGCACTGCCGTGCAGGATCTGCGCGGTGGTCACGCCGCCGGACAGAGCCTGGTAAATGCCGAAGTCGGACGGGTGCAGGTCATCGATCACGCGGACTTCCGGAACGATCGGCGCCGTGCCCTCGTTGGAGCTCGACATGGCGATGTGCGAGTGCTCATCCACTACGCCCGGCATCGCGGTGAAGCCGCGGCCGTCGATCAGCGTGGCGCCAGCGGGACCGGCGAGGTTCGCACCGATCTCGCGGATGATTCCATCACGCACCAGGATCGAGACGTTGTGCTGCACCGGACCCGCCGCCGTCCATACGGCATCCAGGTTCTGGATCAGCATCGTCCCCGTCCGCGTCGGGACTCCGTCTGCCTCCGTCTGCAGATTCGGTGGCGACATTGTCGCGGGTTTCGCCGGGGCCTGGGCGGACAGCGATACCGCCGTCGCATACATGAATACGGCAGCCGCACCCGTGATCCGGGTAATGCGCTCCCGTTTCATCGTGCACCTCCGTTCGCGCTATAACCTGCATCGGGCTTTTTATCGGTTACAGGTTTCGGCGTGTCACCCTTCTCCAGGACGCCATCCACGAACGTATATTTTACCTTGGCATCCTTGCGGAACATGGGCTTTGTGGTGACGGTGAACGAGGCGGGCAGCCCGGCTTCGACGCGTCCGAGCGCCGCGACGCCGAGGATCTGCGCGGGCGTGGCAGTGATCGCCTTGAGCGCATCCGCCTCGGACAGGCCGTACTCGATCGGCTTGCGCGCGGCGTCCCGGATGTCGGCCTTGCCGCCGCCGCTTGTAAGCGCGAAGCGGACGCCGGCCTTGGCGAGGCGGGCGGGGTTGGCGTACATGTTCTCCAGGTCCTTCTTCTCGCGCTGCGCGCCTGGCATGGAATCGACCCTCGCGGAATCCGCCTTCGCAACCGCCTTCAAGCTATCCGTCTTCGCGTTGTCCGGCTTCGCGTTCGCGCTGTCCTTCTTTTCCGGCTTGTCCGGCTTGTCCGACTTCTCGGCCGGCGGCTTCCACTGTCGCGGCTTCGGGAAATCGAGTGACACGAGGACCGGAATGTTGCGGGTCTTCAGCTCGTTCGTGGCGCGCCATGCCTCGGCGCCCCCGACAATCGTCGGGTGCAGCTTGAACTCATCCGAGAGGCGGATAACGGTTAGAATTTCCTCGAGTGTGCTGGCCACGAAATAGACGGGCATGGTGCCGGCGAGCACCTGCTGGATGACGGCATAGTCGGCGTCGAAGGCCGGTGCAACGATGCCCCGCGGGTCGACGGAGGCGGCTTGTGCAATCTGGGTCATGCGCTGGGCGTCAAAGAAAGTCTGGCGGTAAAAGCCGGGGACGGCCATGCCGGTAGTCGGGTAGACCCCCCGCGCGCCCCGTGTGCTCATGACGGTGCCGATGGAGGGCGAGATCACGAGGCGCTGCGCGTCCGGCTCGGCACGCAGCATGAGTAGCGCTCCCTGCCCGGGCATCATCATGTCGGTCGGCATCACGGCGACCGCGACCACGCCCTTCTTGCGCAGGTCGGCCACTTCCGTCGGTCCCGGCTGCAGGTAGGCGCTGACGCGCCGGCTCGGCATGAAGCCCTGCACCGAGCGCGGAGGGTCCCACGAGCGCATTTTCGTGCGGTCCACCGAGTCACGGGGGAACGTGTATTTCACTGCGCCCGCCGCATCGACGATGCCGGGATAGACGAAAAGCGAGTCGCCATCGAGGACCTGGGCGCCTGCGGGAATGGCCGCATTGGCGCCGATCGACTCGATGAAGCTGCCTTTCACGATCACGTTGACGCCCGCGTTGCGCGTGCCGTCCGCGTTTATGACAGTCGCGTTCCGAATCGCGTAGACTGCCGGGGCGGGAATCGCGTTGAATTGCGCGGCCGCTGGAGCAGCGGCAGAGACTGCGAGACCCGCGGCAAGGAGCATGGCCCTTTGCACGCGTGCATTTGCTTGCTTCATGATCGCCTTGCCGGGAGTGTTCTTCAGAGGTGGCTGGCGATTATGGATGCGGTTGTCCCTGTGCGCAATGCCTTGAACGCGCACCGGTTCGAAGCTAGGATCGGACTATTGAGAACCCGAGTGAGATGAGATGGACGAGCCCACCAGAAAGACAGCACCGAAAGTCCGGGAATCCGAAGTCCTGGCATATCACTCCCGCGGCCGCCCGGGCAAGCTGGAGGTTGTGCCGTCCAAGCCGTGCCTGACGCAACGAGACCTGTCGATGGCGTACACGCCCGGCGTGGCGCTGCCGTGTCTGCTGATCGCGAAGGATCCGCTCGAGGCATTCAAGTACACGGGGCGCGGCAATCTCGTTGCGGTTGTGACGAACGGCACGGCCGTTCTCGGCCTTGGAAACATTGGTCCGCTCGCGGGCAAGCCGGTCATGGAGGGGAAGGGCGTCCTGTTCAAGCGCTTCGCCGATGTCGATGTATTCGACATCGAGATTGCGACAGAGGATCCGGATGAGCTGATCCGCTGCGTGAAGCTGCTGGAACCGACGTTCGGCGGGATCAACCTCGAGGAC
>JBDSPG010000093.1:0-10999 GCA_039912685.1 Longimicrobiales bacterium | reverse complement strand
CAGTTCACACTGCGTGATCCGCTCGGCGTGGTCGGACTGATCACGCCTTGGAATTTCCCGGCCGCGATTCCGTTGTGGAAGGCGGCGCCGGCGCTCGCGTTCGGCAACACCGTTGTGTTGAAGCCGGTGGAGCAGGCGTCGAACATGGCGGTACTGCTCGCCGAGACTGCGCACGCGGCGGAGCTTCCGGCCGGTGTATTCAACGTCGTTCTCGGAGATGGCGCCACAGTCGGAAATGCACTGCTCCGCGCGGACGCAGTACGCGCCATCAGCTTCACCGGCTCCTCCGCAGTGGGCGCACGCGTCGCGGCAGTCTGTGCAGAACGCAATATCCGCTATCAGACAGAGATGGGCGGCAAGAATGTCGTCATCGTGATGCCCGATGCCGATCTCGGCCTTGCTGCGAAGCTCACTGCCGCGGGTGCAATGCGGTACGCTGGCCAGAAATGCACGGCGACGAGCCGCGCGATTATCGCAAAAGAAGTCGAGCAGGATTTCATGCGACGTCTCCAGGCAGAGGTTGCACTTCTGCAACTGGGTCCGGTTACAGACAGTGCCTCTGCAGTCGGTCCACTGATCACGAAGGATTCACGTGACCGCATCGAGCGCGCGCTCGCGGGCGTCCGGGGTCAGATCGTCATGGGCGGATCGGCGCCATCCGATGATCGCTTCGTGCGCGGATTCTTCATGGATGCCACGGTTGTGCAGGATGTGGATCCCGCGTCGTCACTCGCACAGGATGAGCTCTTCGGGCCGGTGCTCGCCACATTCACATCGAACAGTCTGGATGAAGCGATCACGCTCGCGAACCGGACGCGCTTCGGCCTGAGCGCATCGTTGTTCACACGAGATCTGGGCGCTGCACTCGAGTACGTCAATCGCATTGAGGTGGGCCTCGTCCGCGTCAACGGCGACACCACCGGCGTTGATCCGCACGCACCGTTCGGCGGTGTAAAGGGGTCGAGCTCGGGCAGTCGCGAGCAGGGCGCTGCGGCGCGCGAGTTCTACACCGAAATCCGCACCGTCCAGATTCATCCGTGACGCGATGACAGCCACCAACGGCCAGCTGGCGTTCCCGCGCACAATGCGCGTCATCGATTCGCACACGGAAGGCGAACCGACGCGCGTCGTCGTCGATGGCTGGCCCGCCCTCCTCGGCGACACCATGCAGCAACGTCGCGCCGATCTCCTCGCCCGCTTCGACCACCTGCGCAGTACGGTTGTGTGCGAGCCGCGAGGGCACGACGCGATTGTCGGCGCACTGCTGACAGAGCCTGTCTCTGACGACGCTGTGACCGGTGTGATCTTCTTCAACAACGTCGGCTGCCTGGGCATGTGCGGCCATGGCCTCATCGGCGTAGTGCGAACGCTGGCACATCTCGCTCGCATCTCACCGGGTGTCGTCGCCGTCGATACACCGGTCGGCACGGTTTCCGCCGAGCTGCACGGGAGCGGTGAAGTGACCATTCGCAATGTGCCGTCACGGTGTCACACGCGAGGCGTCCAGGTGGACGTTCCCGGTGTCGGTGTCGTGACGGGCGATGTTGCATACGGCGGGAACTGGTTCTTCATCGCACATGTCGACGAACAGCCGCTCGAGCTGTCCCGCCTCACTGAGCTCACCGATCTGACCACGCGCATCCGCGCGGCACTGGTCGCGAACGGCATTACGGGTGCGGACAACGCCGAAATCGATCACATCGAATTGTATCAGCCACTCGCCGGTGGCAATGGCGCGCGAAATTTCGTAATGTGTCCGGGCGGCGCATATGATCGCTCGCCGTGCGGAACCGGCACTTCAGCGAAGCTCGCCGCGCTGCATGCAGCGGGCGAGCTGAAGGTGGGCGACCGGTTCGTCCAACAGAGCGTAACCGGCGGTGAGTTCACGGGCTGGCTGGAGCGTGATGGTGACAGTCTGATTCCGTACATCCGCGGTTCCGCGCACGTCACGGGTGAGGCCACGCTCTACTTCGATCCGACGGACCCTTTCATCGCCGGATTCACGGCCGCAGTTTGACGACAACGGATGTGATCATTGTCGGCGGCGGCATTGTGGGCGCCGCGATCGCACGCGAGCTGTCGTCGGACGGCCGGCGCGTGCTGGTACTGGAACGGTCATTCGTGGGTGCCGGCGCCACGGGAGCGGGCATGGGGCATATCGTCGTCATGGATGATTCGCCCGCGCAGCTTGCACTCACCGTCGGCTCGCGCGATCTGCTGGACGAACTCGAGCGCGAGCTGCCCGATGCATGCGAGCGCGATCTCAGCGGCACGTTGTGGATCGCCGAGGATGACGCGCAGCTGGCGGAGGTGCGATTGAAGCAACAACGTCACGAGGCCGCCGGTGTCCGTTGCGAGATCCTCGATGCCTACGCCCTCGCAACGGCTGAACCGAACCTTCGTAAAGGACTCGCGGGCGCGCTGCGGGTGGCCGGTGATGCCGTCGTATATCCACCGGCAGTTGCACGCTGGCTCATGGATCGCGCAGTCGATGCAGGCACGGAGCTGCGCTGCGGCGTGGATGTCCATTCGATCGGCGGTGGGGTTGTAGTTACGAATCGGGGCACGTTCGGCGCACCGGACATCATCAATGCGACGGGCGCGCATGCACAGGGGCTGTCCCACGGTGCAGACATCGTTCCGCGTAAAGGCCACCTCCTCATCACCGACCGGTATCCTGCGTTCTGCCGGCATCAGCTTGTCGAGCTCGGATATCTCGCCAGCGCGCACACGTTGAACAGCGAATCCGTCGCATTCAACATTCAGCCCCGCCGAACCGGTCAGCTGCTGATCGGATCATCGCGGGAGGTCGTGGGCTGGGATGCGTCGGTGAATCGCCGCATCGTGCAACGCATGCTGCAGCGCGCGGTCGAGTTCATGCCGCGGCTGAAGTCACTCGATATCATTCGCACATGGACTGGATTCCGACCCGCGACCGCGCACAAGCTGCCGTACATCTCGCGAATCCCGGCTCAGCCTGGCGTGTGGATCGCCGCCGGCCACGAGGGTCTGGGGATTACGACGGCACTCGGCAGTGCGCGTCTCCTCGCGGACCTGCTGCTGAGTCGTGAGCCGTGGACGGATCCGGAGCCGTACGCACTATGAGCGATGTCGAGATCCGGGTGGACGGCAGGTCCGTCCGTGTCGAAACGGGCGCGACAGTCGCAGCAGCATTGCTGGGTGATGAGACCTTCGCGTTCCGCACATCGATCTCCGGCCAGCCTCGCGGTCCGTTATGCGGCATGGGCACTTGCTTCGAGTGCCGCGTGACGATCAACGGTATGCCGCACCGCCGCGCGTGCATGACCGTCGTTGCGACCGGCATGGAGATCGTCACGCGTGGCTGATGTGACGGCGATTCATGCGGCTGACGTCCTCATCATCGGTGCGGGTCCCGCCGGTATCGCGGCCGCGTGCATCGCCGCAGAGACGGGTGCGAGTGTCGTGGTTATCGACGAGAACCCGCGTCCGGGTGGTCAGATCTGGCGTCACATCTCGCGCCACACGCTGCCCGGCCAGGCGAAGTACTGGCTACACCGCCTCGACAAGTCGCGCGCACGCGTGCACACGGGCACGAGCGTCGTCGACATCACCCGTGGTAACGCGCATTTCGCGATACGAACTGCAGGCATCGTGGAAACGGTGTTGCTCGCGAAGACCGTGATCCTCGCAACGGGTGCGCGCGAGCTGTTCCTGCCGTTCCCCGGCTGGACGCTCCCAGGCATTACCGGTGTCGGTGGCGGACAGGCGCTATTGAAGTCGGGAACGCCAATGGCGGGAAAGCGTGTGATCATCGCGGGCTCCGGCCCGCTGCTGCTTCCAGTCGCCGCAGCATTCGCGGCAGCCGGCGCACATGTGTCGCACATTCTCGAGCAGGCGCCGGGTCATCGCGTTACTCGTTTCGCACTCGGCCTCTGGCGCTCTCCTATGCGCGGGGTGCACGCGGTGATATACCGGTCGAAGACGATGGGCTCGCGCTATCGGACGGGGACGTGGGTGACAGCAGCGGAAGGTCAGGACCGGGTGCGCGCCGCGATCATTACGGATGGCCGCCGCACGTGGACGGAACGCTGTGACATGCTGTGCGTCGGATACGGCTTGATCCCCCAGCTCGAGATCGCGCAGATCGCAGAATGCGATACTGCCTTCGGTCGGGTTGTCGCGGACGCGCAAATGTCTACGACGGTTGCAGGTATCTTCGCGGCGGGCGAATCGTCAGGTGTCGCCGGTATCACGTCTGCGCTCGTAGAAGGCGAGATAGCGGCTCGCTCAGCTCTGCAACACGTACGCCGATCCTCGCTTCATGAACACGCTACCGCAGACGCAGCCGAGTCCGTAGCAACTGCGGCGCCGAACGCGCTCTCACGCCGTGCTCGACGTGAGGCCGCGTTCGCAGCTCGCATGAATGAAGCATTCGAACTGCGCGCGGAGCTGCGCCAAGTGCCGCAACCGAAGACAATCGTTTGTCGTTGCGAGGATGTCGTGCTGGGCGATATTGCGCGTTGCGAGTCAATGCGTGAGGCGAGGCTGCACACGCGCGCTGGCATGGGTCCCTGCCAGGGCCGTGTATGCGGGCCGGCACTCGAGCTGTTGTTCAATTGGTCGGCACTGCCGGCCCGCGTGCCCGCGGTTCCCGCACCCGTATCCACTTTTCTCTCGAACACATCGGCATAGGCGGAGGAGCACAGAATGCAGCAGAAGGACTGGGCCGGCGTGCTGCCGGCGATCACCACGCCGTTTACGAACAACGACACCGTCGATGACGCATTCCTCTCGCGGCATGCGGGCTGGCTGATCGACAACGGCTGCAACGGCATCGTCGCGCTCGGATCGCTCGGCGAAGGCGCGACGCTCTCGTTCGACGAGAAGCTACATGTGCTCTCGGTCCTGCATGCCGCTGTCGGTGATCGCGTTCCTGTTATCGCCGGCATATCCGGCCTGAGCACGGCGGAGTGTGTGAAGCTCGCGCGCGGCGCGGAAAATGTCGGATGCCAGGGTCTCATGGTCCTGCCCGCGTACGTCTACAAGGGAGACTGGAGGGAGACCGAGGCCCACTTCAACGCCATCATCCAGGCAACACCGCTCTCGTGCATGCTGTACAACAACCCGATCGCGTACGGCGTCGACCTGTTCGCAGGGGATGTGGAAGTGCTCGCCCGCAATTCGAACGTCCATGCACTTAAGGACTCAAGCGGCGATGTCAGGCGTCTAACGGCGCTGCGCGAGGCGCTCGGCGACCGCATCAATCTGTTCGCCGGTCTGGATGACATGGTGACGGAAGCGGCCCTGATGGGCGCGAACGGCTGGGTGGCAGGTCTCGTCAATGCGTTCCCGGCTGAATCCGTAATGCTCTTCGAGCTTGCGCGTGATGGGCGTGCTGTCGAAGCGCGCGCTCTCTACAACTGGTTCCTGCCCATGCTGCGGTTCGATACAGTCCCGAAGTTCGTGCAGCTCATCAAGCTCGTGCAGTCGGAGGTTGGGCAGGGGAGTGAGACGGTGCGCGCGCCGCGCATGGTGCTGGTCGGTGAGGAACGCGAGTCGGCGATTGCGGTGATCAGGAAGAGTCTGGCAAGCCGGCCGGTATAACCGGCCGGTCTTGCCCCAGACCTACGCCCAGTACGCCTCGCCTGGCTGATCGACGATGATGACATCGCGTAGGAAGCTGATCGCCTTGCCGAGCCCCTCGCTCGCGGACATCAGGCTGTCCTCGTGCTCTATGCTCACGACGTGGTCATACCCGACCAGACGCAGTGCGCTCATCATATCCTTCCACACGCCCGCGTCATTGCCGTAACCCACCGTGCGGAAAATCCAGGACCGCTCCTGCTCGCGCGTGTAACGCTTGGCATCGAGCACGCCGTTCATCCGGGTGTTCAGCGAGTCGATGCGGCAGTCCTTCGCGTGGAAATGATAAATACAGTCGTTGAGTGCGCGGATCGCCGCGACTGGGTCGACGCCCTGCCAGAACATGTGGCTAGGGTCGAAGTTGCAGCCAATCGTGTCGGGCGCAATGGCGTGCAGGCGCAGCATGGTCTCCGGGTTGTAGACTACGAAGTTCGGATGCATCTCGATGCCGACGCGTACACTCGCGCTCTCACACAACCGCGCCGCATCCTCCCAATAGGGCTTCACGCGGTCAGACCACTGCCAGTCCAGGACTTCCAGGAACTCGGGCGGCCATGGCGACACCACCCATGACGGCTGTGTCGCGCGCGCATCCGCACCGGGGCAGCCGCTGAACGTGATCACGGTCTCGACACCGAGTCGGCGCGCGAGCTCGACGGTCTGCGTGAAGACGGCGTGATGGGCGCGCGCGATCTTGGACTGCGGGTGCAGCGGGTTGCCGTGACAGCTGAGAGCGCTGAGCGTGAGCCCGCGCGATTCGATCGCGGAACGGAACGCTCGCAGCTGCTTGTCGCTGCGCAGCAATGCCGTGGGGTCACAATGCGAGTTGCCGGGATACGCGCCCGTCCCGATCTCCACCGCATCGAGACCGAGACCGGCGACATGGTCGAGCATCGCTTCCAGCGGCATGCCGCCGAACATTACGGTGAATACACCAAGTTTCACGGCCCGCCGCCTTGAGAGTAATGGAACGCTTACGTGTTATGGAATGTCGATCCAGCGCCGCTCCGTCGCGGCCCGTTCGATGGCGTCGAGCACCATCTGGTTGCGTACGCCGTCCTCGAAGCTCGGTGACGGCATGGCGCCGTCGGCAATGCACTCGAGCAGATCATACACGGTGTGCGTAAAGGTGTGCTCGTATCCGATGATGTGACCCGACGGCCACCATTTGCCGCCGAACGGATGCACGCCTTCGTTCACGTTGATCGTACGGAACCCGCGCACATCCTCGTCGTCGCTCGAGAGGTAAACCTCGAGCTCGTTCATGCGCTCAACATCGAATGCAACACTGCCGAGGCTGCCGTTGATCTCGAAACGGTTGGCGTTCCTGCGGCCGGGCGCCATGCGGGTCGCTTCGATCGTGCCCAGTGCACCCGCGCCGAATCGAACCACTGCGGCAGCCGCATCGTCGACCGTGACGTCGCCGGTATGTCCCGAACCATCGGGCAGTGGTCGCGACTTGATGAACGTTTCCAGCGCTGCGCTCACGGATGTGATCTCGCCAACGAGGAACCTGGCGAGGTCGATGGAGTGGGATCCGATGTCACCCAGCGCGCCGGACCCCGCCGCCTCTTTCCGAAGGCGCCACACGAGCGGGAACTCCGGATCGACGATCCAGTCCTGCAGGTACGTGCCGCGAAAGTGACGGATCTCGCCGAGCCGGCCCTCTTCGATCAGCCACCTGGCAAGAAGGACAGCGGGTGCGCGACGATAGTTGTGACACACCATGTGCAGCACACCGGCGCGTTCCGCTGCGTCGAGCATTGCCTGCGCTTCGGCAACGGTATTGGCGAGCGGCTTTTCGCAGAAGACGACCTTGCCGGCCTCGGCAGCAGCGATCGCGATCTCCGCGTGCGAGTCGCCGGGCGTACAGATGTCCACAATTCCGATGTCATTGCGTGCGATCACCTCGCGCCAGTCCGTGGCTGATTCTTCCCAGCCGAGACGTGCGGCTGCGGCCGCTGCAGCAGCGCCATCACGTCCGCATAGCACACGCATGCGCGGAGTGATACGCGGCTCCATGAAGGGACCGACCTGGCGGTAGGCGTTGCTGTGCGCGCGGCCCATGAACGCGTAGCCGATCATGGCTACGCCGATTTCGTCAGCCACGTTTCGTCACGCCGAGGTGAGCGTTCGCGGCAGTCGAGCAGCCCTGCCAGTTCATGTTCACGGTGTTCCCGATGTACCGCAGGTCCGCGATACCGATGCGGCTGGAGTAAAATCCCGATGCAGTGAAGTCACGGAAGGACGTGAAGAACGTGACGCCGTGCAGGTGTTCCTTCTTCGCCTTCTTCGGCCATGCAATGTCATCGAGGATCTGACGACGCTGCGCATCCGTGGCAAGAATAAATGTCTTGCCGAACCGCTTGCGCGATTCGGCGTCCATCCATGCGAGGCCGCCGCGCAAAGGTACCTGGCGGTTCGGCTGATCGATCGCAATGAAATCCATGAACTGCGGAACACCCGCGTCCGTGGCACTGCCCGACTTGTCATCGCGCGGGATGATCATATCCACCAGCATGCGGACCGTTGCGTACTCATGCGCTGTGAAGAACTTGGGAACGAACGGCTTGGTCTGATCAGCGCTCTCGAGGACACCGAGCACCTTCATCGACGCGGTCTCCGCTTCCGCGGATGTGACCGCAGCCATCATGAATGGCGCCGCGGCCACTGCCTTCAATGCATTTCGCCTGTCCATCAGATCTCACCCGCCTTCCGCATTTCGGCGATCTTCGTTGATGTGCGCATTGACAGCGCCAGGATCGTCCATGTCGCATTCTTGTCCGGACTGCTCACAAACGGCCCGCCGTCTGCCACGAACAGGTTCTTCACGTCGTGCGCCTGACACCACTCGTTCACGACTGATGTCTTCGGGTCCTTGCCCATGCGTGTCGTGCCGACTTCATGAATGATCTCGCCGCCACGAGCCAGACCGTACTGGTTTGCCGCGGTGGGCATCGCGCTGCGCACTACGCCGCCCATCGCTTCGATGATACCGCGGAAGGTCTCCTGCATGTGCTTGCCCTGCAGCAGCTCGTATTCCTGGAACTTCCAGTGGAACCGCATGACCGGGATGCCGTAGCGATCGACAACAGTCGGATCGATCTCGCAGTACGTGTCTTCGTTCGGGATCATCTCGCCACGGCCGTCGAACCCGATGTTCACGCCGTACCACGAACGATAGTCCTTCTTCAGCTGCGCGCCGTATCCGCCGCCCGGCGGCAGATTGTGGATGCCGCCCATTGCGCCGTACCCCGGCATTCCGCGACCGCCACCAAACTCGATGTGGTAGCCGCGGGGGAAGTCGAGCTTCTTCCCCTCGAGCCACCAAGGCATGTAGAGATGCATGCCGCCCGTGCCATCATGATTGTGCGCGGGCATGTCGCGCATCTTCTCGAAGTACCCGCTCACGCCGCCACCCGTCGAATCCATCAGGTAACGCCCGACTTTACCGCTTGAGTTCGCCAGACCTTCTGTGAACTGCGGAGACTTCGAGTTGAGCAGCAGTCTGGCCGACTCGCACGCGCTGGCTGCGAGCACGACAACCTTCGCCTGAATGTGTTCGTCCACACCCGTATCGCGATTGACGAAGTGAACACCCGTCGCAAGACCCTGCGCGTTCATCGACACCTCGCGCACCATCGAGTTCGGAATGATCGTCAGGTTGCCCGTCGCCATTGCGGGTGCGAGAAGTACACCGGGCGATGAGAAATTCGAGTGCGTGCGGCAGCCGCGATTGCACTGTCCGCAGTAGTGACATGCCGGTCGCCCATTCAATGGCTTTGTCAGGATGGAGAGACGGCCCGGCACACACGTGATGCCGAGTTTGTCAGCCGTTTCCTTCACCCACAGTTCCGTGCAGCGCGGCGCCGGCGGAGGCTGGAAAATGCCGTCGGGCTCATTTGGCAAACCTTCGTTCGTGCCATACACCCCGACCAGGCGATCCACCGCGTCGTAATAGGGCTTCATGTCGTCGTACGTGATGGGCCAGTTGTCGCCGAGACCGTCCATGCTCTTGCGACGGAAGTCATACGGCCCGAAGCGCAGCGAGATGCGGCCCCAGTGATTGGTGCGGCCGCCGAGCATGCGCGCACGCCACCACTGGAACTCGTTGCCCGGCGCGACCGTGTACGGCTCGCCATCGATGCGCCAGCCGCCAATACAGCCGTCGAATTCACCGAACGGTTTCGTTGGAGTTGAACCGCCGCGGCGCGGCGAGTGATACGGCCACTTCAACATGTCCGAGTCGGTTGCCGAGTTCCACATCGGACCCGCTTCGACGACTGCCACCTTCGCGCCTGCCTTGGTCAGTGTGTAGGCCGCCATGCCGCCTCCAGCGCCCGAGCCCACAATCACGACATCGAAATCCGTGCGTGAACGACGAACCTGTATCATTGCTGCTCATCTCCCGGGTTGGTGTCCTCACGCTGCTGATACTCAACGACCCTGCGCCTGTAAATGACATAGCCATACACGAAGAACGCGATGAAGAAAGCCTCGACGGCAAGCCACCACCACAGCATAGTCAGGATGCGCTCTTTGACTGGATCTCGCGTGCGATCCGTTCGACATCACGCCAGACACGAAGCAGGTTGCCGCCCCACATCTTGCGAATCTCTTCCTCCGAATAGCCGCGTCGCAGCAGGCCGATCGTCACGTTGAGGGTTTCGCTCGCATCGTTCCAGCCGGAGATGCCGCCACCGCCATCGAAGTCGGAGCTGATGCCGATGTAATCGACGCCGATGCGTTTCACTGCGTAGTCGATATGATTCAGGAAATCCTCGAGGTTCGCGGCTGGATACTTCGCTTCGATCGCGGCCGCGCGCTTCTCGTAGTCTGCGCGCTTTTCGGCCGGAAGTGTCGCGACCGCCGCTGCCAGCGCACCACCACGTCCACCGCCGCCACCGGCCGCACCTGCGCTTGCAGCGCCGGCACCAGCACCGCGACCCGCTGGCGCGATCCCGAACTCTGCCCGCAGTGCATTCAATTCAACCGCACGTTCCGGCGGTGTCGACTTCACGAAGTCGCCGAGCGCCACCATCTGGATGACGCCGCCGTTCTTCTTGAGCGCGTCGAGCGTCTCGTCATCGAAATTGCGCGGATGCCGGGTGATGGCGGTGACTGAGGAATGGGATGCAATGACCGGCGCCTTCGTGACGCGCATAGCATCAAGTGCACTCTGCTTCGAGACATGGGAGATATCGACCATGATGCCGACGCGATTCATCTCGGCGACGACCTGCTCGCCGAACGGCGTAAGACCGCTGGTCTCCGCGGCATCACCGAAGCTCGGGTTCGGCTGCGCTGAACCTGCAATGTCGTTGTTGCCGTTGTGTGCGAGCGTGATGTAACGCGCGCCGAGCTTCTGGTACCG
>JBDSPG010000055.1:0-7123 GCA_039912685.1 Longimicrobiales bacterium | reverse complement strand
GCGCGAGGAACTCGAGCACGGGCTGACCACGCTGGATACGATCGCGCGCGAACGCACGAGCAGCGCCGCATCACAGGTGTTCATCACGACGGCGATCTCGCAGAATGGCAACCTCGACACATTCCTGGTGCTCACCGCGCAGAGCAAACTCGTGCTCGAGATCGCGCGCACCTACTACCAGCGGCCAACGCTGCGTGACCTCGCCTACCTCTACTCGAATGTCGCGGCGACGGCGTTCGTCGCAGGCGAGCTCGATGATCTCGATCTCGCGGCGCAGGTGCAGCCGATCGTAGGCGCGATGCTCGGTTCGACCGCGAGCGCGATACCAGGGCTGGGCGGAGCCACGACAATCTTCATGAACTCCGTCATGACCGGTACGGCCAACGCATTCTTGACCCTGCGCGTCGGCACCATCGCGTCACAGTACTGTCGCTCGGTGGTGCTGCCGGAGAAAAAGACCATCAGGCGACGCGCTGTGGTGCAGGCGACCGGGATGCTTGGCGCCATTGCCGTCGAAGGCTCGCGCCGGGTATTGGCAAGCGTGACAGCAGCCGGGAGGACCAGGGTCGGCAGCGCGGTTTCCACGGTAGGAAACGAGTTCCGCTCTTCGGCGAAGGAGATCGGCGATGCGGGCCGGGCGGCTACGGAACAGCTCAAGGAAGCCGGCCGCGCGGCAGCCGCGAAGCTCCGGTTCCAGTCCGGTGAGCCGTGACGCACGAACACAGAACACATCCTGAGTTCGACAATGCAGTGCAGGCACTCGACGGTGGCGATGTCGAAGCGCTGCGTTCACTGCTCGACCAACATCCCGAGCTCATTCACGCGCGGACGAACCTCGCTCCGCCGTTTCATTATTTCAGTGGCGCAACACTCCTGCATCACGTTGCAGGCAACCCGGATCGTGGGCGTCTCGATGGACGAACACGCCCGCTCAGTGCTGCAACGGTTGCCATGGCGCGCATGCTTCTCGACGCAGGGGCCGATGTGCACGCGGAAACCCTTGGCGCGAATGGCGGCACCACAATGGGGCTCGTACTCACCAGCAAGCAGGCGAGCGACGCCGATGTCGCCGGCGCGCTCATCGACTTGCTGCTCGAGTACGGCGACCGGCTCGACGTTCACGCACGCGGTGTGCTTTCCGGGTCGCTCGCCAATCATGCACCGCGTGCCGCGGAGAAGCTGATCGCGCTCGGGGCGAAGCCGGGCGTGCTCGGTGCTGCCGCGCTCGGACGCCTTGAATGGCTGCGTGACTGCTTCGACGGGCAAGGACGTCTCAAAGAGCTGCCGCGGCCGCAGGGTGTTGAGCCGAATGAAAGGGATGCGATCGGCCTGGCCCTCCTCGTTGCCTACGTCAACGGACAGCATGAAGCCGTCGACTTCCTGATCGAGAAGGACGGCAACTGGAACGTCATTGGCGTAAACAATGGCGCGGCGCTGCATCGCGCGGCCTGGGATGGCGACATCGCGATGATGTCGCGGCTCATTGAAAGAGGAGTGGACCCGCACAATCGCGACAATCCCTTCCACTCGACGCCTCTGTCGTGGGCGCAGCACAACCGGCAGCAGGCCGCGTTCCACTGGCTTCGCGAGCATACAAACGTTGACCTGCACGATGCAGTGTGCTTTGATCTACCGGAGCACATTGAAGCGCGCCTTGCCGAAGACCCCGCGTCCGTCAACAGACAGATCGACCAGTGGGAGATACCCATGGCGGCACCGCTGCACTGGGCGTGCTGGACACAGATCGAGGACGTCGCAGGCACGCGAGACCTCGACCCCGATTGACGCCAGCAGATCGTCGAGCTTCTGCTCGACCGCGGAGCCGATCCCAACCTCCTCTCGGGAGATGGCTTGACCGCCCTGGACGTGGCGTATGCCACAAAGGCGGTTGGAATTATCGCTGTGCTGGAGCGATATGGCGCCACACGCGCGTTCCACTGAAGCCATATCCCGCACTTCCGGGTATCAGCACATCGATACTCTCATCCCCAGCGCAAAAGGTCATGTTTATGCAGGTAGGAATGCTCGTGGCGCCCGTAAAGGCCGAGTGGGGCGTTGGCATCGTCGCCGGCGTTGATGGCGACATCGCTCACGTCTTCTTCAGGAACCAGACGGAAAAGACCGCGAAGCGCTTCCGTTTCGCCTCCATCAAGCCCGCCGATGCGCCGACCGACCCGTGGAACGACAAGCCGCCGCGGTTCATTGAGAAGGAAGGCCTCTACACCCGGACGAAGGAGTTCGAGTCGACCGAGAGCGCGCGCCGCCGCTTCGTCGAGCGCTTCCCGCTTGGATTCAAGGATCCCGCCTACATCGATGGCAAGAAGACAGGCGAACGCGCGTACAAGATGGCCGCAGTCGAGCTGTTCGCGACTTCGCTGGGCGACGGCAAGGGAGAAGCAATGCTCGCCGCAGGCGACGTCGAGCAGGCTGCCAAGCTCGTGAAGCGCGTCGTTGCAAAGGTCTCCAGCCTTCTCGCCAAGGCCGAGCAGGCTGCTCTCAATGAAGGCCTGTCCGACACCGCAGCCGCACGCAAATTCCTCAACGCATTCTTCGCACTGGCGCAGCCCGCGTCGAAGGAAACGTTCGAGCCATACTTGACCGCGTTGCGCGCACTGCCGTCCGAAGAGACCGACTGTGGTACGTGGACGATTGCGACAGTGCTGCCGTCCGTCGCATGGCCCTCCTCCTACATGTACGTCAAGCCCACGAACATCAAGAAAGCTTCGGAGCGGGCCGATACGGACATCCACTACAACGTCACTCCCAGCTGGAAGACATACGCCGCCGTCCTCAAGTTGGCAGACACGTGCATGACCGATCTCGCCGAGCTCGAGCCATCGGATTACATCGATGTGCAATCGTACTTCTGGGTGACGGGTGAGGCAGTCTCGAAGTCGGCGGCAGCGAAGGCGTGATCCTGGCGGGAAGCGGATACCATTCTTCGGGAGTGATGACGCGAATGAAGACGAGATACGCTGTTGCGGTATTCGCTGCTGTTGTCGCACCACACACACTGTTCGCGCAGTCAAAGTCTCAAACGGCCGGCTTCCAGGCGAACCTCCACATCAACGGTAGCGCCATCAAGCCGGAGGATGAGGAGCGGGAAAAGGGCGGCGGCCTCGGCCTGGCCCTCGGCTACGGCTTCAACCGCTCGTTCATGGTGTTCGTCAATGTCGATGGCGCAAACATGGCCCCGGCAAATGCTGCTGCTGATGATTACGGCCTCGGTCACGGGGACCTGGGCGTGCGCTATTCGTTCGCGAACGAGTCGAGGTCGTGGATCCCTTTCATCGATCTCGCGGTAACCGCGCGTAGCGCAGTGTTCGAGAACGTTGTCGGCGATGCGGACGCAACCCTCTCCGGCGGTGGCCTCAGCGCGGGCGGCGGCGTGTCCTATTTTTTCAGCAGGGCCTGGGCGATCGAAGGGTCGCTGCACTGGACTGGCGGGAAGTTCACGCAGGTCAAGATCGGGAGTGGCGGCTACGAAGACCTAGCGTCCGACGAGGTCAAGGCAACGACCGCCCGTCTCGCGGTCGGCGTGAGCTTCCACCCGAAGAAATAGACATAGCGAACGGGCGGACGCCTCCTGTCCGCCCGTTTACCCACCAAACATCTGTCGCACCCTTTCCCTCCCGAAACCGCCCGAATACCTTCTACGGCCTCCCCTGTAAAACCAACTTCCGGGAGGTCAACATGAGCATCACCCCCGCAGCACCCACGCCCCGGCGCGACTTCCTCGCCGGGATTGCCACTGCCGCGGCCGCGGTCGGAATCAGTAGCGCGTTCACGGGCGAGGCCGCCGCGCAGCCGGTTGCGGCTGATCCGAAGCTCGACGCGTGGTTCGCGCGCATCAAGGGCACACATCGCCAGATCTTCGATGCACCGGAGCCGAACAGTGGCATGCCCGCGATCTGGCCGCGCGTTTACCTGAACTCGATGAAGGCGACGTACGGCGCGACGGGCGGTGGCACGGCGGTAGTCATCCTGCGTCACGGCGGACTGCCGCTCGCGTTCCAGGATTCCGTCTGGGCGAAGTACAAGCTCGGCGAGCAGTTCGACATCATGGATGGCGACAAGCCTGCACTTCGGAATCCGTACGCGAACATTACGAATCTGCCGATTCCGGGTCTCGGCATCGCCGCACTGCTCAGCGATGGCGTGCTGGTCGGTGCATGCGACGTAGCGTTGACCGTCTACAGCTCGCAGGCGGCGGGTAAAATGAGCATGACGCCGGAGGCGGTGAAGGCGGAGTGGATTGCCGGGCTCCTGCCGGGCGTTCAGGTGGTTCCGTCCGGTGTGATGGCCGTCGGTCGAGCGCAGGAGCTGCGCTGCACCTACTGCTTCGCAGGCTAATCACAACGTTGCCGCGTCTCCATCTGTTCGAGATCGAGGACCAGCCATGGTGCCCCCGATCTCTGCGGGACGCGGCAACGGATTACCTCCGCTTCGCATTCAGCGTCAGCAATCCATACACCGCGCCACTGCCGCGTGTGATTGCTGCACTGAAGCGTAACGGTGCGAGCTCTGTTATCGATATGTGCGCAGGCGGCGGCGGTCCATGGAAGCAGCTTCTGCCACTGCTTCGCGCTGAGTTGCCTGACGTTCGCGTTACACTAACGGATCTCTATCCTAACGAAGAAGCATTTCGTTCGGTTGGCCGCGAACTCGGCATCGGCTACGAGCTGCGGTCGGTTGATGCGACGTCACCTCCCGCAGATCTGACGGGGTTCCGCACACTCTTCACTGGTTTCCACCACTTCAGACCCGCAATAGCGAAGCGTATTCTCGACGGAGCTGTTGCATCTGGTGAGGGGATTGCTGTGCTGGAGTTTACGGAGCGTCGACCACTTACGTTCATGGTCATGCTCACTGTGCCGCTCATCGTGCTCTTCACGATCCCGTTTATCCGGCCGTTCCGCTGGTCGCGGATCCTGTGGACGTATCCAATACCGGTGTTGCCGCTGCTGGCGATGTGGGATGGACTGGTTTCGTGCGCACGATCGTACACGCCCGCAGAGATGCGTGGGATGGTCACGGATCACGACTCGTACGACTGGGAGATCGGCACCGACCCTGCCCCGAAGGGGCCCGGGCGTGTGACGTATCTCATCGGCACGCCGAAGCGCTGAACTGATTTGTCACACGAAGACACAAAGCCACAAAGAAAGAATTCCATTGTCTTATTCCTACTTCGTGTCTTTGTGCGGGACAATTCCGGTGTTATCCCCTACCCTCCTGCGATTGCGCCGATGATCAGGTAGGGTTCGCGCCCTTCGATGATTTCTACCGGCAGTTCGGCATCCGCAGACTCCAGTGACACATCCTCGCCACACGCGAAGAAGCGGACGAAATCACGTCGCTTGAACGAGCGTTGATCCCGTATGGTACCGCGCAGGGAGGGGAACTGCGATTCGAGCGCGTCCAGTACCGATCTTTGCGTAATCGGGCCCTCGACAGCCAAGGAAACCTCACCACTGACGCGCGCGAGCGTGCGCAGATGCTGCGGTAGCTCCACGCGGATCATGCGAGTGTCTGCACCTCGACGGAGAGAACCGCCGGCAGGTCGCGCACGATCGCATTCCAGTTATCGCCCGAGTCAGCGGACGCATACACCTGCCCGCCGGTCGTGCCGAAATACACGCCGCATTCATCCAGCCGGTCGACGCACATCGCGTCGCGCAGCACGTTCACATAGCAGTCTTTTTGCGGCAGTCCGTTGGTCAGTGCCTCCCATTCATTGCCGCCGCTGCGGCTGCGGTACACGCGAAGTTTTCCGTCGGGCGGGAAGTGTTCGGAGTCCGACTTGATGGGCACGACGTAGATGGTTTCCGGCTCGTGCGCGTGCACGTCGATCGGGAACCCGAAGTCGGTCGGAAGATTCCCGCTCACCTCGTGCCACGTGTCGCCGCCATTGTCACTGCGCATCACGTCCCAGTGCTTCTGCATGAACAGCACGTTCGGCCGCGACGGGTGCATGGCGATGCGATGGACGCAGTGACCGACTTCCGCCGTCGGATCAGGAATGTATTCCGAACGCAGGCCCTGGTTGATCGGCTGCCAGGTCGTGCCGCCGTCCGTTGTGCGGAATGCGCCGGCCGCGGAGATCGCAACGAACATGCGCTTCTCATCCGTCGGGTCAATTACAATGGTGTGCAGGCACATGCCGCCGGCGCCCGGCTGCCAGCGCGGGCCGGTGTCGTGATTGCGCAAGCCCGACATTTCGCTCCACGTCATGCCGCCATCGCCGGACCGGAACAGAGCGGCGTCCTCCACACCAGCGAATACGACATCGGCGTTTGTGAGCGACGGCTCGAGATGCCAGACGCGCTTGAACTCCCACGGATGCTGCGATCCGTCATACCACATGTGCGTGCCAGGGATGCCGTCATAGGCGAAGTCGTTGCCAACAGGCTCCCACGTTTTGCCGCCATCATCGGAGCGTTGCATGACCTGGCCGAACCACGCGCTCGACTGCGATGCGTAAATGCGGTTGGGATTCACTGCGGACGCCTTCATGTGGTAGATCTCCCAGCCCGCGAAGTGCGGTCCGCTAACCTCCCACTTGTCGCGCTTCGCATCCGACTCCAGAACGAATGCGCCCTTCC
The DNA here is from genome assembly GCA_039912685.1 of Longimicrobiales bacterium. Lineage (GTDB taxonomy): Bacteria > Gemmatimonadota > Gemmatimonadetes > Longimicrobiales > RSA9 > DASUXU01. Next base: position 518 of record JBDSPG010000055.1, on the reverse strand, counting down.
GGGTGCCGACCAGTACTCGTACGCCGCTCATGTTGCCGCTCCCTCGTAGTGTGAAATCGCAGCCGTCTTACTTCAGGCGATTATATTTGCGTAGTGCATCCAGCAAACGGTCATGCGGCAGCGCGTGCACGCGAAGGTCATCCGCGCCCGTCATCGTTTTCGCAGCGAGAAGCGCATTCACAATCGCTTCCTCAGTCGCCTGAATCGTTGCCGTAAAAAGCGGGTTGATGCGCGTATTCGGCAGCATGTCGACCTTGGTGACATTGTCCGCTACGGATTTTGCGTTCGCAGTAGAGAATGCAATGAAAATGTCGCCCGAGCTGTTCTCCCCGCGTCCGCCCATGCGGCCGACGCCGAGTGATGCCCGAGTCACGAGTCGCTTCAGCTGATGGGGAAGCAGCGGCGCATCGGTTGCGACGATAATGATGATCGAGCCAGCGCCTTCATCGGCGGTTGCATCGGCATCATTCGCTTCGGCGGCGCCGGGCGGGCGCGAGGCGGCGAATTCTGCGCATCTG
>JBDSPG010000051.1:0-2724 GCA_039912685.1 Longimicrobiales bacterium | reverse complement strand
TGGAATTGATCCGCACGCATCGCACAACACTCGTGTTCGTCAACAGCCGGGGATTGTGCGAACGTCTCGCACAGCGCCTGAACGAACAGGCACGTGAAGAGCTCGTTCGCGCACATCACGGATCGCTGGCACATGATCAGCGTCGCGAAATTGAAGAGGGTCTAAAGACCGGTGCGTTGCGAGGTATTGTCGCGACGAGCTCGCTCGAGCTCGGCATCGATATGGGCAGTATCGACCTCGTCGTGCTCGTCGAGTCGCCCGGATCTGTCGCGTCCGGTCTGCAGCGCGTCGGTCGTGCAGGACACGGTGTTGGCGAAGTATCGATTGGCCGAATCTTTCCGAAGCACAGGGGCGACCTGCTTGAAGCGACCGTTGTCGCCAGCCGAATGAGTCAGGGCTTGATCGAGTCATTGCGGGTACCGCGCAATCCGCTCGACATCCTCGCTCAGCACGTCGTCGCCATGGTGTCGATACAGGATTGGCGTGTCGACGATCTCAAACGAGTTGTCAGGCGTGCAGCGAATTTTTCAGAACTGCCCGACTCGGCGTACGCTGGCGTGCTCGACATGCTGTCCGGTCTATATCCGTCCCATGACTTCGGTGAGCTGCGGCCGCGTATCAAGTGGGATCGTGAGCGCGACGTCCTGAGCTCGCGTCGCGGAGGGAGGATGCTCGCGGCGCTCAACGCAGGGACGATCCCGGACCGCGGGTTGTACGGCGTATTCCTCGGCGAGGATGGGCCGCGTGTCGGCGAGCTTGATGAAGAGATGGTGCACGAGTCGCAGCCGGGTCAGACATTCACACTCGGCGCGACGACGTGGCGCATCACAAATATCAACCGCAACCGTGTGGTCGTAGAGCCGGCGCCGGGGGAGCCGGGTCGGCTGCCGTTCTGGAAGGGCGAAGGACCGGGGCGTCCGCTGGAACTCGGTCGCGCGCTCGGCGCGTTCACGCGTGAGATATCGCGACTGAGTGACGCGGATGCGAGCGCCATTCTGAAGCGTGACTACAGCCTCGATGAGCGGGCTGCGAAAAACCTCGTGAACTTCCTGCGTGAGCAGCGCGAGGCGACGGGCACGCTGCCGACGGACCGTGACATCACCATCGAACGATTCCGCGATGAGCTTGGAGACTGGCGCGTCTGCATCCTGACGCCGTTCGGCGCACGCGTGCATGCGCCATGGGGCATCGCGCTTCGCGGCAGCGTATCCGAGCAGTTAGGCTACGACGTGCAGACTGTGTGGAACGACGACGGTATTGTACTGACTGTCGCGGATGGCGACGAGCCTCCCGGGGTTGATCTGCTCGTGCCACACTTCGACGACGTCGAGGCGCATGTTCTCGAGGGGCTGCCCCGCTCGCCGCTCTTTGCATCGCAGTTTCGCGAGAACGCCGCGCGCGCGTTGTTGCTGCCGCGGCGGCGTCCAGGCATGCGCACACCACTGTTCGCCCAACGATTGCGTGCCAACCGCCTGCTATCCGTGGCACTCGAGTACCCATCATTCCCGATTGTCATCGAAACACTGCGTTCGACGCTGCAGGATGTGTTCGACGTTCCCGCTCTGCGCGACGTCCTGAAGCAGATCGAAAGCGGGGAAGTGCGGGTTCATGAGGTGGAGACACCGACGGCCTCGCCATTCGCGCGCTCGCTCGTCTTCGCGTATGTCGCTGAATACCTGTATGAAGGTGATTCGCCGGCCGCAGAGCGAAAGGCACAGGCACTTTCCGTCGACTTCAAACTGTTGCGCGAGCTGCTGGGCGAGGCCGATCTGCGCGAAATGCTCGACGCGCGTATCATCGCGCAGGTCGAGGACGAGCTGCAGCGGCGTACGGAAGGACGACGCGCGCGCGATGCGGACGAAGTGCACGACATGCTTCGCTGGCTCGGCGATCTCGGTAACGATGAGGTTGTTGAGCGAAGCGGTGAGACGCTCGATGTTGCCGCGACGCTGCAACAGCTGCAACGCGATCGTCGCGCCGTACGCGTCCGCGTCGCCGGGCGCGATGCATGGATCGCAGTCGAAGATGCCGGTCTCTATCGCGATGCGATCGGTGTTGCCACGCCTCAGGGCATTGCATCCGTCTTCCTGGAAGAGGTTACGGACGCTGTGATCTCGTTGCTCGGCCGATGGGCAAGGACACACGGGCCGTTCACGACAGCTGATGTCGCCAACCGGTTCGGCCTGACGACATCACAGGCACGGCTCGGCCTGGAGCGCCTCGAATCGAATTATCGTCTCCTGCGCGGCGAGTTCCGGCCGAACGAAACCGGTGAGGAATGGTGCGATCCGGATGTGTTGCGCCAGATCAAACGACGCACGATCGCAAAGCTGCGCGGCCAGGTCGCGCCGGTTTCGAGAGAAGCCCTCGCGCGCTTTCTCCCCTCCTGGCATCGCGTGTCCGGCGATCATCCGCACGAATCGCTCGAGTCGGCGATCGAGCAGCTGCAGGGGATCCCCCTGAGTTATCGCGAGCTGACTCGCATGATTCTGCCCGCACGCGTTCCGGGATTTCGTATGGACATGCTCGATACGCTGGGCGCCATGGGCTGGCTTGTGTGGGTTGGTCATTCGCCGCTGCGCAATGACGACGGCCGCATCCAGCTGTTCAGGCGCGACCGCGTCGATCGGCTCCTGATTACGCCGGACGATGAGGCTGCGGTGTCATCCATCGAGAATTTTGATGATCGTCACAAGCTGATTCTTGAGCACCTCGGGCGACGCG
>JBDSPG010000048.1:0-10795 GCA_039912685.1 Longimicrobiales bacterium | reverse complement strand
GACCGGCGTTGCAACTTCAATGACGCCGGTGTCGAAGTAAATCGCGCCGCCGGTTGGGAGATGATAAGACGTGCCCTGGCGATGCATCAGCTGCGTGCGCACAAATGATTGCGGGGACTTGAAGATGTCTTCGGGACGAACCGGAATGTCATCGAGCAACAGCGCGAATTCCGCTTCCATACCCATGGCTGCGAGTTGCAGTCTCGCGCCGCCGGGCGTCCGTTCGTGAAGTTTCTTGTTCGCGGTGCTCATGCTTCCACCGCTTCCGCCTGCGTGCGATGCTCGACCTCCGGGTCGCGGCCGGCCGCCCCCCTGGGCTCCAGCAAGGCGTAGCCGATGTCGACATGAATGTGGTCATCCGCTTCACCGACCGCGTCACCGTACGGCCGCACCCAGAGTGGTGTCATGATGCCACGTATCAGCGTCGACGCGCGTTGGATCGACTCGCGATCGTTGTACCACTCGTCCCCAACGCGATAAATGTTGGCTGCCGTGCCCCAGCAATGCGTTGACGCATAACGCGTGAGCGCGTGTCCGGGTGAGCGGTACGCGCCGTTCGCGGAAATATGGACGTAAGAGCCGAGCACGTCGCGGACGAGCTCGAGATGGGCCGCGAGCAGTGTGATGGCGCAGGGTACGTAGCGCGGGAATAACCGCTGCAGCGACGCCTCGCGGACGTCGACGCCAATGAACTCCCACAGCTTGAAGTGCGGTGACACATCGAGATCGAGCGCGATCTGCCACGAGTCGATGCGATAGAAGAAGCGCGGCAGCCGTCGCGCCGAGCCGTGTTCGTCGGTAAGGAGCTCGTCGGGTCGTAGTATTGTACGAACCGAATCCTGCAGGTCGAATCCATCCACGATGGGGAGGGGAAGTGCGCCGTCAGACATGCAGCTTCTCGCCTTCCGTAACGTGGCGGTACGCAGCACGCGAGATCGCAGCAATGGTGTCCTGCCGGCGACCCTCCTGCGCGGGCCACTCTGTCATTACAACTAGAACGTACGGCTCGTGGCCCTTGAGGTAGACGATGCCTGCATCATGTGCGGCCGTGGACATTTCGCCCGTTTTGTGTGCGACGCGCGCGCTGTCAGGCAGACCTGCAGGTATGCCGCGATTGAACTCCTGGGCGTTGAGAATCCTCAGCATGTGGTCCGACGCGGCTGCGGTGATCGCGCGCTTCTCCTCGATGGCACGAAGTGCGTCGAGCAGGCCGGTCGCCGTGACGCGGTTGTTGATGCCCGCTTCCCACGCCTTCAAGTCTTCGACTCCACGCCGCAGCTCAATGCCTGCAAGGCCAAGGCGGTGCAGTGTATCCTGAAGCTCTTCCAGACCGACAATGTCGAGGAGAAGGTTTGTCGCCAGGTTGCTGCTCGTCGTGATCATGTGCCACGCGAGCTCCTGGACGGTCAGCATCTTGCCTGTCGCCTGATGCACCACGGCATTCGCGTCCCGCTCCGCCTCCACCGAATACGGCGAGCCGTCGATGATGCTGAGGAACCGGTTGCGGACGTGCACCCGCGAATGGGGTTGAAGACGGCCCTGCTCGATTGCGTCGAATACACCCAGCAGCACCGGTACCTTGATGGTGCTCGCTGCATGGAACCAGCGGTCGGCGTTCACGGTAAGCGAGGCCTTACGCTCGTAGTCATAGAGCGCCACACCCACTCCACTCGCGCCGGCGGCTTCGCCGACCTGAAGGACTTCGTGCCTGAATTCTGCGTCGTTCATCAAACTTCGGTTTTGGATCGGCGGCCTGGAACGACAGCGCGGTAATGCAGATTCGGAGCCACTGGGACGAGCCACGTTGCGGCTGGTTCCGCGGTCTGCCAAGATGCTGAAAAGGGGGCATAAAAAAATGAAGAGCGCGTGGCTGCTGCTGGGACTTCTGTCCTGTGGTGACTCAGGGGATCGTACGGCGGCGGCTGTTGCTTCTGATCCCTCCTCGGCACTGCGGATCCGGCTGGACCGGGTGGCGTCAGGGCTGCAATCGCCCCTCTACCTCACTGCCCCGGCGGGGGACGCCCGCTTATTCGTCGTTGAAAAGGGTGGTCGCATCCGGATCATCGAGAATGGTCAGCTGCTCGAGCGTCCCTTCCTCGACGTCAAGGACCGTATAAGCGAGGGTAGCGAGCGCGGCCTGCTGAGCGTCGCATTCCATCCCCGGTACGCCACGAACGGCTTCTTTTACGTCAATTATACCGACCGGGCCGGGGACACCCGTATCGAGCGGTATCATGTGAGCTCGGACCGCGGCGTCGCCGATCCCGGCTCGGCGAAACTCATTCTGTCCATCGATCAGCCCTACTCCAACCACAACGGCGGGCTGAACCTGTTCGGTCCGGACGGCATGCTTTACATCGGAATGGGTGACGGCGGCGGCGGTGGGGACCGGTCGGGCAACGGCCAGAACAAGGACGTGCGGCTCGGCAAGATCCTGCGTATCGATGTGGACCGTGGCGACCCGTACGCGATCCCGCCAAACAACCCGTACGCGAACGGCGGCGGTGCGAAGGAGGCGTGGTCCACAGGCATGCGGAATCCGTGGCGCTTCTCGTTTGATGCGCCAGCCGGCCTGCTGATCGTAGCCGACGTCGGGGAGTGGGCGTGGGAGGAGATCAATGCGGTGCCTGCGAGTGCGGCCGGTCTCAACTACGGCTGGAGCGTGATGGAAGGCACGCACTGTTTCCGCGCGCTCACATGCAGTCACGCGGGCATGACTGAGCCCGTTCACGAATACAGTCACAGCGACGGGTGCTCGATTGCCGGCGGGTACGTGTATCGCGGTCGTCGTATGCCCGACCTCGTCGGAACATACTTCTACTCGGATTACTGTCAGGGATGGCTGAAGAGCCTGAAATTCGGGAACGGCCGCGCAACGTCACATCAGACGTGGCCGGTCGCGAAAATTGGTTCCGTGCTGTCGTTCGGTCTTGATGCTGCGGGTGAGATGTACATCCTGACGGGCGACGGCGGCGTGTATCGCATTGCACCGGACCCGTCGTAACGCACGGACGGTTACCAGACCGGGTTGAGCTCGAGCAGTTGCTCGAATTCCTCGGCCGCAAGCGCCGGTGAAAAGAAATAGCCCTGCGCGAGTTCCGATCCGAGCACGCGCAGGAACTCCAGCTGCTCGCGCGTCTCCACACCTTCGGCGATTGTGGTCATGCCGAGGTTGCGTCCGAGTGCGACGATGGTCTCGACGAGGCCGCGCTTCAATCCCGTCGCATCGATCTGTGCGACGAACGATCGATCGATCTTGAGCGTATCGATCGGGAATGTGTGCAGGTAGTTGAGCGACGAGTAGCCCGTCCCAAAATCGTCGAGGGAAAGATGCACGCCGCGAGCGCGCAGGTCGCCGAGTGTCGCCGCGACGCGGGATTCGTGGCGGATCACCACGCTCTCAGTGATTTCAAGGTGTAGCCATGCCGGATCAATGCCGGTGCGCGTCAGCACCCGGTCGAGTTGCTCCAGCAGGTCACCCTGCAGAAACTGCTTGGTCGACAGGTTCACCGACAACGAGAGTGGCGCTGCCGAATCGCGGTTCCAGGTGACGATCTGTCTGCATGCCTCCTCGAGAACCCACCAGCCGATCGGTACGATCAGTCCCGTATCTTCCGCGAGCGGAATGAATTCGTCGGGAGCGACAATACCGCGCTGTGGGTGAATCCACCGGATCAGTGCTTCCGTGCCCGTAATCTTCCCATCTGCGAGCGAAACAATGGGCTGGTAGTGCAGCACGAACTCGTTCCGGTCGAGCGCGCGGCGCAGGTCGGTCTCGAACTGCACGCCGTGCGTCACGCGGTCTGCTGAGTCACGGTCGAAGACTTCGAAGCGCGACCGGCCTTCCAGCTTCGCGCGATACATCGCGATATCCGCATCACGCAGCAGCTCTTCCGGCTTTTCGTAATCGCCATTGCTCAGCGCGATGCCGATGCTGACGTTCGAGAACAGTTCGTGACCCGATAACTCAAATGGTTGCGCCAGGTCGGTCAGGATGCGTTCGGCCACGCGCGTCGCATCGGCAATGTCGTGCACATCATGGAGGAGCAGTGCGAATTCATCGCCGCCGAGCCGGGCAACGGTGTCACCAAGCCGCAGGCAGCCCGCCAGGCGTTGCCCGATTGCAACCAGGAGCTCATCGCCTACCAGATGCCCGAGGCTGTCGTTCACGATCTTGAAGCGATCGAGATCGAGGAACGCAACGGCGAACAGGTATTCCGGATGTCGTTCCGCGTGGCGTATCAGCCGTTCCAGTCGATCTGCGAAGAGCGCGCGGTTCGGCAAGCCCGTAAGGCCATCGTGAAACGCGTTGTGTGTGAGCTGATCCTCCGCCTCCTTGCGCTCGGTGATGTCCACCACGATGCCGACAACGCCGATGGTTTCGCCCGAGGGAGACACGTGCGGACTGTATACGGCCGACGCCCAGCCTTGGCGTCCCGTCTGCGGAATATGAAATGCCCCATCGACCGGTGTTACGGTCTCACCCGCGAGCGCGCGCTCCAGCAGAGTGACGAGACTACTTGTGTCCGGAAAAACCTCTTCAGGTCTGCGACCGATCACGTCTTTAGCGTCCAGACCTGTCAGTTCCTCCATGAAACGATTGAATACCTGGTAGCGGAGATCGCGGTCGAACACGGTCACGCCCTGCTGAACGCTCGAGATGATCGTGCGCGTGAAATGTTCCGAATCACGAAGTCGTAGCTCGGACTCACGCGTCGCTGTGACGTCATGAATGATCCCTTGATATCCGATCACTTCTCCGGACGGTCCACGCCTGATCATCGAGCTCAGGATGCAGTCGAGGACGCGGCCGCTCTTTGTGCAGAGCTTCACCTCGAAACGGCGGACACTGCCGTTCTCTTCGATCGCAGCGCGGAAACGCTCACGCTCCGTTACATCGACATAGAGCGCGTGCGCATTGAGACGCATCAACTCCTCGCGCGTATAGCCGAACATCTGGATGGTTGCGGGATTCGCTTCAATGAACTGGCCGTCCCGGCGTGTTACATAGATCGCGTCATGAGAGTCCTGGAAGAGCCCGCGATAGCGGTCTTCACTTTCGCGGAACCCGTTCACCAGCTGACGGAACTGCGCTTCGGCTTCCTCCGCGGCGCCGCGAGCGCGCACGGCCTCGCGGTAGAGCAGTGCGTGCTCCATAGCGAGAGATGCGCGGCGCGCGTACTCGCTGGCAGTCGTAAATTCCGCGACACCGTAATTGTGTCGTCCGGTCGACAGCAGTGTGATGCAGCCGTGCACCGTGCCGCGTGTGCGTAGCGGCAGCACTACATACGTGCGGAAGTGGAGCTCACGCAGGAGCGCGGATTCCGCATCGGTACCAGCGTACAACGCACGGTCGTCATCATCGACCTGTCCGAGCTGTGGCGAGCCGGACGCAATGACGGCTGCCTGTGGCGATGCGGGATTGATCACGAATTCTTCGAACGTATGGCGGAGACGGCGTTCGCCATCATCGGTCTCATGGGCCACGGCGATGCGCCGCACCGAGTGGTCTTCGCGAAGTACGTCGACGAGGACGGCCACACCCAGCAGCGGGATGGGCAGCCGCGCTACGGTTTCAGCGGTGGTTTCGAGGTCGAGCGATTGGCCTAGAGAGAGGCTGGCCGTCGCAAGAAATGCGTTGCGTCCCTCCAGTGTCCGCGCTTCTGTCTGTGCGGTGCGGGCGGCCGCCAGTCGGGTAGCTGCATCAGCTCCAAAAGCCGCTGGCATCTAGGCGCGTGCGCCTGCTCGAAGTGCGTGACACATCCCGTAATTCATCTGCAGCCTCGACATCAATTTGGAAGCCTTCTATTCTACTGTCATGAAAAATACTACGAATGTCATCAAACATACTACGAAAACGATTGCGCTGTGCCTCCTGACCGCCTGTCAGCCCCGTCCTTCAGGGGGGACGCCGGCACCGGCCCAGCCACTAGCCAGCATATATCCGACCGCCTTCGCCTCAAATCCGGGCGAACCTCACCTGCGAAATGTGCGGATGCTCACACACGCCGGGGAGAACGCCGAGGCGTATTTCTCGAGTGATGGCAAGCAGCTGATCTTCCAGGCCACGCTGCCCGGGGTGACAAGGTGCGACCAGATTTTCATCATGGACGTGTCCGGGCGCAATCCTCGTATGGTTTCGACCGGTAAGGGGCGAACGACCTGCTCGTACTTCTATCCGGCCGGAGACCGGATCCTGTACGCATCCACGCATGCCGCATCAGCCGACTGCCCGACGCCCCCCGATATGTCCAAGGGTTACGTCTGGGCACTCTACGATTATGATGTCTACTCAGCCACCCCAACAGGCGGCGAAATTCGTCGCCTGACGAACCAGCCCGGATATGACGCCGAGGCCACGATGTCGCCGGACGGGCGCCATATCATCTTCACCTCGACCCGCGACGGGGACCTCGATCTGTACACGATGAACGCCGATGGCAGCAACGTGAAGCGTCTCACTACCGAGCCGGGCTACGACGGCGGTGCGTTCTATTCAGCCGATAGCCGGCACATCGTGTATCGTGCGTTCCACCCGACGGATCCTGCGCAGCTCGCAGATTTCCGGGACCTCCTTCGTCAGAACCTCGTCCGACCCACGACGCTCGACATCTTCGTAATGGACGCTGACGGCAGAAATCGCAGGCAGCTCACCGCCAACGCGGCCGCCAATTTCGCCCCGTTTTTCCACCCGGATGGTAAGAGGATCATTTTCAGCTCGAACGTAGCGGACCCGAAGCGCCGGGATTTCGAACTCTACATGGTCAACGTCGACGGGACGGGGCTGAAGCAGATCACGTTGAGCGCGGATTTCGATGGGTTCCCAATGTTCAGCCCGGACGGGCGCACGCTGGTATTTGCGTCGAACCGGGGGGCAGTGACGGCCGGTGACACGAACATCTTCCTCGCGGACTGGGTCGACTGAGCGTCCCCGGTTGAGCGCCTCGTTGTGACCGGGTATCTTACCGGGTCACCCGGGCAACCGGGCAGTCTCGTGATCGGGGAAGACGTTTGAAGCACCAGGCGGCGGGCACAGCGGCAGCGGGCACCCCGGCCATCGAGGTCGAGGGGGTCACGCGCCGATTTGGCAGCCGCTGGGTTCTGCGCGGCGTCGATCTGCGCGTCGATCAGGGCGGTGTGCTGGCCCTCACGGGTCGGAACGGCAGCGGTAAGACAACCCTCCTCCGTATCCTAGCCACACTGCTGCAACCGAGCCGAGGCACCGTTCGCATTTTCGGTGAAGACGCCCTCACACATCCCGACGCAGTGCGCGAACGGCTCGGCTTCCTGGCACACAACCCCGGCATTTACGACGATCTGAACGCTGACGAAAACCTCGCGTTCGCTCAGCGCATGAGCCGTCAATCAGCGGATCCCGCGCGGCGCGCGGAAGTCCTCGCGCGTGTCGGACTCGTCGACGCCGGACGGGAGCGTGTACGCGGCTTCTCTACCGGCATGCGACGGCGTCTCGCACTCGGACGGATCCTGCTGCGTCCTCCCACCCTGCTGCTTCTCGACGAACCGTATGCGAGCTTCGACGCGGACGGCATTGCGCTCGTCAACGAGGTAGCCCGTTCGGTCGCCGATGCGGGTGGCGCCGTCGTCATCGCGACGCACGACCTGGATCGCGCAGCCGGAATCATGGACACTCGCGCCGAGATCGATGATGGCGTCCTCGTTGCGGTTCCGATCACGGCGCGGGCGGATGCGCACCGCACGGTGCTGCTTGCCGGGAGCGGGGGCGTATGAACGCAGAGATGCACCGCGTGTTCGCCATCGCGTGGAAGGATGTGACTGCGGAGCGGCGCTCAAAGGCGAACTTCAATGCAGTGGCATTCTTCGCAGGCCTGATGCTGATCATGTTCGGGATGGCGATCGGCCCCGACAACGCGGCGCTGGCTTCCGTGTCGGCCGGCGTGCTCTGGCTAGCGATACTGCTGAGCGGTGTGCTCTCGTTCAACCGTTCCTATGAGCGCGAGATCGAGGCGGGCGCGCTCGATGCGCTGCTGCTCTATCCCGGGGATCGGCGCTCGATCTTCATTGGCAAGTTCCTCGCGAACCTGCTTTTCGTCGTGCTCGTCGAGGTCATCATTGTTCCGATGGCCGCCATCCTGTTCAAAATGAGCATTGCTCCGATCTTCCTGCCGCTCGCCGGCATCCTGTTCCTGGGCACGGTCGGGTTCGTTGCCCTGGGTACATTCTACGCCGCGATGTCGAGCCGGCTGCGGGCGAGGGAAGTTCTTCTCCCGTTGCTGCTGTTTCCCATGCTGATTCCGCTGTTGCTGGCATCCGTTCGTGCGACGGCAGCTCTGCTCGATCCGAGTCTCGCGGGCGAAGCAGCGGAGTGGGCGAAGATTCTCGTTATTTTCGATGTAATATTTCTCGCCGCCACGTTTGTGGCGTTCGAGCATGTGATCGAGGGATAGATGAAAGAGTTGTACAGTGCGGCCAGCGTGCCGCCGCGACCAACATACCTCACCTGGTTCGGCTGGTTTACGCTCCTGTTCCTGATTGCCGCGGAAGTGGTAGGCTACATGACATCGCCGGCCGACGCTGGCATGGGGCATCTGCAGAAGATCATGTATGTGCACGTCCCGGCCGCATGGGCGGGGATGCTCGCATTCTTCGCGGCGTTCATCCTGTCGATCATGTACTTCGTGCGTCGCTCGCTGCGCTTCGACCTCCTCGCCGCGGCGGCGGTCGAGGCGGGCGTTCTCATGACCGGGCTCGCGTTGGTGCTCGGATCGATATGGGGACGTGCGACGTGGGGCGTATGGTGGACATGGGAGCCACGGCTCACATCGACAGCCATCATGTTCCTCATGTACGTCGGGTACCTGACGCTGCGCGGCTTTACCGATGAAGATGATCGGCGCGCTCGCTGGAGCGCGGCGGTCGGTGTCATTGCGTTCCTCAATGTTCCGATCGTGTTCTATTCAGTGCGGATATGGGACCGTGGGCTGCACCAGCTTCCATCGACGAGTGAAAGCATGAGTCCGGGGTACTGGAACAACCTGTGGCTGAACGGTGTCGCGTTCCTCCTGGTCCTCGGTTTCTTCATGGCCAGCCGCTACCACGTTGCACAGCTCGAGCGAGAGGTCGAGCTGCGTCGCGAGGAAAACGCAATGCGCGGGAGTGCACGGAATGGTTGAGTCACGCTGGTTCTATGTCGGCCTCGCCTACGGCCTCACGTGGGTGTCATTGCTCGTGTACTGGTTTCGCATGCGTGCTCGCAGAATCGCCGCTCTGCGTGAGCTGACTGACCTCGGGAGCAAGTCATGAACGGCAAGCCGAAGGGCAAGGTCGCGCTGATCATTGCGGCTGTCTTCATCATCGCCGCGTTCGCTGTGCTGCTGTACGGCGGGATCGGCGAGAACCTGGTGTGGAACGTCACACCGAACGAGCTGCTGGCGAAGGGTGACGATGCGTATGGCCATGCCGTGCGTCTCGGCGGCCAGGTCGCGCCAGGAAGCGTCGTCCGCACCACCGGACAGAGTGGTGTGACGTTCAAGATCCGCGACCAGACCGGACCCCCGATCCTCGTCCACTCGAAGGGGATCCCGACCGCGATGTTCCGCGAGGGGATCGGTGTGGTGGTGGAAGGAAAGCTCGCGAAGGAAGGCGATACTCCCGTATTCCACGCAACGACGCTGATGGTAAAACACTCGAACGAATACAAGCCGCCGACAGAAGGTCATCCGGCGCGGGACATGAACAAGACGCTCATCTCGGAATGAAGGCAGTGAAGTGATTCGTATTCTAGGGTACAGCGCGGGCGCGACCGCGTTTGCGATTGCAATCTACGGCATGTTCGCGGCCTTCCTCGGCGTCCATCGTCGCGATGCGGCGCTGGTCCGCAGTGCGCGCGCGGCTGCCTATGCGAACTTCGCGCTGCTAACGATCGCGAATCTCGCGATGGTGTATGCGCTGGTGACGCATGATTTCAGCATCGACTATGTGGCGCAGGTCGGCAGCCGCAGCACGCCGCTATTCTTTACGGTCATCTCGCTGTGGAGCTCACTCGAGGGTTCGATCCTGTTCTGGGGCTGGGTCCTCGCTCTGTACACGGCCGCTGCAGTTTACTTCACGGGTCCGAAGCTTGGTTCACTCGGTGCGTACGCGAACGCCGTCATGCTCGCCGTGGGCGTGTTCTTCTACCTGCTCATCGTGCGGCCCGCAAATCCCTGGCACCTGATGTCGCCCGTCCCCGCGGACGGACCGGGCCCGAATGCGCTCCTGCAGAACCACTGGCTCATGGGCGTGCATCCACCGCTGCTCTATTTCGGTTATGTCGGCATGACGGTGCCGTTCGCATTCGCGATGGGCGCACTGCTGTCCGGACGCACAGACGATCTCTGGTTGCGGGTGACCCGCCGATGGACACTCGTGGCCTGGACATTCCTGTCGCTCGCGATTGTCGCAGGCATGTGGTGGTCCTATGCCGTGCTCGGATGGGGTGGATACTGGGCTTGGGACCCGGTGGAAAACGCGTCCTTCATGCCCTGGCTCACGGCCACCGCGTTCCTGCACTCCTCCATGGTGCAGGAGCGGCGCAGCATGTTGCGTGTCTGGAACATGAGCCTCGTCATCGGGACATTTCTCCTCACTGTGCTCGGTACGTTCCTCACGCGCAGCGGCATCCTGTCCAGCGTGCACTCGTTCACGAACGGCACCATCGGAATTTACTTCTGGACGTTCATAGGCGTTGTACTCGTGCTCTCGCTCGCACTGCTCTCAGGACGCACGCCGGCCCTGCGCTCGCGCGCCAAACTCGACAGCATGCTGTCCCGCGAGA
>JBDSPG010000043.1:0-2868 GCA_039912685.1 Longimicrobiales bacterium | reverse complement strand
GCAGTAAGAGTCCTGATCCTCACCACATTCGAGCAGGACGACTACGTTTTCGGCGCTCTACGCGCTGGTGCCTCGGGTTTCCTGCTCAAGCGCGCACGTCCGGAGGAGCTGATTGCCGCGGTGCACGCGATCGCCGCGGGCGACTCCCTGCTGTCGCCGTCCGTCACCAGACGCGTGATCGAGCGCATGGCGCAACAGCCGACTCCCGAGCTTGCCGATCGGGCAAGGCTCGACGAGTTGACAGCGCGCGAGCGAGACGTCCTCGAGGTCATCGCGCGTGGCTTGTCGAACCGCGAGATCGCAGCCGTCCTGGGCGTCGAGGAATCGACAATCAGAACCCACGTCAAGCGAATCCTGATGAAGCTCGACCTTCGCGACCGGGTCCAGGCTGTGATCTTCGCCTACGAGACTGGCATGAACCGCCCTGCCGCGGGCGGCATGCGGGTCCGTCCGCAAGGGCGGACTGGCAAGTAGCAACCGGGCCCGCGTTGATGTGTGTGCAGAACGAGTCGGCGTTATTGCGCCAGCTTGAACTCCAGCGCCGACATCCGCCTCGGACCCGGATACGCAACGTGCTCGCCCTTGATCGCACGCCACAGCACCTGATTGAATAGATCTTCGTCGGCAATGTCCTCGAATCGGAAATCCAGCCGCGCTGATTCGCTGGCGCCTCGTCCAGCCTCAGGGTTACGCTCAGTTAACGGCACCGAAGGCATCAGTGCGACATAAGGTCGCAGGTCCGGCTGGTCCGCCCATATTTCGCGCAGCGGCCGCCCATAGTAGTCGAACTGCGACAAGGCATCGAGTCCGAGAATCTCCTCGATCGTGGCAAGGATATCGGTGGTGTTCGCAAAGCGGTGGATCACGCCCGGCCGGTTGTAGGGGGAGACGACGAGCAGCGGCGAACGGTGCGAGTCAACGTGATCGGGACCGTTCTGCGCGTCGTCCTCGAGAACGAACACCACGGTGTTCCGCCAGAAAGGCGTCCGCGAAACGGCTTCGATCATCCGGCCGAGAGCGAGATC
Source organism: Longimicrobiales bacterium (assembly GCA_039912685.1). GTDB lineage: Bacteria > Gemmatimonadota > Gemmatimonadetes > Longimicrobiales > RSA9 > DASUXU01. The sequence continues at coordinate 1,843 of JBDSPG010000043.1, read as the reverse complement.
GTTGTCGGCCATGTAGGCTCGCGGCGTAGGTGATCCGGAGCGTGCGCCAGCGGTATGGTCATTGGGCAATCGCACAATCTGCAAACGAGGCATCGCGCCACGCCGAACAAATTCTCCCAGATCGGAGATCCAGACGTCTGCGCGCAGCTGGTCCGTGATCGAGAGATCGTATCCGGGAAAGTCGTGGTTGGTATGCGCCGCAAGAAACGGCTTGACTCCGCGGTAGCCCGACGGCATCGGATCGTTCGGGTCTAATCCCGCCGGCATAACGAACTCGCCGTAGTTGCGGAACGTTACGCCTGCACGTTGCGCGAGGTCCCAAAGGTAGCCGTTACCCGGCTCGGCGACGTCGTCCTCCGGCACCTGCGGTTTGCCGAACCTGCTGCGATTCGTTCCCTCGTAGTCGTAGCTGCGCCCCCGCTGGGAATAGCTTGACGGCACGGTTTTTTGCAGATAGTCGGTAGTGTAGGCGGCCATTGACCAGTTATGGCCGTCAGGACTCACTTCCGCGTTCACGAAAAAACGGTCGAGCAGTCCGAATCGGTCTGCTAGTGCGTGGTGATTTGGTGAGATTGGACGCGGAAAAAACACAAGCGAGGTATCGCCGTCGCCTTCCGGCATGTCGCCGAATACCTGATCGTAGGTTCGGTTTTCCTTGATGATGTAGATGACGTGATTGAAAGGCGGGTAGGGTCGGCGTCGATCGCTGCTCAAAGCCCGGACTTTGTCCCAGCCGTTGGCCTTGGCCACGCGTGTGCTGAGCGGCCGGAGCGCGGCGGTATCGGCATCCACGATCCCGGGTATGGTGGTGAGCGTGCCCGAGAGCTGGCCAAGGGTGTAACTTCGCGGCTCGTTTGCGCGCCCCGCCGCCGAGCCGGGCTGGGGAAGCCGTGCATTCGGGCCTGTTCCGCGCCCTTTCGCGTTCGCCACCAGAAGCGAGTCGCCAACGACGAGGACCGCGGCAGGATACCACTGCACCGGGATGCGCCCGGCGAGCAGATCGTCGCCGCGCGCGGCCGCAACATTTGCGGTCACCCGCCCCAGATCGAACACCGCAACAGCGTTGTTGTCCGCCTCAGCCACGAAAAGGCGGGTGCCATCGGGGGTGATCGCGAGCGCATTCGGGGTGCTCCCTTCCGCGGGTCCTTCGGGTGGAGAGTCAAGCAGTTCGGTGATCACCCGACGTTGCCGGGTGTCGACGACGGCCACCCGGTCGGTGCTTCCCGACGCGGCAAAGAGACGAGAGCCGTCCTGATTCAACAAAAGGGCAGATGGATGGCGGCCGACCACGATACGGCCGGCGTCCATTAGCCGGCCGGGGTTGCGGGCGGGATGAAAGACCGAGACGGTTGAGCCGCCCCAGGCTGAAACGTAGACTGTTCCGTCCGGGGCAACCACCACACCGTACGGATAACGCCCGGTGGCGAAGCGCTGGACAACGACGCCGGTACGCAGGTCGATGACGGCCAGCGAATCGGCGAGGTTCTCGGCGACATAAAGCGAGCGGCCGTCCGGTGACAGTGCGAACCCGGCCGGGTAGGATGTGCCGTTTGCACGGGGAGCCTTTCGCGCGAGCACGAGGCTATCGGTGAGGGTCGCGCGGCCGCCGGTCCAGGCATATCTGTAGACAACGTCCTGGTTGCCGCCGGAGGCGTAAAGCGCACGGCCGTCGGGGGTGAAAGCCAGTCCCAGGAAAGCTGCCGGCTGCTGGAGCGTCTGCACGATGGTCCCGCTGCGACGCTCGATGATCTGGACTCCCTGTTCGCGCCAGCCATTGAGGAGCAGCACGGCGTACGCGCCGTCAGGCGAGAGGATCATCGTAAGGGGCATCGAGCCGACGTCG
>JBDSPG010000015.1:0-4525 GCA_039912685.1 Longimicrobiales bacterium | reverse complement strand
GCATCACAAGTCGTGTCAGGTCCTCCTGCGTGACCGCGGTGGCGAATGCGCGCAATCCAGCGATGCCGAGTGTAACCACGAGTGCGGGACCCGTTGCCACCACGGTATCGCGCAGTAGCTCAAAACTGTTCTCGTAATCGCCGACCGGTGCGAGCATCTCCTGCAGCGTGGGCTCTCCACCACCCGCCGCAGGCAGCTGGTTCAGTGCGGCTACAAGGAAGGTATTGTTGCGATCGATGCCTACACTGCCGAGCAGCGCATCGAGATTCGCGCCCGCGATGTCACCGCCGAACGGGATGCGCGTTCCGTGCGCACCCTGATCACCGCTCCCCTTGCCGCCGGCATTGCCGGGCGCTGCACCGATGAAAATTGTTTCGACACGGTGCCACGGTCCGTTGCGGCGACTCCACACGAGCGGTCGTACAGGGCTGCCGTCCTTCGCGCGGCATGCCTGCATCAGCCACTCATCGTCCTGGCAGCGGGGATGGTCGGCGTGTGCGCGCAGGAAGACAGCGCGGAAACGCTGTTCCTCGGAGGCTTCGTATGTCAGAGACTGTTGAGCAGATCGTCGATGGCTTTGCTGACGGCGTCACGCCCGCGCCCTGTCAGCAGGTTGTCCAGCATTTCACGCACGTCCCCTGCGACATCGCCCGGATGATGTCGATCACGCACACCACGCACGGCATTGCCGATGGGCAACAGTGCGAGCTTGGGTTGTGCTTCTTCAGCGGGCTCATCCCACGAACCGCCCATGCGCGGCGGGTCTGGCACACTAGCGCGCCACGGCTCGTCCGGCTGTTCATCATCATCCGATCCGCTTCGAGCGTCATCGGGGTCGACTGGAAGAACAAGACAGATGCGTGCGTCGATATTGCCTTCCTCATCTTCCGTGGCCGCGAGGGCAACGGAGACAGGAGTCTCAAGCAGTCCTTCGATCGCCTCGAGCGCATCATCGGAGACCACTCCACGCGCAAGCATATTCCCACGATGATAGTAGCCGAGCGCAGTACTGCCATTCGGCGCCGTGATCGTATCCATTGGTCGCGCCTCGAGCTGTACGGGCTCCGGGTGCGTGATCACCACCAGCTGTTCCACGTGCTCTCCATACTTGATTTCTGCGGCTGCATCCGCACACCCCTTAAAACTGTTTCAACTTTCCGCACGTCGCAAGCGTTTGATCGACGCATGCCGTCGTAACGAAAACGGCGCCCGGCTTTCGCCGCGCGCCGTCCGTACCATTTCCGAAGCGCGGATCAGGTAGCGGGAGGGTCCGGCCGCTTCGTTCGCGACACGCCTGTCAGGACGCCAATGCCGATCAGGACAATGACACCTACGCCGATCCAAAGCGAAGGCAGCCCCATCAGGCTCGCCGCGATGGCGAGACCCACAATGAGAATGATGAAACCAATGAGATAGATACCGAAGGACGACATCGTCCACTCCCGCGTAAGGGTAGCCGTCTGCTTCCGGCCAGCCAGATGGGGCAAATGCCGTACCGCTGTCCTATTTCCGGGACCTCGCCGGCTTCGCCGCCGCCTTGCCATCGGCGGAAACGGGAGCACGCAGGGCGTCCGTAACGATCCGCTTCTGCATCGCTTCGTGCACGTTGACATAGCCTTCGGCCGGGCTGGCACGCGGCGGACGACCCGCATAGCGCACAGGAATATCCGTGACATCGCCCATTCTGGACTCGATGAACGGCCATGCGCCCATGTTACGTGGCTCTTCCTGCGCCCAAACGATCTCCTCCGCCTGCGGATACCTCGCCAGCACGGCCTTCAGTTCGGCTGCAGGGAAGGGGTAGAGCATTTCCACTCGTACGAGGGCGGTCGACTTGTCGTTCGCATCACGCGCGTCCGCGAGATCGTAGTGAAGCTTGCCCGTCGTGAGCACAACCCGGTCAATGCTCGCCGCGTTTGCAGTGGTATCATCGAGGACCGGCATGAATCCACCCGTCGACAGCTCCGCGACCGGTGAAACCGCGCGGGGATGACGGAGCAGACTTTTCGGCGTCATGACGATGAGCGGGCGACGCGATGGATGCAGTGCCTGACGGCGCAGCAGGTGGAAGTAGTTCGCAGGCGTCGTGCAGTTGGCAACACGCATGTTGTTTTCCGCGCACATCTGCAGGAACCGCTCGAAGCGCGCACTCGAATGCTCCGGACCCTGCCCCTCATAGCCGTGCGGAAGAAGCAATGCGAGACGCGATTCCTGACCCCATTTCGCGCGGCCCGCTGTGATGAACTGATCGATGATGATCTGTGCGCCGTTCGCGAAATCGCCGAACTGACCTTCCCAGAGGACAAGCGCCTTTGGTGCGGACACACTGTATCCGTACTCGAAGCCCATGACCGCAAGCTCGGAGAGAGGGCTGTTCCAGATTTCGATCGGAGCCTTCGCCTCCTTGAGGTTCGCGATCGGCATGTATTCCTCGTTCGTACCGGAATCATGCAGAACCAGGTGACGCTGGCTGAACGTACCGCGCTGCACATCCTGGCCTGTCATGCGAACGAATACGCCGTCCGCGAGCAACGACCCGAATGCGAGCGCCTCAGCGTGCGCCCACTCGATCGATGCATCCGCCTGAACCTGCTTTGATCGCTTCTCGCGCGTCTTCGCCAGCTTCGACAGGATCTCGACCTCGGGTTCACCATGCAGCTGACGGTCGAGCGAATCGATGAGTGCTTCAGACACCTTCGTGTCGATCTGCTCCTCCCCAGCACCTTCGATCTCATCTGGCGCCTCGTGATCCTCGGGCGGCTCTTTCGCAATCGCCTGGTCCGCGATCAACCGCTCGTTCGCCTGCTTCAGGATTGCAGCCACATCGGCTTCCGCGATGACACCCGCGGCTGCGAGTGTGCCACCGAAGATCGCGCGGACGGTCGGGTGCGCGCCGATCGCGTTGTACATCGTGGGCTGCGTGAACATCGGTTCATCCGCTTCGTTATGACCAAAGCGGCGGTATCCGATCAGATCGATTACGACGTCGCCGTGGAACTCGGCGCGATAGGCCATTGCGAGGCGTGCAACCGCGAGACACGCTTCCGGATCATCCGCATTGACGTGGAACACTGGCACATCGTAGCCCCGCGCAACGTCGCTCGAATAATCCGTTGAACGACCCTCGCTCGGCGTTGTCGTGAAGCCGACCTGGTTGTTCGCAATGATGTGCAGCGTTCCGCCCACGGCGTAGCCGCGCAGCTGCGACATGTTCAGTGTCTCGGGAACCACGCCCTGGCCCGCAAACGCTGCATCGCCATGAATGATGATCGGTACGACGGCATCCCCATCGCGTGTGATCACGTTCGTGCTGCGATCCGACTGCTTCGCGCGCGTCATGCCCACAACTACCGGGTGGACGAACTCGAGATGGCTCGGGTTCGGTGCTAGGATAACATTCAGCGGTTCACCGGAACGCGTCGCATACGTGCCTTCCGCACCGATGTGATATTTCACATCGCCTGTTCCTGCGACTGCAGTGTGATGGCCCTCGAACTTCGCGAGCAGATCGACATACGGCATGCCGATGACGTGCGCGAGAACGTTGAGACGGCCGCGGTGCGCCATACCGATCGCGATCTCCCGCGCGCCATCCGCTGCCGCACGCTCGATCGCGACGTCGAGCATAGGCACCATCATGTCGTTGCCCTCGATCGAGAAGCGTTTGGCGCCGAGATACGAACGATGCAGGAACTGCTCGAACGCTTCCACCTCGGTCAGACGGTTCAGCAGGTGCTTCTTCTCATCCGCGCTCAACGTCTGGCGATGTGCACCCGACTCGATCTGCTCGCGCAGCCAGTTCCGCGGCTCCGGATCCTCGATGTGCTCGTACTCGTACCCGATGGTGCCCGTGTATGTCTGCTTCATGAACTCGATCGCGTCTGCGACCGTTGTGCCGCCGCTGGGCAGGCCATCCATGACCTCGATCGGTACATGGTGAAGCGCGGCTTCCGTAATACCGTGGAATGCCGGATCGAGCGCGGGGTGACCGGGCGGCTTCGAGCCGAGCGGGTCGATGCGCGCAGCACGATGTCCGTGCAGGCGATACGCGTCCACGAGCTCGCCAGCGGCACGGGCAGCGCGCAGCTGCTCGATCGTGGTAGAACCAGCTCCAGCTGCGGCGCTGGTCGATGGCGGTGCGGATGCGGGTGCGGGTGCGGCAGGAGGCGGTGCTTGTGTCGCGGGCGTCGCGGTGGAGCCGTTGGTAGAGGGTGCGACCTGGACAACCGCACCCATGAGACCGCTCGTGCCTGCTTCGGTTTCAAACAGCCGGCGCCACGTGGCGTCCACGGAGCCGGGGTTCTGCAGATACTGATCGAACATGGCCTGGACGTAGGCCGCGTTGTACATATCGAAAACGTTGGGCGACACGGTTTTCCCCGTCGAAATTGCGCGCGCGGCCCGGGCGGCGGACGCCTCCCGTGACCAGGAACCTGACGACCTTGAATCTATGGGATTTCTACCCGCCTCTCAATGCGCCGCGCCATTCCAGCGCAGGCCGATGCCAAGCGCGCGGCCGGCCGCG
>JBDSPG010000406.1:0-4373 GCA_039912685.1 Longimicrobiales bacterium | reverse complement strand
CTCCGCAGCGCGCTTCAGGATTGCCCGAGCATCTTCGTCCGTGAATTCTTCCTCGTCCATGCTCCCAAAGTATCAAAAACCCCCGCGCACCGGAATGGCCCTGAACGGGTGCGAAACTTCCGCGGGTGGTATCTTGCCTGCTGTCTTCAGCGAGGTATGGATGGCTAAACAGCATGACGACCCGGCATCGGCGCTGCTCGCCCGGGCGGTTACCGTCGAAACAGGCGATGTGGTGGTGCACATGAACTGCGGCCCGGCAGACTTCGGTCTGGCCGCTGCTGCCGTTGGCCTGGCCTCGCGCGTCATCCTGTGCGACCGCACTGTCGTCGCTGTGGAGGCCGCCCGTGCCGCGATCGCGGGGATGGCCCCACCCGTTGCGCAGGTCGATGTTGTGCTTGGTCACGGGCTCGCGGGTCTGCCTGCCGACGTCGCGCGCGGCTCCGTCGATATCGTCGGCATCCGTATTCCCCGCGAGAAAATTGCGCTGCTTCAATTGCTGTCGGACGCGTTCCATGCGTTGCGCACTGGCGGCCGCTGCTGCATCGCAGGGCCTAACAACGAAGGCATCAAATCAGCGGCCCGTCTCCTGGAAGAGTTGTTCGGCAACGCCGATGTTGTCGAGCGCGGAAGCGGCTGCAAGGTGGTTGTGGCACGCAGAAAAACGGATGTGCCGGAAGGTGCGCCGGTGAATGCATCGTCCTTTGATACGCCGTTCCTCGATCACAATACATTCCATTCGTTCGAGGTGACATTGCGAGCCCGCACGTTCACCCAGCTTACGCGCCCGGGCGTCTTCTCATGGGATCATCTCGACGAAGCGACGGGCATTCTCGCCGACATGATGCGCATTGAGGCTGGCGAGAGCGTGCTGGATCTGGGCTGCGGTGCAGGAACACTCGGCGTTGTTGCCGCATTTTTGTCAGGAAATGGTCGCGTGGTGTTGGTGGATGCGGATGTCGAGGCGGTACGGTGCGCGCAACGAACCACCGCAGCAGCTGGACTCGAGAATACAACGGCTCTTGTAAGCGACGTCGGAGCTGCAGTTCTCGATCAGCGTTTCGACGTCGTCATCACCAATCCGCCATTCCATGCGGGTAAGACAACCGAGCTGTCGTTGCCTATGCGCTTTATTCATGATGCATGGAGAGTATTGTCGCCCGGGGGACGCGCGTATCTCGTCGCAAATAGAACGCTGCCTTATGAGACCGCAATACGCAGGAAATTTGGCAACATGAGTGTCGTGCACGATGGCGCACGATTCAAGGTGATATCTGCAACGAAGGGTGGGTGAAATGAAGGCGCAGGGGACATTCAAGGTCAAGCTGGTACCGCAGGCGGACGCGGGATTCGAAGCGGCGCTTGGCCGGATGACGCTCGACAAGGTCTTCGAGGGCGAGCTCGAGGGCACGAGCCTCGGACAGATGCTTGCCATTCAAGGGAACGTAGCAGGATCAGCAGGCTATGTCGCGCTCGAACGCGTGACCGGCTCCGTGCACGGGAAGAAGGGCAGCTTCCATTTGCAACACAGCGGCACCATGACGCGCGGCGAGCCGACGTTGTCGGTGACTGTCGTGCCGGACTCGGGAACGGGAGAGCTCGCAGGCCTTACGGGGTCAATGCGCATCGATCCGTCAACGCATGCGTACGAGTTCGATTACGAGCTGGCGGAGGCTACCGGAGAGCTAGCGGAGACCTGACGTTTCTACAGCGCTCAGAACGCGCCAGTCACCCGACTCGAGCGTGTCGAGCGACAGGGGTCCGACTGCTGCGCGATGCAGTGATTCGACGTGGTTTCCGAAGGCGGCGAACATGCGCCGGACCTGATGGTAGCGTCCTTCCATCAGTGTCACCCGCGCATGACGCGCATCGAGCACCTCCAGTATTGCGGGCAAGAGTGGACGCGTCTCCCCCTCGAGCATCAGGTCGCCCGCCGCGAATACCGCCGCCTCCACGCCGCGCAGGTCCTGCGCGAGCGTGGCTTCGTATACTTTCGGGAATTGTGATTTCGGTGATGTCAACCGGTGGTTGATCTGGCCGTCATCCGTCAGCAGAAGGAGCCCCGAGGTATCGCGGTCGAGACGGCCGATCGGTGCAATGATCGGGATCCTGTCACGGAACCGAGGCGGCAGCAGGTCATACACGAGCGGATTGAGGTCAGTCGTCGAACACACGTAGCCGACCGGCTTGTGCAGCATGACGACGACGCCCGGCGCCGCATCGAGCGGCTCGCCGTCCACGAGAATGTCACCGTGTTCGGCGCGCTCGCCATCGCGCAGGGGTGAGCCGTCCAGTCGTGTGATCCTGTCATCGCGCAGCATGCGCTCGACATCGCGGCGGCTGCCGTACCCGAGATTTGCGATGTACTTCGCGAGTTTCGCGATCACCGCATTGATGGCGTTGCGATGCCTGCAGCGTTGTGTCCGACCTCGATGACCTTAACCACGCGATGCGACGCCGCGTCGAACACCACGATCGTGCCGTTGCCGCCAGCATTCGGCGGAGCGGCCATCGGCGTGGTCGAATGGTCCATCCCCGGCATCGATGCGGCCGACTTCAGGTTGTTGTTCGACACATAGACATAACGTCCATCAACGGACACGGCCGTACCGTGCGGTTGTGACAGGCCTTCGTGTTTCACGACCTCTGCGACACTCCAGTTGCGCGCATCGATCACGGTCACCGTGTTCGCGGCCTTGTTGCCGAGATAGACCCAGCGGCCGTCATGCGTGAAGATCGGGTCGAACGGCTGTGCGCCGACATCGATGGTCTTCATCAATCGCGGCTTCTTCGGGTCCGTCGCAATGTCGAACACCAGCAGCTTCGCACTCAGCTCGCCCGATACTACCATCATGTTGCCGTCCGGCGAGATTGCGAACTGCATCAGTGAATGCTGCGGCCCCGCAACATCAGTGACGGTCACTCGCTCGGTTGCCACCTCCATGGCGGCGATCTGGTTTACGCCGAGGCTCGCGGTGTAGACCATTTGCGTCCGACGCTGCAGTGCCATCGCGTGCGGACGCGGGAACAGCACTTCCACTTCCCCCATCGTCATGTCGCTCCGGCGAATTGCGCCAATACGATGGGGCGGATTCACGGCAGTCATGGAACGACCGACATACATCATGCCGTTGTCCGGATCGAGCGTGAGCATCCCCGGCGTTTCGAACGTCGTACTCGCAACCACCTTGTCATCGAACGTCAGTTTGACGATGCGGTTCTCACCAATCAGCGTGACATACCAGTAGGATCCGTCCGGCTCAACCTGGACGTGGTGGGGTTTCGCGTTCGCGGAGAACCCGAGCTTCTGCAGGTCCACGGTGCGCAGCACGGTGTTCGTGCGCGTATCGATGACCGTCACCGTCGCATCCGCCTGGTTCGTCACATACAACCGTTCCGGCGGCGGTGCGAGCGCTGTAGTTTCGCGGAGGATGGAACCCGGACCCGACCGCGCAATGTCCGGCTGCGGCTCGGCCTGCGGCTTCGCACAGCCGAATGCGATGGCCAGGAAAAGGATGCTGCGGGACGAATGGCGTATCATGGCTCCTCCAGCCGGTTCAGATCGGTCGAACGTTGTGGCGTTGGTAACATGCACCTGCTTGCTTCCGGCGAGCTGTTTGTTAATGGTGTAGTCAGCCAAATTGCCGCGCAAGGGCATTGTCACGCGGTACTCCACTGGAGGCACCATTGATCGGAACCATCAAAACTGCCGGCATCGCCACACTCGCGATTGCCCTCCTTACCCCGCATTCGGCCCGTCCCGCGGCCGCGCAGATACCGACCTGGTCGCAGCAGATCCGTATCCGCGAGGGCTGGCTTCCTGCGCGACACGCACTGCTGCTCGAGGTGATGCGCAGGCATGACATCCAGATGTGGATCATCGCAAACGAAGAGTTCCATGATGACCCGCTTGTGCAATACATCGCACCGCCGCGTCCGTACACCGGCAACCGCGACTACTTCATTTTCGTCGATACCGGTGGCATCTCCCTGCGCAAGATCGCTGTCACGGGATTCGCGGAGGAGAATCTCGCGCGCTTCTTCGAGAACCCTGACGAGCCGAAGCCGATCGGCACTGTGCTCCCTGCACTGTACGCGCAGTACAAGCCGAAGCGCATTGCTCTGAATTACGGCGGCCGGCGCGGTGTGCAGCGGTCGCTGACGCATGACACGTACACCACCATCATCGGACTGCTGGGCGACGAAGGCGGCATACGTGTCGTGAGTGCTGCCGACATGATCGAGGAGTATCTCGACACGCGCATGCCCGAGGAGATGGAGTACTACACACGCGCGGTCGCGCTCACCGAATCACTCGCAAAACGCGCGTTGTCCAATGAAGTGATTACACCGGGCAAAACTACCGTAGGCGACGT
>JBDSPG010000391.1:0-3933 GCA_039912685.1 Longimicrobiales bacterium | reverse complement strand
ACGTCGCCTGAAACAATTGCCTTGTACCCGTCACGTTCCGCGAGCTCACGCGCGAGCATGGGCGTCAGTGACTCCGTCCCGCTCTTGTTCATCCGGCGGAGCCCGGCCGCAATGCGCGCCGGCTGCGCGATTCGCACTCCGCGAGACTGCAGCAGATCAACACGCATCGCTTCGGTAATCACGTTGCCGAGTGTAGTGTCTGGCGCACTCGTGAAGTCGGCGAGGAGCACGGGATCATCGGCGTCCAGGACACCCTGCGCGAACAAGGTGCCGCGATGTCGTGTTACTGTGACGCCCGCCGTGACAACCGCAAGCAGGAGAAACGCGAGCATACCGCCGAGCGCAGTCCGTTTCCACGTGAGACGATGGATGGCGTCATCCCGGTGCGGCAGCAGCGCGAGCCGACGCTGCACGAACCACGTAGCGATCACGATCGGCAGACCGATCATGAGCAGGATGAACGCGTAGAGCGGGAGGCGATCGGGAAGGCCGAGACCATCCCGAAGACCGAGGGACACCTGGTATACCGCCCAGGATGCTACGCCGTACGTTGCCAGAACCTGCCACAGCGAGCGCTGCTGCATGAAAGCCTTCGAAGAGGGATGAGCAACATACGGCAAACTGAACGGCGATCGCCACAGCAGTCGCGAAAAACCGATTCGACGGCTGCGCCGACATGGCATTCTAGCCTCGATCGACCCGTCTTGCCAGCATGTCCCCTGCAAGCCAAAATGCCGTCATGCTTCAGCCCCTGACGGACATACCCGCATTCAAGTCACGCCGCGCCGCCGAATGGGTTAAGGCCGAAGCCTACTGGCTGTCGGCCCCACTGCGTCACGTTGTCGATATCGGCGACATCGTAATCGACCGCATCGAGCAGCTCCTGGAGGAGAATCGCGGCGACAGTGTCATCGATGCTGCATGCGGCTCGGGCTGGGTGCTCGAAGGACTCACGAAGCGCAGCAGCAGCGTGTCCTACACCGGTGTCGACATCAATCCTGATTTTCTCGCCCACGTGCAGGCGCTGCCGCACGACATGCCTGTAACGCTGGTCAAGGCGGACCTTGAGCAGCGCTGGGATACACCGCCTGCGAAGGCGGCGGTTGTCGTGAGCGCACTCACACAGATCGAGCTGGCCGATATCGATCGTGTCATGGCCAACCTCGCGTCGATGACGGACGCGAACGGCACCCTGCTGATCGCGACAATCGACAAGACGTACCTCCTCCTTGCTGCTGCGGACGGAGATGAGGCCGCACTAAAGAGGATCCTCTATGAGTACGAACACATACCCGGAGTGAAGTTCTTCTTCCAGCCGATTGACCTCGGTGATGGCGCCTCCGACAAGTTCGCGTATGCGTCCGTGCTCTATACCACGGAAGATTTCATCAACGCAGCGGCAGGCGCGGGCATGCGGTTGTCGAACTACAGGGAAATCCCCGCGACGGATCGTCCGATCCCGAAAATTTACCAGATCTTCGAGTTCGTGCACCGCTAGCCGCGGGATGGTGCAGCCAAGACTTCGTGGACCTTCGCGGCAAGGGCCGTGACGGTAAATGGTTTCTCGAGGAACGGCACATCTACCTCGAACGTGGTTTCGCCGAGCGCGTCCGGGCTCGCGTAGCCGCTCATGAGCAGAACTTTGACATTCGGGCGGCGTTGCAGCAGTTCGCGCATCAATTCGGTTCCGCTCATCTCGGGCATGACGACGTCAGACAACAGCAGGTCGATCGTGCCGACGAACGAGTCGGCGATCTGCAGCGCTTCCGCACCCGACGCCGCTTCCATCACGCGGTATCCCTTGCGATGCAGCGATGTTCGCACGATTCGTCGCACCGCATCTTCATCCTCGCACAGCAACACCACCACGCCGCCATCACGATCAGCTGATAATGCAACAATCGGTGCCTGCGCAGATGGAGTCGCGTGCTCGACATCACCTGCAACGCGCGGCACGAACACACGGAAGGTGCTCCCCTTGCCGAAGGTCGACTCCGCGGTGATGTGACCGCCGCTTTGTGTTACTATACCGAACACGGTTGGGAGACCGAGACCCGTCCCCTGTTCCGCGCCCTTTGTGGTGAAGAACGGCTCGAAGATATGATCGAGCGTATGCTGATCCATTCCAGCACCGCTGTCCGTCACTGTCAGCAGGACATGCGGACCTGGCTTGAGCCGCGTGATGAATCCTTCTTCATTCGGCGGGACATCGACGTTCTCCACGCTAATCGCAATATTGCCCGCGCCGCTGATCGCATCGCGCGCGTTGGCGACGAGATTCATGACGACGCGGCTGAGCTGCGCGGGATCCGCGCGCACCATGCCGAGCTCCGCAGCGGTTGATACGGTGAGCTGGATGTCGGCGCGCACGAGGCGTTGCAGCATGCCCTGCATGTCGTGCACGATCCCGCCCAGTGAGACGATGCGCGGCTGCAGCACCTGCTGTCTGCTGAACGCGAGCAGCTGGCGCGTCAGATCCGCAGCGCGCAACGCGGCCGCCTCGATTTCCGCGACGTTGTTGCGCACCTGCTCACTGCCATTCTGCAGCAGTTCCTGCGCATTGCCCTGGATTACCGTGAGTAGGTTGTTGAAATCGTGGGCGATGCCGCCCGCAAGACGTCCGACAGCTTCCAGCTTGTGGGACTCACGCAGCTGTGCTTCAATCGCGATGCGTTCCGTGAGGTCGTTCGAGATGCCAATGATTCCGGTCTGCGTGCCATCCGGACTGCGAATCGCCGTTGCGCTCGCGCCCGCAGGGAAGATCGTGCCGTCCTTCCGCCGCGCCGGGAAGTCGCCCGTCCAGTCCTCGCCGCGCGAGAGCTTCTCGAAGACATACTGCGCTTCCGGTGTGTGCATGTTGGTGGGTAACAGGTCGATGAATCTGCGCCCCATAACCTCAGCGGCAGACCAGCCATAAAGCCGTTCGGCCGCCTTGTTCCAGTACGTGACCACACCCTGAGTGTCCGTCGCAATCACCGCCTCACGGACCGCGTTGAGCAACTGCGCCTGAAAGCGCACCTGTTCCGCTGCCGCCGGTCCTTCGGCCAACGCGTCACGGGGGAGATCGACTGCCATGCGAACGAATCTGGCAGTGTTCGACCCCACCCCGCAATGTTACGCCGTCGGCGCGGACTCCGGCGTTGCGTTGTAGAGCTTCCACGCGATCCAGAACGTGTAGACTGCGATGGCGGTGCCGACCGGGACGTGCATCAAGTTGAACACACCGAGCACGACCGCCAGGATGATGACCCAGCCGCCCCAGTTGCGGAGCAGTCCGATACCGCAGATCAGGTTGGGCAGCGCGAGAATCATCATCAACGTTCCAACCGCGCCGCCGATCGCCGTCAACACGCCGAAGCTATGTACGTCCCCTGAGACCACGCCGACCCCGGACAGAATGGCGAACGCGAGGCCACCCAGGAGCAGGTCAATGATGCCCAGCACGATCTGCAACCATCCGAGTATCCTGACATGCTTCTCCATCTGAACTCCACGTTCGAGTGATCGGAACCCGTGTAGCCCTACGGTATGCAGCGTCCGCCTGTTTCAGAACAATCCTCTTGCTTGTGACGACGGTCCCGCCCTTGGCGGAGTCCCATCGGCCACGTACAATATGCGGGCTCCCTTCGTCACCCGAACCGTGGTGCTACCCATGCGTAGAACGTCTCTCCTGAAGTTGCTGCCCGCTGTGCTGCCGTTGTTCTGTGCAGTCACAGTTTCCGGTCAGCAGGCCAAGGCAGCGCCCGTATTCGTAAACGGACAGGCGCAGGTCGTGCCCGCGTTCGCAGACTCGACACAATGGATCAGGCAGGAGCTGTGGGTCGAGACCGAATTCGATTCCGATGGCGACGGCAGGAAGGATCGCATGCATGTCGATGTCACGCGGCAGCGGCAGACGGAGACCGAAGGATTGAAGGTCGCAGTGATCTACGA
>JBDSPG010000357.1:0-4183 GCA_039912685.1 Longimicrobiales bacterium | reverse complement strand
TGACGATCGTGCCGACCGCCTCGGACAGACACTTGTTCTTCATCAGCACAGTGTCATAGGCCGCGCGGATCGTCGCAGCCGCAGCGGCCGACGTCGATGCCGCGATCGGCAGGTCAGCCGACGCGAAAATGAACGGGCGGTCATTGAAGCGCACGCCATCACCATTAATGTCTCCGCTGACTTCCGGTGTGAAGTGACGGCCGCTCTGGATGCGCCAGATGGCCGACACGTTGATCCCGAACGGCAGCTGCGTGAAGCCGGAGAGTACGCCGGTGTGGTCACGCGAGAAATTGCTGGGTCCCCATGCCTTGTCGGAGTCGCCGAAGCCACCGACATCGTTCGGCCCGAAAGCACCGACCTCGGCGCTCGAGAAGCCGCTGCTCGCTGTGCAGCACGAGTAGGACGAGTTGTCATGCGCATTCGTGCGTGTGTATGAGGCACGCAGTGACGTCTTATCCGTCAGTTTGTAATTGGCCTCGATCGTGCCAACAAAGGCCTCCGCTCTGCCGTCCGTATAGTTCACGAACACGGGACCGAACGTGTCGTAGATTTTCGACGACTCGGTGTTGGCAACAGCTGGATTGAAGAGCGCCGCCGGCGTGAACACGCGGCGGTTCCCTTCATTGACCAGCTGGAACTGCGACTCGCGCAGGTTCAAGTTGCGAACGGTATAGAGGTTCGTGCTCTTCGAGTAGATCAGGTCCGTCGAGATCTTGAGGCGATCACCTGCGAACAAGCGCTCGAAGCCGGCATTCGCCTTGAATGTCTCCGGGAACTCGAACTCGGGCGACCACACTGTATAGGATGGCACTCCGGAGAAGCCACCCGTGCCCAGGCAGTTGGTCGGATTGTCCGAGCCATCTGTAGCCCAGTTCGGGTAGTCGAGCGGGGACGGCGGCGCGGTCGCCTCTTTCTTTGTGATGTTGCCCGTGCACGTCAGGTTGTAGACCGGGTTCTGGCTGCTCAGTACATTGCCGCCGAGCACGTACGGCACACGGCCGTAGAAATAGCCGGCGCCGGCGCGGATCACACCGCGTCCATTGCCACCCAGGTCGTACGCCAGCGAGAGACGCGGCGAAATATTGTTGTTGTCCACCGGCGCCGTTGCAGTCGGGAACCCGAATGCACGCTCCACATCCACCAGGCGGCCCGGCGCGTCGCCGAACTTCTGGCGGTCATGGCGCACACCTGCTGTAACCGTCAGCTGTGACGTCGCGTGCCATTCATCCTGCAGGTAGATGCCAAGCTCGGCGACGTTGAATGTCGCGTCCGGTACCAGGCCATCGGCATTCTGCAGCACGTTGAACTGATAGGACTGCGGAATGCCCGCCGCGAAAGAAGCGACATCGCCGAAGCAGTACAGGCCGGCGCCCTGACTGCCGCTGCCACCGCAGCGGCCGCTCACTGCGCCCAGGAACGTGTTGTGGTTGCGTGTGAACAACGTGTTCGCACCGAGCTTCAGCGTATGGTTGTTGATCACACGCGAGAAGTTGTCGATGAACTGGAACTTGCGTTCCTCGAGGTTGTTGTTGAAACCGACAAACGTACCGCCGAACCCGATGTATTGGCCGTTCGTGAGGCGCAGCACGAGCGCGGGCCGGATGTTCTTGCCGTTACGCGGACGATCCTCGTTCGACCACTGGAAGCGGAACACGTTGAACGTTTTTGCGTTCAGTACGGACGTGAGCTCGGTCACAAACGAGTTCGAGTGGCTCTGCAGCTTCTCGGCGCGCGATGAACCGTACGTGAAGTCGAAGGTGTCGTCCCACTCGTTGTCGTTGTTGTAATTCGAGTAGTTGTGACGCACGGACAGTCGGTGCATGTCGTTGAAGTTCCAGTCGACACGACCGAAGGCGGACACCGCGTCATTCTTGGTCTGGAACGGCAGGTATCCGGCGGCCGAGTTTGTCTGGCCGTACACGCTGTCGAGAATGGCGAAGAAGCTCTTCACCTCCTGCTCGACGTTGGCGTTCGCACGTGCGCCGCCCGCTGCGTAATCCGACAGCTGCACCGGGATCTGCGGCTCACGACGACGCTGGCCGTCGACCGAGAACAGGTAGAACGCCTTGTCCTTCTTGATTGGGCCTGCCAGGCTGCCTGCGAATTGCGAGACCTCGTAGTCGTTCACCTTGATTGTGTCGCGGAATCCCTTGCTCGTGAGCGCATCACCACGGTAGTTGAGGTATGCCGATCCCTTGCGCGTATTCGTACCACCGCGCGTCAGGACGTTCACTACACCGCCGGAATAGCTGCCATACTCGACGTCATACCCGTTCGTGACGACCTGGAACTCCTGGATCGACTCGAGCGAGAAGACGAACGGGATACGCGAGCCGCCGCGGTTCTCACCGAAGAAAGAGTTGTTCGTGTCCACACCGTCGATCTGGATGTTCGTCTGTGACGAACGCTGGCCCGCGATCGAGAACTGACCGCCGGTTGTAACACCGGGGTCCGGCGTCACGACACCGGACAGGCTGATGAAGTCGGTGAAGTTACGGCCGAGGACGGGCAGCTTGTCGATTTCCTGCTGCGATACGCCCTGGATCACGGACGCGTTCGTTGTATTGATCGGCGGCCGCCCGACGGTGCTGGTGATCTGGCCGATATCCACGGCCTGCACCGTCAGCTGGAAGTTGGCGGTTGACATCTGACCTAGCGCTACGGTGATGTTCGGCAGCGTCTGCGCTGCGAAACCGAGCATCGATGTGCGGACACTGTATATGCCCGGCGGTAGCGGACGGATCGTGAAGACGCCCTGCGCGTCCGTAAGCGCGCTCCGCTCCAGACCTGTCGCGGTGTTGCGGGCAATGACGCCCGCGCTCGTTACGGCTGCCTTGGACGGATCGCTGACACGACCGCGAATCCCGCCAGTCGTGGTTTGAGCGGCGGCCTCACCCGCGAACAGCAGCACCGCGAGCGTGATCCCGAACAGGGTCCGGGCGGAGGCAATCCTCATTGTTGTCGTCCTCTTGAGATTGGTGCGGAGTGCGATCAGAGGCACGTGACCTCCTTGATATCAGCGAGAGTGCGCGGGAAGAGCTCACCCAGGCCATTGAAATTGGCTACGATACCCGTGATATCGTAGCACTTGTTGAGACTGGTAATCGCGCTGAGTGCGACCACCAGGTCGGCGACGGTGCCCGTCACGAAGATCACGCCGGTGTCGATACGCAGGATCGTCGAACCGGAACCGTCATTGATGTAGGCATTGC
This sequence comes from Longimicrobiales bacterium, assembly GCA_039912685.1. Taxonomy (GTDB): domain Bacteria; phylum Gemmatimonadota; class Gemmatimonadetes; order Longimicrobiales; family RSA9; genus DASUXU01. Next base: position 971 of record JBDSPG010000357.1, on the reverse strand, counting down.
GGCTGCTGCCTGTGCCGTTGTTAAAGATCTGCGTAACCTTGGCATTCTTTACGATCACCAACTCACCGTTCAGCGGGTCCGTTGTTGCGAGACCGGCTGCCGTGATGGCCTTCGTCGTTGTGACAATCGGGATCGCTGCCACGACGCCCGGTCCCTTTTCATTCAGCTTCGCGGACGTAAGCACCGCCTCGCCTGCGTTGAGACTGAACGATCCGGCGATTTCAACGACGTTGCCCACCACGAGCGTCTGGCCGCCGAGGTTTGCCTGGTCGACACGAATGCCGCCGGTCTCATCCTGAACGTACATACGGCCTGCCACGATCTGGCCGGGCGATGACGTCACGGTTCCGCGAATCGTCACACCCTTGCCAGTCGTCGACTGCTCGGCTTCTGCAATCGTAATGATGCAACCGCCACGCGCCGCGATATCCTGGAACCGCGTCTCGTTCAGGAAGACGGTGAGCGGCACCGGATTCTGGCAGAACGCGACACCTGCGCCGACACCGACGGTGTCGATCACGAGCTCGTGCGAGCCGACCGGCACCGATGCGATCGTGAACCGTCCCGATGCATCTGTAACGGCCGTTGCACCCGCGAGCACGCTTGTGGTGCCTCGGTCAAGCACGCGCACCTTCACGTTGGTCAGCAGACGATCGCCGCCGGACGGGTCATAGCGGCCGTCGCGGTCCGCATCCAGGAACACCTGGCCTTCCACGGCGCCCGTGCCGGGAACCGTGAAGACCGGGTCGATCTTGTTATCACACCCGCCCACCACACCGACCAGTAGTGCTGCGCACAGCACACCAACCACGCGATGTCGCGCTCGTTCTGCGCTACGGCGCGCTTGTTCAAAATGGCTGATCACGTTGCCTTCGCTTCCGTGCTTGAAGTTTTTCATCGTGAGTTGATCCCAGCACGCGGTGTCCACCCGTTACCCCGCCGCGTACCTGCCGGGCTGCTGGTTAATGATG
>JBDSPG010000354.1:0-30615 GCA_039912685.1 Longimicrobiales bacterium | reverse complement strand
GCACCAAGACGCCCGCCGCTCGGCCACATATACTGCGCGAACACGCCCGCACTCTGATGCTGCGGGATCCACTGGTACGGCGAAGAAAGTGACTGCGCGGATGCAGTGAAGGGGAATACCAGGGCGAGCCCGAGGGCGCCCGACAATGATCGAAGAAAACGCTGCATTGATTTTGTCATCCGGTCTGCCGGGCGTTGTACAAGGGCGGAATTGCCGACATTCACACACGCGGCGATGAAGGCCGCAAGGTAGGCCTCGATCGAGCGCAGCCGCAAGCTGTCCGCCGCTTGAACCGGCCGCCGCACCGGCTATATTTCGGTGACCCCTCCGGCGTGTCCCAGGCACCTCAGGCGCATGCGTAGAACCTTCGGCCGCAAGACACACCGGATTTGCATTTTCGTGCTCGTCGGTGCCCTCTCAGGCGTACCCGCCGCAGGCTGTCGTGATCCGGGCGGGCTCGACAATCCCCGTACAACGATCGCAGTTCTTGCTGGGGACGGTCAGTTCGGTACCGCCGGCGCCAACCTGGCAGACCCGATCCAGGTCGAGGTCACTGATGCCGTCACACACGAACCACGCAGCGGGATCACGGTGAACTGGCAGGTCACGGACGGAAACGGCACCGTCACGCCCGTCACGTCGACAACGGATACGCGGGGCATTGCGAGTGCTACCCTCCATCTCGGAAATGCGCTTGGGACAGTCCATGTGCGGGCCCAACCCGCGGGTCTCGTCGGGAATCCTGCCCTGTTCACCGCCAATTCCGTCCAGACCCCGGCAATCACCGCAATCGCACCTGCAACCGCGCGCGCCGGCGATACCATTACCATCAGCGGATCGAGCTTCGGCACCGCGACCAGTGCCGTTTCTGTTTTATTCGACGGCATTCGTGGTTTGATCATATCGGTCGCACCCGGGCAGGTGCGTGCAGTCGTGCCGTCGTGCGTGGCCACGCGCAACACTGCCGTGCGCGTGACACTTGGCGCGGTTTCGAGTCAGGCGGCCACACTCGCGACCACCGCTGGCACAACGACAGCGCTGCGCCTGCAGCGCGGCGAGGTGCGGGTATTCGCTGATCCTGCGGAGCTCGGCTGTGTGCGTCTGCCGCCAGACCCTGCAGGTGCCACATACATGCTTATCGCGCAGAACGTCGCAGACATATACAGCATTCCGATGCCGTTCACGCTCTCTGCATTCGGCGTCGTGCCGCCACTCGCGTCCGCACTGATTGTGTGCTCGCAGAGTCCTGTCATGCAGGGGACCGTCGACTACGCCGGCACGTGGGAGCTGCATCTTCGCGAACGCGAGCGCGCGTTGCTTGCCGCCTCGCCCGAGGCCGTCCCGCAGGCCGCCATCCATTCGGAGAGCGCGATCCCCAGGGTCGGGGACCGGCGGACATTCAATACACTGACACAGGAAAACAAGTCCGAGAAGATCACGGCCGAAGTCCGGGCGGTAACGACGCGCGCAATCCTGTATCAGGACGTTGCGGCGCCCAATGTTCTCACCAACGCCGATTACGAGCGCTTCGGTGCACTCTTCGATGATCCGATCTACGCGACGGATGTCAACGCATTCGGACCGATCGGAGACATTGATGGCAATGGCCGCATCATCATGGTGTTCACGTCCAAGGTGAATGCGCTCACGCCCAAGGGCGCGGGCAGCTACATCGCTGGCTATTTCTATGCGTGCGATCTGCTCACCCGTTCGCGCTGCTCGGCGTCTAATGGAGGCGAGATCTTCTACAGCATTGTACCGGACCCGAGCGGGATTCACAGCGATCCGCACACGGCAGGGAGTGTGCTGATGGACGTGCCGCCCGTGCTCGCGCACGAGTTCATGCATATGATCAATTACGGTGCGCGGGGTGGCAGCCTGGAGGCGCTTTGGCTGGCGGAGGCGCTCGCGCATACGGCCGAAGAACTCGTCGGGCAGGTCTTCCTCGAGCGCGGCAATGCTGTCACCGCTGCCAACTTCACGAGCGGAAATATCCAGCATGCGCGGGCGTACATGTCGAACCCGCCGGGCACCAGCCTCATCGCGAATGAGTCGCCCGGTACGCTCGAGCTGCGCGGTGCTGGCTGGTTGTTCCTGCGTTACCTGCGCGGACACTATGGCGAGAACCAGCTGCTCAAATCACTCGCCAGCGCGCGCGAAAGCGGTTCGCGTAATGTCACGGCCAGAACTGGTCGGACATGGAAATCTCTGATGACGGATTTCTCCACCGCCATCTATGCCGATGACGCGCCTGACCTCGCAGGCATTCCTGTCGATCCGCGTTACACCTTCGTCAACGCCAACCTGCGCACGCTCCTCGGCACCCCCGGATCCTATCCGCTGCAGGTTCGCGTTTTCGCATACACCGATTTCGTGATGACCGGCGCGCTGCCAACGTCCGCGTGGCAGTACACGTACATCCAGGCGCCTGGTGCGGGCAGTACGACTTCCTTGAATCTCGTATATGCAGGTGCGAGGGGTGGGCCGTTCGGCGCAGCTGCAGTGCCGCAGCTTACGGTGTTGCGGGTTCGCTGACGTCGTCGTCGCGTTGCACGACGCGGGCAAACTGCGTCAGCATAACTCCACCGAGAATTACGGCCGCGCCCGCGAACTGCCAGAGCCGCGGCGTTTCACCAACCACGGGCCACGCAGCCAGTAATGCAACCACCGGAGTCAGGTTGGAGAACGCCGATCCCCTCGTGTTGCCAAGCACCCGCGTACCGTAATACCAGAGGATGTATGCGAACCCGATGCTGAGCGCGCCGGCGTAGAGGATCGCGAGGTACGTGGCGGTCGACAGGCTCCGGAAATCCACGCGCATCAATGCGGGTGCGCCGATGATCAGGAGCCCGATCGTACCTGCCCAGAGGCCCACGCCGCTGACAACGACCGGGCCATGGCGGGCCACGAGGCCCTGGCCGCCCACGGTGTAACACGCCCATGCCACTGTGGCCGCGAGCAGCAGTGCATCGCCAAGCAGCGAGTCCGTGCCTGCGCCATCCCCCTTCGACCCTCCCGTCAGCACCACGAACGCAATGCCTGCGAACGCGATGAAAATGCCGACCCAGGCGAGCGGCTTGACCCGTTCATGCCCGAGCTTCGCCGACAGCAGGGCCGTGACCATCGGCGATCCCGCGAGCAGCACGCTCGCCGTACCGGCCCGGGTATGCTCAAGTCCGAAGATGAACAGGTTCTGGTACAGCACATTGCCGAGCAGGCCGAGATAAATCATGAGGCGGAGGTCTCGCCCTCTCGGCAGTTTCGCGTTCCCCTGCACACGCATGACCACGAAAATGAAAATGGACGCGATGGGAAACCGGAGCGCATTGAAGGCCGTAGGCGGCAGCTCGGCCAGTGCATGCTTCGCGATCGGGAAGTTCAGACCCCAGAACAGGACGACACCCAACAGGGCCAGATATGCGCGGATGCGCTGCGCCTTCGTGAAGGCCGTTGGATGGTCTTTCATGGAGCGTCAAGCAAGCGGCCGGCATACCTTTCGTCAACCCGTCGCCTTGCTTAACCTTCGCACTGGACTGCTGCTTACGGGAAAGGATTTCGTATGACGACCGGCCGAATCATGGAAGGCAAGCGCGTTCTGGTTTTTGGTGTTGCCAATGACCGCAGCATTGCGTGGGGCATCGCCCAGGCGATGCACGAACAGGGCGCCCGCTTTGCGTTCACGTACGCCGGTGAGGCCTTCGAGAAGCGCGTACGTCCGCTCGCCGAGAGTGTGAACGCCGACCTCGTGCTTCCCTGTGATGTCACGAATGATGCCGACGTCGACGAGGTATTCCGTCAGGTCTCCGAGAAGTGGGGCGGTCTCGACTGCCTCGTTCACTCCGTCGCATTCGCCAACCGCGAGGACCTCGAGGGCCGGTTCATGGACACGTCCCGCGAAGGCTTCCTGATTGCGATGGAGGTGAGCGCATACTCTCTCGTGTCACTCACACGCCGCGCCGCGCCGATGCTTGCCGCAAGTCAGGGCACCATCCTCACGCTGTCGTATTACGGCGCTGTCAAAGTCATCACGAACTACAACGTGATGGGTGTCGCGAAGGCTGCACTGGAGTCATGTGTCCGCTATCTGTCGGCAGACCTCGGGCCTGATGGGATTCGCGTCAACGGCATCAGTGCAGGGCCAATCAAAACGCTGGCGGCATCGGGCGTGCGCAATTTCCGCAACCTGATGAGCAATGTCGAAGCGAAGGTGCCGCTGCGTCGGAATGTGACGCAGGAGGATGTGGGGAAGGCCGCCCTGTTCCTGTGCAGCGACCTGTCGAGCGGCATTACCGGCGAGATCATGTACGTGGATTGCGGCTACAACATCATGGGTACCTGACGGCCGCCCCAACCGGCTGCCCGAACAACGGCTAGCCGTTGTCGGGCACGTCCTTCGCCGCGTCTGTGGGCGCCGGCCGCGCATGCAGATCCATAGTCGTCTGCGCAAGGTCGCGCGGCTCCTGGACCGTCGGAGGATGGTGCGGATGCCAGCTCGACTGATTCGTGCGCGAGCGCTCATACCATTCTTCGGTGATGCGCGCAGCCACGTCGCGGCCGCCCAGACCGAACGCAATGCCTGCAGCAAGCGCGGCCGACCCCACTACGGCAATGAAGAAGACGACCACGATGTCCTGCGCGATATCCAACTGCTCGAGCGCCATGAATACCGACAGCAGGATGATCGCGGCCTTGGCCAGCCTCGCCAGACCGATCCCGCCCGGCAGTCCGCCGGCCGACGCCAGCACCAGGTCCTTGATGAACTCGCCCAGAAGGATGCCGAGAACCAGGACAATGACGGCCGTGATAACGTGCGGGATGTACTCGAGAAGCTGCGCGAACAGCATACTGACCGCCGACACCCCGAGCGCATTGGCAGCGAGCAGGATCACAAGCAGCATAACGGTCCAGAACGCCAACTTGGCCAGGACCGTGGACGGGTCGAGCCGCGTGCCCGCGCGCTCCAGCGCCTCCGTGACGCCGCCTTCGTTCATCCAGCGGTCGAAACCGACCTTGTGCAGCGCCAGGTCCGTGCCTCGCTCCACCATCTTGGCGATGGCTACGCCGATCAACAGGATCCCAAGCGCAGCCAGTATTTTTGGCACAAACGGGAAAACCTGTAAGATTCCGTCTTGCAGGCGTTGCCTGAATTGCTCGAGCATAGCGAGATTTCTCCTCAGTGTGTGCTGAAGGCTGGCGACCGGGTCCGGGTCGCGCAAGGGCGAAATCGGAAGACCTTCGAATGCTGGTAAAATAAGAGAGAGAGCAGGGGAGACATGAGAGAGTTCGTGGACGTGAACGGCGATGCGTGGGTAGCAACGGCGCTGGAGGAAGATACTCCCCGGCACCACGGCCGATGGTTCCTGGTGTTCCACCCGCAGGGTGACGATCAGCGTCTGCTTCCGATGTCGGAGGTGCGCTGGCAGAACCGTCCGACCGCGGAGCGCACGCTCCGCACAATGGGCGAGTTCGAACTGCGTCGCCGGATCCATCTCCTGCTCGAGCGCGAACATCAGGAGCGCGGCGCATCGCCGGATACCGGCGGCATGCAGGGCCGTGATCGCGCCATCAACGTCAACGCAGGCTGAGTCGCATGGCTTCCGTACTTCCTGATTTGTCCGCCGTTCGGGACGCGGAGTTCCCGTTGCTTGGTGACGGCATCTTCCTGAACGCCGCCAGCTATGGCCCCATGCCCCAGCGCGCTCTGTCCGCCGTTGCCGACCACGATCGCCGTCACGCCGCCGCTCAGCTCACCGAGTCCGACTTCGTGCCGCCGCAGGCTGCGGCCCGCGCCGCGGTTGCAGACCTTATCGGCGCAAAGACCCGCGAGATCGCACTCGTTCCCAACACCAATGTCGGCGTCAACCTCGCCGCTGCCATGGTGCGTCAGCTCGCGAATCGTGGTGACCCGAGACGCACGATCCTCCTCAGTCAGTGCGAGTTCCCTGCGAACGTGTATCCCTGGCTCTCACTCGAGGCCGCTGGCTTCAAGGTGCAGTTCGTGAAAACGGACAAGCTCGGTTGTCTGCGCGAGGATGCACTCATTGAAGAGCTGAAAGGCGACGTCATTGCGCTCGCCCTCTCCGCGGTACAGTTCGCGAGCGGGTATCGCGCTGATCTGAAGGTGATCGGCGAAGCATGTCGCAAGGCCGACATCTTCTTTGCTGTCGACGCAATTCAGCAGGTCGGCGCGGTTCCGATCGACGTGAGCACGATGGATGTAGACCTGCTCGCATGCGGTGCGCAGAAGTGGCTGTGCTCGCCATACGGCTCGGGCTTCGCGTACATCGCGCCTCGCTGGATCGAAGAGCTCGCACCGGACCTGCCTGGCTGGCTCGCGTATGAGTCGAGCTACGACTACACCCGTCTCGTGCACTATGACCGCACGCTCTGGCATGATGCGCGTCGTTTCGAGGTCGGTACCCTCGCGTTCCAGTCGTTCGCCGGACTCACCGAGAGTGTCAGCCTGTTCTGCGAGATCGGTGTCGACAACATCTGGGAGCACATCAAAGCATTGCAGCAGCCATTGCTCGACTTCGCGGATGCCGGCGGCATCAAGGTCGTAAGCCCGCGCGACGAAGTGCACCGGTCCGGTATCATTGCGCTGCGTCTGCCGAACAACGAGATGAGCTACACCGCATTGCGTCTTGCGGGCGTGACCTGTTCGATTCGTGAGAAGTCGCTTCGCGTGGCACCGCACTTCTACAACACCATGGCCGAGATGGAACGCGTCGTCCGCATTCTCACCCGTTCCATGGCCTGATGCGGCAGTACCGCAAGATCATCGAGCAGATCAGGCAGCGTCACGTTCCTGACATCCGTGCGGGGGTGTTCGACGTCGAGCTCGCGGCGGCGCCCGATGGCATTCGCATCTCGGGTGTAACAACGCAGCCGGAAGCGATCGACGAGCTCATCGCGGTTGTCACCCTGAAGAACGTTGGAGTCCGCATCGATGACGACGTCATCAGACTGCCCGACCCCCGCCTCGGGAAGGGGCATGCCGCGCTGGTTCGCACGGCAGTCGCGCCCATCTACGAAGAACCGCGACTCCCCGCACCGCAGATCTCACAGGCGGTAATGGGCGTGCGCATGGAGGTCCTCTCACGCACAGGCAACTGGCTTCGCATCCGCGGTGAGGACGGCTATCTCGGATGGGTCCAACAGGGATACGTCATTGTGGGCGACCGCGAGTGGGCTACCAGTTGGGAGCGTGGCGCAAGCGGCGAAGCCGTTGTTTCGCTCGGTGCGGAGCTCGTCGACGCGGATGGCCGCACTCTCTCGCGGCCCCCGTGGGGGGCGCGTCTCGTGCGACGCGGCGGTGCATATCTCCTACCCGATGGCCGAACCGGATCGCTGGCAAATGGCGAAGTCGTCGACGTCGACCGTCTCACCGACCGATTCCCCGCGCGCGGTGAAAGTGTAGCGCGCTCCGCACGACGCTGGCACGGTGCGCCTTATCTGTGGGGCGGCGTTACGCAGAGCGGTGTCGACTGCAGCGGTCTGTCACAGGCAGTGCTTTGGATGCATGGCGTCGCGCTTCCGCGTGATTCCGACCTGCAGGCTCACGTCGGACAGCTGGTCGAACACGGTGCCGACTTCGATGGGCTCGCCGCAGGTGACCTCGCGTTCTTTGCAGAGGACGGAGCTCGGATCAATCACGTTGCTATCTGCCTCGGCGGCTCGCACATCATTCATTCCGCCCTGAGCAATGGCGGCGTCGAGGTGAATGACATGCTTGGAGAGACCGAGTTCGAGCATCGGCTACGCGCACTCTTCACCCACGCCCGCCGGCTGCTGCCCGACGTCCCTACTTCGCCGGCAGTTTGATCGATTTCCCGGGAATCAGCCGCTTCGGATTCAAACCGGGATTCACTTTCTTCAATTTCGTAACCGTCGTGCCGTTCCGTCGGGCAATTCCGTCCAGCGTGTCGCCCTTGCGAATGCGGTACGTGCGTCCCGACGAGGCAGACGATTTCGTGGTTGTCCTCCCTTTGCTCGCGGACGCAGTCGCCTTTCCCGTCTTAAGAGCCGGCTCCGCTACTGGCTCGGGAATCGCGCCGGTACGATTGAACGATGCGATGCGTGCACCAATTGCATCCTCGATGCGTTTCGCCCTGTATGTCGATGGTACGTCGTTGCTCAGGATGCTGAACGCCATCTGCTCGCCATCGCTCGTTCTCACGTAACCTGACAGCGCGGAAACGTTGTCGATTGTTCCCGTCTTCGCGCGCAGGTTGCCCTCTGCTCCCGTGCGATACATGCGATGCAGGCCATTGCTCGCACCTGCCTCCGGCAGGGTCTCCCAGAAATTGCGGAACATCGGTGACTTCGCCATGAACGACAGCATGTGCACGAATGCGCGCGCACTGACGCGATTGAGTGGTGACAGTCCGGAGCCATCCACAATTGTGAGATCAGCCGATGTGTCCGTACCGCTCTCAACGAGCATGTGCATGACCGCACGCGCGCCGGCCGCCGCACTACCTTCGCCCGTCGCGACACGACCTACCGTGCGCAGCGCGGTTTCCGCCATGAGATTGTGGCTCTTGTGATTGATCACGGACAGGATGTCAATCAGCGGCGGTGAATTGTGGATCGCCAGCACGCGCACGCGGTCACTTGCGTCCAGCGCCGGCGCAAACACCGAGCGACCCGTCACAGGTGACTCCGCTGCGGTGTGCGCCGCACGCACGCCGCCCGTCGCCTGAATTCCTTTACGCTTCAGCAGTTCGTTGAAGACAGCCGCAGTATACTGCGCTGGATCAGCAACCGGCACCGAGCGTGACACCACCCCCGCGGTCCGTGGTATCTGCCCGCGCACCACGATCTGACCCCCATACCCCGTTAGTGATACCGAAATCGTCGATCGACCACGCGCCACCGTTCGCGCTTCGTTCCGCAATTCGATGTCCGTTCCTCCCGGCACGCCGCTCACCAGCGGCGCCGCGCCGACCGCGCCCGGACGGATCTGCAGGTTTGCAATGCCTTCGCTGTACTGCAATGCGCCCGCGGGCGCCGCGTACGACATGCTGATGTAGGCCGGCTTCCAGCCCTCACCTGTGCCGGGGCCCGAGAAGTACGAGCCGTCTCCGACCACCGATCCCTCGATCGACTTCACACCGAGCAGAGCAAGCGTGTCCGCGAGGGCCTCGAGTCCGGAACGGGCCTGGAAGCCGAAACGGTTCGTGAACGTCGGATCACCCGTGCCGTACAGCACCAGGTCGCCCTTCAGCACGCCATTTTCGATCGGCCCCGTCGACATCAGGAACGTGTTGTAACGGAACTCAGAACCCAGGAAATAAAGTGCGGCCGCAGTCGTGAAGACTTTGATGTTGGAGGCCGGCGCGAGCAGATCGCCCGCCCCGTGACTGAACAGCGTGTCGCCTCGGTCGAGCGACACCACCATCACGCTCCAGCGGTCCGCCGGCCAATTGGCACTGTTGACCAGCCGCTCGAGGTCTGTCTGAAGGGCGGCGACGGCCGGCGAAATAGCCGAGGTCGTGCCGGTGGTCGCGGGTGCGTTGTACCCCGCGGCATCCAGGGACGAATTGCCCTGCTGAGCCGTGGCATACGCCGGGCGGCTGCCTGATACCCAGGCGGCAAGGGTTCCTGCTGCGCCCAGCGTCAGCAGGGCGGTGTAATGGCGAGCTCGCATGTTATGTGAAATCCGATGTACGGGTCATTTCATTGTAGGTTCTTACGCTACGGCACGTGAGGTGCAAGAGGAAGGCCAGCCAAGGCATTCCGTGACACAAATGTACCCTTGCGGACGGTGTTGACTGCATTCAATTTCCGCCCGTCCGTGCGGTGCGGTCACGGCGCGCCTCCCCAGCCTGGATGGGGCCAGCGCGTTTTCCCGTCGTCCCGCGACCGAGCGGACATCTTCTACATGGAGTCGTACACATGAGCGAATCATTGCGCGTCCTGATCGCCGATGACGAGGCCCTCCACAACCTCGCCCTCACCAGTCAGCTCGAGACACTGGGTCATCAGGTCGTCGCGACTGCTTCCAACGGCCGCGAAGCCGTCGAGCTGGCGAAATCCACGCAGATCGATATAGCGTTTCTCGACATTCGCATGCCCACCATGACCGGGCCCGAGGCCGCGCAGGAAATTGCTGCGGCGTGCCCGATCCCGATGGTCATCCTCTCCGCCTACAGTGATACACGCACAGTGGAGGATGCGGTTCGTGCACCGATTTTCCACTACCTCGTCAAGCCCGTCGATCCTGATGATCTCGCACCGGCCATTGCGGTAGCGCGAGCGCGATTCAAGGAGTGGATGGATGCACGCAAGGAGCGGGATGATCTCGAGGTCAAGCTGGAGGAACGCAAGATCGTCGAGCGTGCAAAAGGTCTGCTGATGGATACGCGCAAGCTGTCCGAGCGCGAGGCATACCGGTTCCTGCAGAAGACGAGTCAGGACAAGAACACACCCATGGTCGAGCTTGCCCGAAAGATTCTGCTGGCAGCGCCGCTCCTGCAAAGGGACTAGGTGAAGGCTACCGAAGCAGCTGAAGTCCGCGAACGAAGTTCCGCGACACCGACGTCACGCTCGTGGCAGGCGCCGGCTGAGATCGCATCATCACAGGAGCCCGAGGATACACCGACGATTCTTGTAGTTGACGACGAGCCTCTCGCCCGGCAGATGTTCACAGATCTGCTCGAGGCGCAAGGCTTCCGTGTTGTCTCAGTCGGCCGCGGCGAGGAGGTCTTCAAGTTCATTGATGAAGTCGATCTCGTGCTGCTCGATGCCATGCTGCCCGGTCGCGACGGCTGGGATATCTGTCGCGAGATCAAGGAATCGCACGACGCGCTGCTGCCCGTGATCATGGTGACCGCGCGCACCGCACCGGAAGACGTGGTTCGCACATTCACAGCCGGCGCGGATGATTACGTCGCCAAACCGTTCCACATGGCGGAGCTCACCGCACGCATCGAGTCACGTCTGCGCGTCCACCGCGCCGAGGTCGCACTCAAAAGCGCGATCGACCAGTCACGCCAGCTCGCCGACCAGAACTACGAGCTGTACTCGAAAGCGAAGCGTGACGCGGAAGAGCGCGCGCTCCTGCTGCGCGAACTCGATCACCGCGTGCGCAACAACCTGTCCGTCATCATGGGTCTGCTCAGCATGGAGCGGAACCGCCGTCCGCCGCGCCCCGCTGGCGAGGCGCTCGTCAGCCTCGAAAACCGCATGCGCTCTTTCCTCATGGTGCACGAGGCGCTCCGACGTCAGAACTACCGCGGCGTGCCGCTCCGTGAAATCGCGGAGAAGCTGACACAGCGGCTACGCAATGCGTGGGATCCCGAACGCCGCGTCGCTGTCGATTTCAAGGGGGACTCGCACATCCTGACGGAGCGCGAAGGGTTTGCGCTCGCACTCGTGCTCAACGAGCTCATCACCAATGCATTCCGTCACGGGTTCCCTGACGGCCGCTCCGGCAACATGGTGATCGAGATGCAGAGGACGCCCGATGCATACTCTCTCAGCGTAACCGATGACGGTGTAGGCAGTGCATCGATTCAACGCGACCGCATCACCGGCAGCGGCACCTCGATCATCAATGCACTCGTCAAGGACGAGCTGGGCGGGACCGCGCAGTTCCAGGTGACCAACGCTGGCACCGCAGTCACAATCAGTTTTCCGACTGTGGCCAAGCCCAGCGAACGCGAGAGCGATCCGTCGCCGCGCCACTAATCAGGAACAGGACATGTCGAATAATATGATCCAGTGTCGGATCCTTGCGGCGGCAATCTGCGCTTCCATTTTCGCGTTTCCCGCATGCTACGGGGCGATAAACCTCGAGCCGAACGATGCGCCAACAGTTCTCAGCCGGCAGCTCCTGCAGGCGCCCGATCCATCACAACCCGGCACCTACAGCGTTCGTCACCTCTATTACGGTAGCGGTACCGACAAGCAGCGTTCCGTCTACCGCGATTCCGTCGCGTTCAAAACAAATAGCGTCGACATGTCGAAGCTGGTCTCCATAGACCCTCCGCAGGCGAAAGACCGCAAGAACTTTTTCGGCTTCGAGCCCAAGAGCTTCCCGATACAGGCACGCGTCTGGTATCCCGAAGGCGCTGGTAAATTTCCCCTCGTCCTCGTCGTTCACGGGAATCACCTTTACACCGATTTCTCCGACCCCGGTTACGAATACCTAGGCCAGCTCCTCGCGAGCCGCGGATATATCCTCGCATCGGTCGACATGAACTTCATCAATGGCCTGCGTCGCGAGAACGACGGTCGTGGCGCAATGCTGCTCGAGCATGTACGCGCGTGGAAGGGCTTCAACGCCGACACGGCAAATCCGTTCTATGGTAAGGTCGACTTCGAGAACATCGCACTCATAGGGCATTCGCGCGGCGGTGAAGCGGTCGGACACGCCGCTGCCTTTAATCGCATGTCGCGTTATCCCGATGACGCGAATGTCAAATTCGATTACAACTTCCCCATCAAGGCTATCATCGCAATCGCGCCCGTAGATGGACAGTACAAGCCGTCCGACCGCTTCGAGCCTGTAGAGAACGTCGACTACCTGGTGTTTCACGGCTCACACGACGGCGACGTCAGTACGTTCCATGGCTTGCGACAGTATCAGCGCGTGCAGTTCAATGACGGCGGGCCGCACATCAAGTCTGCGGTCTACGTGTATCGCGCAAATCACGGTCAGTGGAACACGGTATGGAACAATCACGATAACGGCCCGCGCAGCGGGCGCATCCTCGATCTGCGCGGACTGTTGAGCGGGGCGGAGCAGCGCCAGTTCGCGAACGTTTATGTCAGCGCGTTCCTCGATGCAGCCCTCAAGCATGACAAGCGCTATCTGCCGATGTTCCGCGATCACCGTGTCGCGGGAAGCTGGCTCCCGAAGACCATGTACACCACGCGCTTCGCTGACGAAACATTCCGCACGGTCGCCGACTTCGAGGATGATGTCGACGTCACGACCGGCAGCAGCAAAGACGTGACGTTGATGGGCGACAGCTTGTCGTCATGGAAAGAAGCCGCCATCACATATCGCTCGACCGCGCGCGCCGGCGGTGCGTCTGATCCCCAGAACAATCAGGCGGTGTGGATCGGCTGGAACAACAGGCTCGCGGGGAAAGACACAACGAAGTACGGCCCTCATGCGACGTACAGCGTAACGCTTTCCGATTCGGTCACGCGTGAAATGCGAATCGATCGCAATTCGGCGTTCATGTTCGACATCGCGGTTACGGATACGAAACCCGGACCGCGCGCGGTGCCGGATACGACGAAGAAAGATACGACGGCAGCGGGGAAGTCCGCTGCTGCCGCGAAGGCTGCTGCCGACAAGGCAAAACCCAAGGTGAAGGAACCGAAGGAACGGAAGAAGCCCGAGCCGAAGAAGCCACCGCTCGGTGACACGACTGCAGTTGAAATATCGGTGGAGGCGACGGACGCTGTGGGTAACACAGCGCGCGTCGCGCTATCCCGCTACGGGGTATTGCGTCATCCGCTGGATGTCAAAGTTCTGAGACTGAACGGCGCGGACAAGGCGAACTTCGCGACCACGTACGAAGTGGTGTTGCAGACCTTTTCGATCCCTCTATCGGATTTCACCGCGGCCAACGCGTCGTTCGATCCAACCCGGCTGCGTCGCATGAGCTTCGTCTTCACACCCACGCAGGCCGGAACCGTCGTGCTCGACCAGATCGGGTTCGCGAAGCTCGACCCGGCTTATACTACAGCGCGCTTCTAGCGCAGCGCGCCTCGCGCCTAGTTCAGACGAATGCCGAAGCGGTGCGAATCGGGCGCACCGCTGATCGGAACCCAGGCATAGTCGAACGTCGTACGTCGGTACGTAATGCCGGCACCCGCGGTGCCGGCGCTTTCGCGCCCATTGCTGAGCACTCCTGCAGGCAGCGTAGACCGACCGATGCGCACACCGCCGCGACCGTAGAACTTAAGGCCGTTGAACGGCCAGTAGCTCGCCTGCACGCCAATACCACCGCGCAGATCTTCGTGCCGCACAGACGTAGCATGTGCGGTCATCATGACGTCGATTGGCCCGAGGTCCTTCGTGTCCGTCGTCGCCAGCAGCTGAAATGTGCGCGGCAGATCGTACGTCGTGCTATTGATCTCGAACGCACCGCCGATATTCTGAACAGCGAGCGCTAATGTGATCCAGTCGATCGGACTCGCCGTGACGCCGGCATCCAGCGCGCCAATGCCCTTGCTCTGACCGCCGCTCACCTGCCGTACCCACTTCGCCGCGACTCCGAGCCGCAACCCCTTGATCGTGCGCGCATATCCTGCAACGCCTTCCAGCTCGCCGGCTGCCGGGCTCAACGCTATGTCCAAAGCACGCACACCGAACATCACGCCCGCGGCTGACGTCGCAAGAGAAAATAGGTTGCTTTCACCACCGAAACGCTGATACGAAGTCGTCACGCCCGCGCCCACGCCCAGCGCGGGATTGTAGAACACGACGTCAGCGTCCACGCCATCGATCGGATACGCTCCCGCCATCGCCGCCGCACGCGTGCTCGCGGCAAGCCTCAGGATCGGTACGCCATTGGTTCTTGCCAGCGGCTTGACCTCAACTTGCGCAGCAGCGCTGCACGGAAGAAACAACGCCGATATCACAAGCGCGGGTCCAAGAATATCTCGCATACGATCAATGCCTTCAGTTACGCGTTCATGAGTCCGACCATCGTACCCAATAAATGTTCGGCCGACGCCTTCCGCCAGTATCTAATAAACACCCAGGTAGCGATCGATCTCCCACTCGTGAACCTGCGTTGAATACTCCTGCCACTCCTGCTCTTTCGCATTCAGGAACTGATGGAACACATGCTCACCCAATGCCTCACGCACGAATGAGCTGCGTCTGAAGTAAGACAGCGCTTCACCGAGATCCCGCGGCAGGTCCTGAATCTTATAGCGACGGCGCTCACGCACGCTCAACGTGTATATGTTCTTGTCGATCGGCTCCGGTGGTTCAGCCTTGCGGCGCACACCATCGAGTCCCGCCGCGAGCTGGATCGCGAGCGCGAGGTACGGATTCGCCGCGGGGTCCGGCGTGCGCAGCTCCAGTCTCGTGCCCTTCCCACGCCGCGCCGGGATCCGCACCATCGGTGAACGGTTACGGTGGGACCACGCCACATTCACGGGCGCTTCATATCCCGGCACCAGACGCTTGTAGCTGTTCACCAGCGGATTCGTGATCGCACTCATGCTGCGCGCGTGACGCAGCAGCCCCGCAATATAGTGTCCCATCACCTTTGACATGCCGTCCGTCGCACGCTCGTCGACAAACGCATTCTCACCATCGCGGAACAGCGACTGATGCGTGTGCATGCCCGACCCGTTCTGACCGTAAATCGGTTTCGGCATGAACGCAGCATGAAGATTGTGCGCAAGCGCGATGTTGCGGACCACGAACTTGAACGTCGCAATGTTGTCCGCCGTCGTAAGCGCATCACTGTACCGGAAATCCACTTCATGCTGACCCGGCGCAACCTCGTGATGCGCAGCCTCCACCTCGAACCCGATCATCTCCAGTACATTCACGATGTCGCGGCGCGCCACCTCGCCCAGATCCACGGGCGTCAGGTCGAAGTAGCCGCCCGCATCATGCGTATCGCGTGTCGGTACACCGGCTGCCGAACGCTGAAACAGGAAGAACTCCGCTTCTACACCAGCCATCATCTCGTAGCCGAGCTTGCGCGCCGCTTCGATCTGACGCTTCAGGATGAAACGCGGATCCCCCTCGAACGGCTCGCCCGCAGCCGTATGAACATCGCAGATCACTCGCGCTACCTGGTTGTCCGCGTCACCCCATGGAAATACAACGAACGTCGATAGGTCGGGCTTCAGCATCATGTCCGATTCTTCGACTCGGACGAACCCCTCGATCGACGAACCGTCAAACAGGATGTCCCCTTCCAGCGCCTTCTCGAACTGGCTCTGGGGCACCTCCACATTCTTCAGAGAGCCAAGCACATCGATGAACTGCAGGCGTAGAAACCGGACGTGCTGGGACCGCAGCTGCTCAAGCACCTCCGCCCTCGACTGGACAGGCCTCGCCGCCACTGGCGCCTCCGACGGGGACGAACGCCGCTTCACCTTGTGCGCTGGCACCAGCGCCGCGCTCTCCGACACCCGTTCCTGCACCCGTTTTCCCGCCATCCGAGATCCACTCCTCGCCCTCTGTGCCGTCTGTTCCGCGCTGCCGGAAATGGCCGCTACGCCGGAATGGTAGGCCCGTTCCGTATAAACTGTCAATCCATATGTTGCATTTGTGCGCTTTTTCTGTGACAGTGGTCCGAATATGTTCCAAAAATACACAAAATGAGCATTTTCAAGTGTACCAAAAGCAAGTATTGAAGTGACAGCAAGCCCTTGCCGGACGTCATGGTCTCATCTATGCTCTTCCCTGTACGACGGCCTGATGGCCGTTTCTCATGCCGCTCAACTTCAGAGGTCGACCGATGTCCAAAACGAACAGCCGCTTCGATCCACTTGATGCCGTGAAGCGTTGGAACTCCGTCGAGGCCGCGGCCGCGCAGAAGGGCACTCGCGGGTTCGACATCCAGAAGATTTTCGGCGAGAACACATTCAGTCTGGCGGAGATGAAATCGCGTCTGCCGAAGGCTGCGTACAAGGCGCTGGTATCGACAATGGAGCGTGGCGCGGAGCTGCCAGCCGAGATGGCGGATGCGGTTGCGCTGGCAATGAAGGAGTGGGCCGTTGAGCGGGGCGCGACGCATTTCACACACTGGTTCCAGCCGCTCACGGGTGCAACGGCGGAAAAGCACGACAGTTTCATCACACCGAATGCAGGCGGTGGTGCGGTTGCGGAGTTCAGCGGCAAGGAGCTCATCCAGGGTGAGCCGGATGCGTCGTCGTTCCCGTCGGGTGGTCTGCGCGGCACGTTCGAAGCGCGTGGCTATACCGCGTGGGACCCGACGTCGCCCGCATTCATCGTGGAAAGCGCGAGCGGCTGTTACCTGTCGATCCCGACCGCATTCGCATCGTGGACGGGAGATGCGCTCGACACGAAGATCCCACTGTTGCGTTCGATGCACGCGCTCGACGAGCAGGCGCGTCGTGCGCTGAAGATTTTCGACGTCGAAGCGGCGCGCGTGACCGCGACGATTGGGCCGGAGCAGGAGTTCTTCCTGATCGATCAGGAGTTCTATTATCGTCGCCCGGACCTGATCGCGACGGGTCGCACGCTGTTCGGTGCCGAGCCGCCGCGTGGCCAGGAACTGGAGGATCACTATTTCGGCGAAATCCCGGAGCGCGTGCTCGCATTCATGATGACGGTCGAGAAGGAGCTGTACCGTCTCGGCGTGCCCGTAAAGACCCGTCACAACGAAGTTGCACCCGGTCAATTCGAAATGGCGCCGATCTTCGAGAACGCGAATCTGGCCGCGGACCATCAGCAGCTGACAATGCTCATGATCCGCAAGGTGGCGCGCGAGTTTGGTCTCGTCGCGTTGCTGCACGAGAAGCCGTTCAAAGGTGTGAACGGGAGCGGCAAACACGTGAACTGGTCGTTCGGCACGTCGGACGCCAACCTCCTCGAGCCGGGTGACGATCCGCATCAGAACATGCAGTTCCTGTTCTTCTGCACAGCCGTGTTGCGCGCGGTCGAGCGGCACCAGGACCTGCTGCGCTCGGCAGTTGCGCACGCCGGCAACGATCATCGCCTCGGAGCGAATGAAGCGCCGCCCGCGATCATCTCCGTTTTCCTGGGTGATCAGCTGCACGACGTGTTCGATCAGATCGAGAAGACCGGTACCGCGAAGTCGAGCAAGCAGGGTGGCCTCATGGGTCTCGGCACACCCGTGTTGCCGCGACTGCCGAAGCACGCCGGTGATCGTAATCGTACGTCGCCGTTTGCATTCACCGGCAACAAGTTCGAGTTCCGTGCAGTGGGTTCGACGCAGTCCATCAGCTGGCCTGCTACCGTCCTCAACACAATCGTTGCGGAATCGGTCGAGGAGCTGACCAACGAACTCGAAGCAGAACTGAAGAAGAAGGGTGCAACACTCGAAGAGGCATTGCATGCGGTGCTTGGCCGCGAAATTCCTCGCGTCAAGCACATCATGTTCAATGGTGATGGGTACAGCGAGGATTGGCAGACCGAAGCGAAGAACCGCGGGTTGCTCAATCTCCGCACCACCCTCGACGCGCTGGCGAAGCTCAAGGACGAGAAGAACCTCGCGCTCTTCGAGAAATACAATGTGCTCTCGCGACGCGAGCTCGAGTCACGTGAAGAGATCGCTTACGATCAGTACTTCAAGACTGTGAACATCGAGGGCGAGACGACTGCGGAGCTGGCGAGGACGATGATCCTGCCATCAGCCGTGCGTTACCTCAATGAGCTCAGCCACTCGTTCGAGGCGCTCAAAGCGGTCAACGTCAAATCGACGGGCGTCGGTGCAACGATCACTCAGGTTGCCGGGCTGGTTGATGAGCTCGTTCCCGCCATCGATACGCTCGTCAAACAGAACGCCGAGCTCGGCGGCGACAGCGTTCACTCGAAGGCACACCACATGCGCGACAACATCGTACCGGCCATGCTCGCTGTCCGAGATGTGTGCGATCGTCTCGAAAAGATCATTCCCGATGACCTGTGGCCGCTGCCGCGTTACCGTGAGATGCTGTTCGTCAAATAAAAAACAGTTTCACCGCCGAGTACGCCGAGGGCCGCCGAGAAAAATATATTCTCGGCGGCCCTCAGCGTTCTCAGCGGTAAATTTTGTTTTGTTTTTTTGTTGTGCGTCGTGGGAAATCAGTGAGAGCACGAAGTACATTGACCTACCAGCTCCAGTCGATATCCCTCAACCGCAAACCCGTCCACGGCTGCAACCGCCGCAAATGCGCGCGCATCCAGACGACCCGGAACGTCGCTCACCGCACCGCAGATCAGACAGCGCGCATGGTGATGCGGGTCCGTACGCGCGTCGTAACGAGCAGACCCGTCGCCATACGTCAGCTTGATCGCCAGCAAACAGCCCACCAGGGCTTCCAGCGCCTTGTATACCGTAGCAAGTGAAATATCCGAGATCTCACCGCGAACGTGCGTGAATACATCATCCGCCGTCGGGTGCGATTCCGTGCTGCACAGATAACGATAGACCGCCGCGCGCTGCTCCGTGTACCGCTGTCCGTTGGCTTCCAGCGCTTCGCGCAGGAGCTCCTCCGCCCGCGCTTCCGTTATCACCATATCAAGACCCGACATTCGTTCTGCTCCTGCTGCCACATGCCTCGCACGTACTCCCGTGCACCCCTAACATTACCCGGACCACCAACTTACTGTCAATATTGATTATCAATAGCCGCTCCAATAAGGCCTGTTTTACTCATGAACCAGACTGATGCCCAGCCGACCGTCCTCGCCCTCGCCGCGGATATGATTTTCAGCTCGAAGATCAGTGGTGCCGCAAAGGCCGTCGGTACCGAAGTCCGCTTGGCACGGAGCGCAGCCCAGCTCATCGAACTCACCGGACAGACTGCCCCGTCACTCATCATCCTCGACCTGGACACGAGGGGGCTGGATATCGCCGGTACGATCCAGGCACTCCGGTCGGAGGCGCCGGCCTCGCACATTCTTGCGTACGTTTCCCATGTGCGGACGGATGCCATCACGGAGGCGAGGAGTGCTGGCGCGAGCCGGGTGCTGGCGAGGTCGGCGTTCGTCACATCGCTACTCGAGATTCTGCGTGTGGCAGGTCATGCGCCAGAAAAAGGGGACCCGGCGTAAACCGGGTCCCCAGGATTTTCCAGCGAGCGTGGCGGCCGGCGCCCGATCCAGCCAGAGGCTCTAGGCGGCTTCTTCCTTGAGCTTGCATTCGATGCAATAGCGGGCATGGGGCAGTGCGTCGAGCCGGTCAAAGTCGATCAGCTCACCGCAGCTATGGCACATCCCGAATGAATCCGGCTCCTTGTACAGGCGGCGCAGCGCCTCTTCGACGCGATAGAGATAACGCCCTTCCTTGCTGGCGAAGAGCATCATCTTCTCGCGCTCCATGGCGTCGGTCCCGAGATCAGCCATGTGATCTGAATAGGAATAGGAGTCCGAGTCGTTCTGTTCGGCGGATTCCTTTGCCAGCTCGTCATACTGACCGAGCGACCGAAGAGCGCGTTCGCGCTCCTTTAGCAGCCGTGCCTGCAGATGCTCGACCTGCTTTTTTGTGAGCTTTTTCGCCATCCGAACTGACCTCAGCGTGGAAGTCCCGGGAAAATACGGGAACCCTCTAATTTAGCGTGTGAGGCGGCTGCGTTCAAGCCAGCCGGTCACGTGGCACAGGATCTGTCCTAGCGCAGCCACGGTGGCCATGGGTATGATGCCGCGACCTGACACTGGAGAAGCAAGGCATGGAGCGAGAGCAGGACCTCGAGGCACTTCTCACGGAGAATCGCCGGTTTCCCCCGTCGCCGGAGTTCGTGCGGCAGGCGAACGCGAATGATCCGTCGGTTTACGCTCGAGCGGAGTCGGATCCGGAGAAGTTTTGGGCGGACTGGGCGGCGAAGCTGTCGTGGTTCGAGCCCTGGAAGACGGTCCTGAAATGGAGCCCTCCGCATGCGGAATGGTTCGTCGGTGGCCGTTTGAACGCATCGTACAACTGTCTGGATCGCCATCTGGAAACGCGGGGCGACAAGACTGCGCTGGTCTGGGAGGGCGAGCCTGGGGACGTGCGCAGATACACATATCGCGAGCTCCATGCGGAAGTTTGCCGCTGCGCGAACGCGCTCATGACGCTCGGCGTTCGCAAGGGCGACCGGGTCGCGATCTATCTGCCGATGATTCCGGAAGCGGCAATCACGATGCTTGCGTGCGCGCGCATCGGTGCGCCGCACTCCGTTGTGTTCGGCGGTTTCTCGGCGGAGAGTCTTCGCGACCGCATCAATGACGCGCAGGCGACGGTGCTGGTAACTGCGGACGGCGGATTCCGTCGCGGCAAGGCGGTCGCGCTGAAGGACGCTGCGGACAAGGCGGTTGCGGAGTGTCCGTCGATCGAGCATGTGCTCGTTGTGAAGCGTGGTGCCGATCTGCAGGCTCCATGTCCGATGACGGCCGGTCGCGACGTGTGGTACCACGAAGCAGTGTCCGCAGCTTCTGCGGCGTGCGAAGCTGCATCGCTCGATGCCGAAGACCTCCTGTTCATCCTCTACACATCCGGAACGACAGGCAAACCGAAGGGTGTCGTTCACACGACGGGCGGCTATCTCACGCATGTTTATGCGACGACGAATCTTGTCTTCGATCTGAAGGAAGACGACGTCTATTTCTGCACGGCCGACATCGGCTGGGTGACCGGTCACAGTTACGTTGTTTACGGTCCGCTCGCGAACGGCGCCACCGTGCTGATGTACGAGGGTGCGCCGGATTGGCCGAACCAGGGAAGGTTCTGGGATCTCATCCAGACGCATGGTGCCACGATTCTGTATACTGCGCCGACTGCCATTCGCGCATTCATGCGCTGGGGCGAGAAGTGGCCGCAGAAGTTCGATCTTTCATCGCTGCGCCTGCTCGGCTCGGTCGGCGAGCCGATCAATCCGGAAGCATGGATGTGGTATCACGAGCACATCGGCGGTCATCGCTGTCCGATCGTGGACACGTGGTGGCAGACGGAGACGGGGGGCATCATGATCACGCCGCTGCCCGGCCTCGTCGAAACGATACCAGGCAGTGCGACGATCGCATTCCCCGGCATCACGGCCGATGTCATTACGAACGATGCGCGTTCCGTGAACGCCGGATATCTTGCGATTCGCAAGCCGTGGCCGGGCATGCTGCGCACGATTTATGGTGATGATGAACGGTACCGCGAAACGTACTGGTCGAAGTGGCCCGACATCTATTTTCCGGGCGACGGCGCGAAGCGCGCGGAAGACGGCTACTACTGGATCCTCGGCCGGGTTGATGATGTCCTAAACGTCGCCGGCCATCGCATCGGCACGATGGAAGTAGAGAGCGCGCTTGTCGATCACCATTCGGTCGCGGAAGCCGCAGTCGTCGGTCGCGCGGACGCCATGAAGGGTCAGGCGATTGCCGCGTTCGTCACAGTGAAGGATGGCATTGAGACATCGGATGCGCTGAGGCAGGAGTTGCGCCATCATGTCGCCAACAAGATCGGCGCGATCGCGCGGCCGGACGATATCCTGTTCGCAGCGGACCTTCCCAAGACACGATCCGGAAAGATCATGCGACGTCTGCTGCGCGACATTGCAGAGGGTCGCGCACTCGGCGACAGCACGACGCTTGCAGATCCAGCAGTTGTTGCGCGGCTGAAGGCGGAATACGAGGAGAAGGAATAGCTTGCAGCACGATGCACTCCAGGATGCCACGCTCGTTCGGCTCATCGAGAGCGTGGAGACGGTATTTCACGGCAAGCCTGAAGTCGTCCGTTTCGCTCTCGCCGCGCTGCTCGCCGGCGGTCACGTCCTGTTCGAGGATATTCCGGGTGTCGGCAAGACGACCCTCGCCCGGGCGCTCGCCGCCGCCCTCGGACTCACGTTCCGCCGCGTGCAGTTCACCAGTGACCTGCTGCCTTCGGACATTCTCGGCGTTTCGATCTACAATCCACGAACGCAGGCCTTCGAGACAAGGCCCGGTCCGATTTTCACGAACATTGTCGTCGCCGATGAAATCAACCGCGCACCGCCGCGCACGCAGAGCGGTCTGCTCGAGGCCATGCAGGAGGGCCGTGTCTCGATTGACGAGACGACGTTCGATCTGCCGCGTCCATTTCTCGTGATGGCTACGCAGAACCCGCTCGAGCACCATGGCACATATCCGCTCCCGGAAAGCCAGCTCGACCGGTTCCTGATGCGGCTCACGATCGGCTATCCCGATGAGGCCGCGGAACGTCGCATTCTGCTGGAGTCCGTGAGCACGGGTGACCGCATCGCCGGCATGGAGCCCGTGCTCGACGCGGAGCGCGTCATCGCACTGCAGGCCGCCGTCGACAAAGTGCACGCGGACCCATCCATCGTGGACTACCTGATGGCAGTGATCTCCGCTACGCGAACACATGCGCAGCTGCGCGTCGGCGCGAGTCCACGCGCCGCGATCGGCTTGTTCCGTGCCGCGCGCGCAGCAGCGCTCGTGGACGGCCGCACATACCTCGTGCCCGATGACGTCAGCCGACTCGCTCCGGTCTGTCTCGCACACCGCGTTCTCCCGCACGGTCTCGCTGCCGCGAGCGCTGAAGCGCACGAGGAGGCTGCAACCGTCATCGGCGAGATCCTTGTCCGCGTTCCGGTTCCGGTCTGATCATGGCCGGCAGCACGCGCACTGCGTGGAAGCGGCTGCGGAAGTTCCTGGAGCCGCCACGTCGTCTGCGCGTGCTGCGTTCCGGATACGTTCTCATTGCGGGCATCTTCGGGCTCTCCTTTGCAACCCTCAACACCGGCAACAACGTCCTCTACCTTCTGCTCGGTGCGCTGCTTGGTCTAATCGCACTGAGCGGATGGCTTTCGGAGCAGTCACTGCAGAAGAACCGCATAACACGATTGCTCCCCGCGTCCATTACGGCCGGACATACCGCGCGCATCGAGTACCGCGCGTTCAACGGCAAGAAGATCCTGCCCACGGTTTCCCTGGAGCTGCGTGAGGCGGACGTGCTGCGCGGTTCGTTCGGTGTCGGATTCATTGCGCTCATCGAGCCGGGCGAGCAGGGGAGCGCAGCAGCGGAGGTTCGTTTCTCCCGCCGCGGCATCTATCGTCTGCAACGCGTTATTGCGGCGACGTCGTATCCGTTCGGCCTGTTCGCGAAAGAACGTGACTTACAGGTCGATGGTGTGTTGACGGTATGGCCGCGCACGGACCGGCCCGTACGCATGCCCCGCCCCGCGGGACGCCGGGGCTCGCGCACGGCTGCGGGTGGTGGTGCGGCCGTGGGCGCGGAACGCGGTGATTTCCGCGCACTGCGGCCATACCGGCCGGGAGATGACCCACGCGATGTTCACTGGCGCAGCACTGCGCGCCGCGGCGAACCGATCATGCGCGAGTATGACCGTGATGCGGCGGAGTCCTACTGGATCGTGCTGGATCTGGTGGCGGCAGAGGACATTGTATTCGAGATTGCAGTCGAGCTGACTGCCGCGCTCGCGGCGCGTGCGGCTGACGCCGGCGAGCGCGTCGGTTGCATGATCGGGGACATCCGCATCCCGGCTACCGGTGACCGTACCGCGGTTGATGCCGCCCTCGACGCACTCGCGCGCATCGAACGCAAGGACACAGGGAGCATCACCCTCCCTGCACAGCCCTCGGAGTGTGTAGTCGTTACGGCGCGAGATGTTTCGGCTGACAGCTATGCGGATGTATTTCGCGCTACGGCAGAAACATCTCTCTAGACTGCAGGCTCGGCTCTGCGGCGCCTGACAAAATCAAATCCGCTTCGCCACAGTCTGCAAGCTCCGCAGGCAGCCACAGCGAGAAACAGGATCCGACGCCTTTCTCGCTGGTGAGCGTCAAATCGCCACCCATGCGTCGTGCCAGCTCCCGGCTGATCGTGAGACCCAGGCCGGTACCACCCCTGATTCTCGTCTTGCTCGAATCGAGCTGCACGAAAGGCTTGAACACATCCTTCAGCGAAGCCTCATCGATGCCGACGCCGTTATCACGCACGCGCATGACGATCCACGGACCCGCTGCGAAAGCAATTGCATTCGCGCTGATGTGTTCAACCGTCTCGCACTCAACGCCGATCGTGCCGCCAGCAGGCGTGAACTTCACCGCATTGGAGAGCATGTTGGTCAGGATCTGACGTACGCGATTGTCGTCGCCGCAATAGAATGCAGGCGGATCCGCGAGGCCTGACAGATCGATCCGCAACCCTGCTTTGGACGCCTGCGTTTCGACAAAGGAGATCGCAGCGTCGATAACCGGACTGACCGGCTCCTTCTCCCGATTGACCCTCATCTCGCCGGCCTGCACCTTCGCGAGGTCCAGGATGTCATCGATGATGCCCACCAGGTGATGCGTGCTTATGCGGATCTTCTCGACGTATTCCTTCTGCTGCTCGGACACCGGCCCCGCTATGCCGAGACCGATAAGATCGCCGTAGCCGATGATCGCACCGAGCGGCGTGCGGAACTCGTGACTCATCGTCGCGAGGAACCGCGATGTTGCAAGGTTGGCAGCGCGCGCTTCCTCGGCGAGCTCCTGCTGTTGCACCGTCGCGACGAGCAGGCGCTCGTTCATCCGCATCGCCACGCCGCGCGCCTCGTCCGCTTCCGTGTAAAGCCGCGCGTTGTCGAGCGCCATGGCGCACCTCGATGCCACATCTTCCGCAAGCACAGCATCATTCGCGCTGTAAACCGGTTCGGACGCCGAGCTGATGAACGTGATCGTGCCGAGCGCTGTGCCGCGTGCAAGCAACGGCACACTGATGATCGACCCCATTGCCAGAGCACGGAGGTTGACGAGGTCTTCAGCGTTGCCGCCAGCCACTTCGAGGAGAATGTCGTCCGTGATGACGCACACGACAGACCGTCCAGCCAGCTCGATGAGCACATCGAGCGCGTCGCTATCAACGGCCTCAAGACTCGTCAGCCGGAGTGCGCGGCGTTGCTTTTCCGGATCGGGATGTATGATCGTGATGCGGCGTGAACGGGCAGTGGCCGGCGCTTCGACAATGCACCAGGAGCCGGGGTAGGGCAACGAGAGACTGGAAACGAACGTGAGTGTGCTGGCCAGATCGAGGGAAGCCGAAAGGTGACGGCTTACTCCGGTCAGGAATCCCCATATCTCAGCCGCCGGAAGGTCCTCGGCAAGATATTTCATTCAGAACCTCGACGAACGAGGGAACCCGAATGCTGGCGGGCACTTCTTTTCCAGTTACATTGCCTGAAGCCCGAAAGGGTGGCAGGTTCTGTAATATAACCTAATCACTCCGCTGGTGCGTCAACCCGGCCGGACAAGAAATCTATGGATAACGGGTCCCCTGCAGCAGTAAGCGTGACAAATCGTCCATTCGACGCGGCACAGCTTGCACAAAAGCTCGTGATTCGTGAGGGCGGAGCCTCCCATGAAATAGCGGCGCTCGCCAATGCTTCTCTCAAAACACTCGAAAAAATGCAGTCCGGCCTCATTTTGTTGCTCGGAGGCGCGGGCTTTGCCGCACTCGTAACCCGCGCGCTGAAGCTCGCGAAACGGCAGCACGCGGTTCTCACAGGCGTTTCCATCGATCCTGCCACTTTCGCCCCGCAGGGTCTCGCCGCTTCGCTTCATGAATCTCAGCCGGAAGAATTGCTTGCTGCGAGTGCAGCAATTCCACAACACATGCTCGAATTGCTCGTCACATTGCTCGGCGAAGACGTCGGGTTGCTACCCATCGCAAAGATTTGGCCCGATCTGGCGCCCCCGGCGCCGGCGCCCAGTTTGACGGAGACCGCAGAATGAAAAACCGCACTGCCGTACGAATAAATCTGATGCCGACGGGCGTGCCCGGGCTGGACGATGTGCTCGGAGGCGGAATCCCCGAGTTTTCCTTCAACCTGATTGCCGGCGAGCCGGGTGCCGGCAAGACGACCCTCGCGCAGCAGATCGTTTTTGCAAACGCGACGCTGGACAAACCTGCGCTCTACTTCACCGTGCTTGGCGAGCCGCCGCTCAAGATGCTCCGCTACCAGCAGCAGTATACGTTCTTCGATGCAGAGAACCTGAGCGATCGCCTCCGTTTCGTGAATCTCACAGATGAGCTGCTCCAGAACGGTCTTGAAGGCGTGCTGGAACGGATCATCGCTGAGGTGGATCTGCATAACCCTTCCATTGTCGTCGTAGACTCGTTCCGCACACTCGTTCGTTCCGTCCGCGGAGGCGACGCCACGGAAGGCGATCTGCAGTCGTTCGTACAGCGTCTCGCGATCCATCTGACGAGCTGGCAGGTTACATCGTTCCTGATCGGCGAATACAGCCAGGACGAAGGGGAGAGCAGTCCGATATTCACCATTGCGGATGGCATTCTCTGGCTCGCGCAGGAAGTGGATCGTAATTCCGTGGTTCGGAAGCTTCACATTGTGAAGGTGCGTGGCAGCGAAACCATGCCCGGATTGCACACGTTCCGGATCACGAGTGACGGCGTGCGTGTGTTCCCGCGCATTCCCATGAGGATCCAGGATGACGATCGGATCCTCCCGAAGGCGCGGGTATCCATGGGCGTTCTGGATCTCGATGAGATGATGGGTGGAGGGATCCCCGCGGGGGATTCGGTGCTTGTCGTCGGACCCTCCGGCTCAGGCAAGACCGTGCTCGCCACACAATTCATTGCAGCCGGTGTCGCGGCCGGTGAACCCGGGGTTCTGATCGTGTTCGAGGAACACCCGACGGAATATCTCTTTCGAGCCGATGCACTCGGTTTCAAGCTCGGCGAGATGATGTCGAATGGAATGCTCGAGGCCATCTACCTTCGTCCCCTTGACCTCTCGCCGGACGAGACATTGCACGAGATCCGTGAAGCCGCGGCCCGCGTCGGCGCGCGGCGAGTCGTGATCGATTCCATGTCCGGCTTCGAGCTCGCGCTCGCACCGACCTTTCGCCAGGATTTCCGGGAATCACTCTATCGTCTGATCGGCTCCCTCACGGGTGCCGGGATCACGGTGCTGACGACCATGGAGCTCGCGCAAAGCGACTCGGAGTTCAGGTTCACACCGAACGTCGTTTCGTTCCTCGCGGATGACATCATCCTGTTGCGTTACGTCGAATTCGAGCGTGCGCTGCGCAGGGTTCTCACCGTGGGCAAGATGAGGGGCAGCCAGCACAGCAAGCTGTTTCGCGAATACGAGATCACGGATCACGGACTGGAACTGCGGGACGGACTCGATGGGTACAGCGGGCGCATTTCGGGCGCGCCGCAGCTGACCCCGACGAACTAGCCCTACACGGCCATGAAGCTCCAGCGCCTGCACCGTCAGTGCGAAGCGCTGATGACGCTCACCGCGGTCATCGCCTTCATCAGCGGTGCTGGCCTCGACGCGCCCAGCGTTCTTCCCGCCATCCTCATCCTTGCAGCGGTCGCACTGTGGGAGCCGTCCGCCGCGTTGCGCAGGCGGCTCGCGCCTGTCTGGAAGATCGCCGCCGTACTCCTTGCTCTGCGTGCCGGCTACCATGTCATCCGATCGCCGGAGGACATCGTGCTGCCGATGGTCGACCTGCTGCTCCTGCTGCTCGTCGCCGAAGTATTCCGTCAGCGTGATACCGGTAACGACGCACGCGTGTATGCGCTCACGTTCGCACTGCTTGTGGCATCCGCCGCCTACCGGCCCGGCGCATTGTTCGCCCTGGCGTTCGTTGCATACATGGCAGCCGCGACCGTCAGCCTCATGCTCGGACACATGCTTCACAGCATCGAGCGACGTCCGATTCGCGATGTTCCGGTGCGCGGACGCTTTCTCCTGCAGTCCGCCGCATTCTCCGGTATCGCGCTCGTCATGAGCGCGCTCGTGTTCCTGCTGTTCCCGCGCGTCACACGTGGCTGGGTGTCTCGCGGACTGCCGCTCGCCGGCGGTGTGATGGGATTCAGCGACCGTGTCTCGCTACTCAATCACGGCGGACGTCTTTATCCCAATCCGGAGCTCGTCCTGCGAGTTGAGTTTCCGTCGGGACCGCCGGCCAACCTCGGATCACTGCACTGGCGTGGCATGTCCTTCGACCGGTTCAACGGCTCTGAGTGGCTGCGCACACCCGGTCTCTTTCAGCCGCTCGGCAGCGGTGCATACAATCGAGGTCGCGAAACCATCGTACAGCATATTTACGGCGCTGACCTGCCCGGCGTGAACGCGCTGTTCGGACTCAACGCAATCGTGCAGATCAGTCCGGATGAATACCACATGGGAATCGAGACCCGCGGCAATGGAGATTACTCTTACGTCGGCCGCGGCCCGCCCGTGTACACCGTCCACAGCAATGTCGCGCTGCCTCCGCAGGCCGCGCTCGATAGCGATACTGGAGCCGTGCTGCCGCAGCTGCGTTCCTACCTGCAGATCCCGCAGCTCGAAGGCCGCATTACGCAGCTCGCCGACTCGCTCGCGCAGGGACGCGTTACAACGGCCGACAAAGTGCGCGCCGTCGAAGCGTACCTGCGCCCGTTCACATACACGCTCGAGTTGCCCGGCTCCGCGCGTGAGGCGACACTCGAGCATTTCCTGTTCGTGCGTCGCAAGGGCCACTGCGAGTACTTCTCCACCGCGATGGCGGTACTGCTGCGCGCGATGGGCGCGCCTACGCGCAACGTCAACGGATTCCTCGGCGGCGAATGGAATGGCTTCGGCGGATTCATGAACGTCACGCAGAACCAAGCACACTCATGGGTGGAGGTATGGTATCCCCAGTTCGGATGGATACAGTACGATCCGACACCCGCGTCGCTCTCCGGCGTTGCCGAGAACCGCATCGGGTGGCTGCGTCCGCTGCGCGCATTTGTGGATGGACTCGATTACCGCTGGAACCGGTGGGTGCTCGAGTACGACGTTCGAACCCAGCTCAGCATGTTCAATCGTGTGGCCGACGCGTTGCGCGTTACGCCGGATGCAAGCACGACCGGCACCGGCGGTGGCTCAATGCGCTGGATGATTCTCGCGGCCGTCCTTGCACTAACCGCTGGAATGATGCGCCGGTCATTCGTGTTGCGCCGCAATACGCCGGCCGCTCGCGAGAGTGCTGCTTATCTCAAACTGCGCAGGATGTACGAAAAGCGAGGATATCCGCCGGCAATCGCGCTGCCGCCACTCGCGTTCGTGAAGCAGCTTCAGGCGGATGCTACGCCGGGCGCCGAATCCGCCGCGCAGGCCGTCGCGCTCTACGTGCGTGCGAGATTTCACGGGAAGCCGCTCAGTCCACTGGAGGCCAAAACCCTGAAGCGCGCTGTGGCGAATGCGCGCGCTAAGCTCAAGGCCGCGACTGAACGTCGTTAGGCCGTTATTCGTTCAGCGGGTCGTTGGTCGACGGAAACACCGCCTTCTTCTCCGGCCGCTTCAGCTTCGGCTGCGCCGGAATCCCCAATGCCACATCGCCGGAAGCAATGTCCTTCGTCGCAACCGCGAGCGCGCCGAGCATGGAATTCGTGTGCAGCGTGATGCCGGCGAGGACCGTCGCGTGATACGTGATGCGCACGCCATCCTCGATGATCACTGCCGGCAGGTCAATGTCGCGGCCGTCACCCAATGCATGTGTATGGCTGTAGATGTTGCCGAAGTCGGCAACGGATGAGCCATTGCCGATGCGGATGCCACCACGATCATCGAGCAGAACGTGACGGTGGATGACGACATTGTCGCCTACATCGAGGTTGTAGCCGTACGAGAACTTCACGAAGTGGAATGCCTTGAAGTTCGCGCCGCAGCGCTTGAAGATGTGCTGCGCGAGCAGACGCCTGAATTTCACGCCGAGATGCACATTCTCACCGAGGGGGCTCTTGTCGAACATCTCCCACAGCCACTGCAACGGTTTGACGCGCTCGAACTTTGCCTGGTCGATATCCGAGTAGTATTCGGCTTCCAGCGTGATGTTGCGCGGGTCCATCTGCAGCAGTGCCATGCGCGTCGCTTCCGGCAGCGACGCGGGGTCCGTATCGCGATACTGCGGGTAATAGATATCCGTCAGCACGCGGCGGCACAGGTCGTACCGGTCGGTTG
>JBDSPG010000310.1:0-10790 GCA_039912685.1 Longimicrobiales bacterium | reverse complement strand
CGAAATGCTCGATCGCTTCGGCGTACAACCCCTTGTTGTAATAGACGACGCCGAGATTGTTGTGTGCGCCCGGATCATGCGGATTGATGCGTTTCGCAAGGCCGCGCAGGATCTCGAGATCGCGCGCGGACCGAGGCGAGGGCGCGTTCGACGCGGCCGATGCAGGTGCCATCGACGGGTCCGCGCGGTCATTCCACGGCATTGCGCCGGAGCCGGGTGGGGTTATCGAGCTCATCAGGCCAGCAGCCTCATCTCGCGCAGCATGATCTGCAGCGATGCTTCGTCGGGGATGAAAAGAAAGTGCGCGCTCAGTTTCGCGCCGCCGATCTGCATCTTTGTGTTCACGCAGAAAACGTAATCCTTTTCATGTCCGAAATTCAGGTAGCTCGTACTCATGATCGCGCCGGCCATGTCGATCGCGAATCCGGGCACCGACATGATGAGGAGCTTGCCGGTGAACTCGGAGAGCGCGTTGAGGTAGGCGCCCACGATAATGTTACCCACTTCCTTCAGGGCGGACTGGTGGGATTCGTCGAATGCATCAGGGAACGCAGGTTCATCGCCGCCGAGCAACAGTGCCGCCAGCGTGGATGCAGCGGCGCCCGGGAATACCTGCAGCGTACGACCCGTGAGGTCGCCCAGCACCTTCATGATGACGGCTGCCATGACTTCATCAGGCTCGCCGAGCATGCGATCGACCTGCTCGAGCGGCACAATGCTGACTTCCGGCACTTCGATCATGATGATCTTGTTCGTCATCTGTGACAGTGCCGTGGCCGCGTGACCCGCCCCTATGTTGGCGATCTCACGCATGGCATCGAGCTGTGCGGCATCGAGCTGCCGAATATCCATATCGCCCCTACATCACGCTGAGCGGGTCCAGCACCAGCGCCGGTTTCCCGTCGTCCAGCAGTGTCGCGCCCGAGAAGTATGGCAGCGTACCAACTGCTGAATCGAAATTCTTTACCAGAATCTGCTGCCGACCGACAAGCTCATCAACAGCGAGCGCCACACGGCGATCGCCGAGCTCCGTAATCACGGCCGCCCGCTCTTCCACCCGCGAGTCGGCGCCAAGCACATGACGAAGCCGGATCAGCGGGATCACGTCGTCCCGCACACGCACGGACTCGCGATTGCCTAATGGTACCAGCAGCGCGTCATGTAGTTCGATCGCTTCCGACAGGTGCGTGAGTGGTATTGCATAATCCTCGCCTGCGACGCGAACTCGCAGCGCCTGTGCCAGTGCCAGCGAGATCGGCAGCCGGATGACGAATGTTGTACCCTGACCGTCAACGGAATGCATCTCCACCGATCCACCGATCGAACGCACCCGGTTCACCACGGCATCCAGACCAACACCGCGGCCGGAGACCTCAGTCACCTTCTCCGCAGTCGAGAATCCCGGATGCGCGAGGAGCCGAAACACTTCTTCGTCGTTCGGCACGGTGTGCGCCGCTGCGGTGATCAGGCCCAGCTCGAGCGCCTTTTGCACGACACGGGCACGGTCGACGCCGCGACCGTCGTCCTCCAGCACGACGCGAACACTGTTCCGTTCGCGCTCCGCGCGCAGCAACAGTCGGCCACGGGGAGGCTTGCCGGCCGCGATGCGCTGTTCCGGCGTCTCGATGCCGTGGTCCACGGAATTGCGAAGCATGTGCACGAGCGGGTCGCCCAGCTCGTTCAAAATGGAACGGTCCAGCTCGATCGCATCACCTTCTATGGTGAAGTCGACATCTTTGCCGCATGTACGGGCCGCATCGCGCACAACGCGGGGCAGCCGCTCGAACGTTTCGCTCAATGGCACCATCCGCATGGTGAGCACATCGATCTGCAGTTCTGCGATGAGCCTTTGCATGCGCTCGATAATGTCCGCGGCGCCCTTCATTGCGGATGCATCGCCCTGCAGCCGGTTCTGCAGGATGGAAAGCTCGCCCAACGATTCCTGCACACCGTCGAGTCGCGCCTCGTCGACGCGCACGTGGCGGACCGCGCGGGGCTTGGGCGCAGAACGCTGCGGCAGCTGCACTGTCGGAATAGGCGGCTGTGGTGCCGGGTCCATGAACTCGATCGATGCGACGTCGCCGGCGCGCATGATGATGTCGCGTACTGCGGTTTCATCGACCGTGTTCGTGAAGAAGAGATGGATCACGCCGTCGAAATCATCGGGCCATGAAGTCGGGTGCGCTCCGAGCAGAGCCGGATTGCCGTCCAGCCCGCGCATGATGAGCATGGCACGCGCCGACTTGATCTGCGCGTCCTCGCGAATCCTCACGAGT
Organism: Longimicrobiales bacterium; assembly: GCA_039912685.1. Taxonomy (GTDB): domain Bacteria; phylum Gemmatimonadota; class Gemmatimonadetes; order Longimicrobiales; family RSA9; genus DASUXU01. The sequence goes on along the minus strand of JBDSPG010000310.1, from coordinate 8,514 downwards.
GTCACTCGCGAAGTGCCGGCCGGTAACGGAACATCACGGATTGCGCTCGCGGCGGCGCTCCCGGCTGCACTCGTGGATTGCGTCTCCCTGGCCGCTTCGACCTGCGGTTCGATGGTGGTGACAGCGTGGTGGACGGCCTGATCGAGCGCGTCGGCTTCGCGGAGCAGTGAATCGATGAGTGCGGCATCGGCGGTGAGTGCGCCGTCACGCATGGACTGCAGCGTATCTTCGAGCACATGCGCCATACCCGCGACGGCGCTGTAGCCCATTGCAGCGGACAGGCCCTTGATGGTGTGCGCCGACCGGAACGCTTCGCCGACGGCATCGGCAGAGCCAGACTCGAGGGCGAGCAGGCTGCGGCTCAGCGTACGCAGATGCTCCTGCGTCTCTGTGATGTACAGGTCCAGAAAACGGCGCATGTCCATGGGGCGGTCAGCCCATTACGCGCTGGACGGCCTCTAGCACACGCGATGGCTGGAACGGCTTCACCACGAAATCGCGCGCGCCCGCCTGAATCGCTTCGATCACAAGGGCCTGCTGACCCATGGCGCTGCACATCAAAATCTTCGCCTGCGCGTCATCCTTCATGATTGCGCGTACCGCGTCGATCCCGCCCATGTCAGGCATCACAATGTCCATGGTGACGAGATCAGGACGCAACTCCTTGTAGCGCGCTACGGCCTCCGTGCCGGTCTGTGCTTCGCCGACCACATCGAAACCGGCGCCCTTCAGGATATCCGCGAGCATGGTGCGCATGAACAGCGCGTCATCACAAATCAGAACGGTCTTCAACATCTGGATAATCCTTGCGGCAGGTGAGTCAGATCAGAAGGCGGTCGAGCATTCGGTCCATGTCCAGCACGTGGAACGGGACGTTCTCGAACTCCCCTGAACCGAGAATCATGTCGCGGGCCGTTGCATGCCCGCCGTCCGACGATACTGCCAGCGCAACTTCGACAGGCGTTACGGCGTGTACTTCCTCTACAACGAACGCCGGCGTCCGGTCGCCGTACTCGACCAGGAGAAGGCGGTGATCCCTGGCCAGGTGGGAGGGGGACAGCCCCAGCACCACCCCCATATCGAACGCCGTCACAACCCGGCTGCGTACCCCTACCAGACCACAAACCTCCTCCGTCGCGCCCGGCAGCCGGACGAACGGGAGGGGCGTCAGGATCTCCCGCACCCGCTCGAGCGGGAGCGCAAAACGCTCTCCGGCGCAGGAAAAAACCACCCACTGGACGGGTGCTGCCGTGACCGGCTCGTATTCAGCCTCGGCTGCGGTGCTGGACACCCGTTCCTGCTCGTGGATGGAGCCCTGGCGCCCGGCGCGCGCAGAGAGGGGGTTAAGTGGTGGAAAATAGGTCGGAGCAAGGGCGCGGGTCAACCGACATCGAGCCCCTTTTCAGCCCACGCGGCAGGCGCGGCGAGATCGGGTGGAAGCTGTGACGTGAAGCGCAGCGGAATTCCCGTGACCGGATGTTCTAGCGATAGCTCGGCGGCGTGGAGAAACTGGCGTGGCACCTGGCGGGCGAGGCTGCGCGCCCAGGACAGCGCGGGGCCACTCATGCCGCGAGCCGCGTCGATACCATACACACTGTCGCCGACGACTGGATGTCCGATGTGAGCCAGGTGTACTCGAATTTGATGTGTGCGCCCGGTATCGAGCTCCGCGCGCAACAACTCCGCGGCCGGCCAGATCGACATGCGACGGAAATGCGTCACTGCGCGACGGCCCCCCTCGAGCACGGCCATGCGCTGACGCTCGTTGTGCGATCGCGCGATCGGTGCATCCACGGTGATGGTTTCCTGGCGCAGGTGCCCCCACGCCGCGACCTGGTAGATGCGCTTGATGTCACGTCGCTTCAATGCGGCGGACAGCTCGCGATGCGCATCATCATTTTTCGCGATGAGCAGCAGGCCAGACGTGTCCTTGTCGAGCCGATGCACAATACCGGGCCGCATCACACCACCGATTCCCGACAGGTCTTTAAGGTGATGCAGCAACGCATTGACGAGCGTCCCGCCGCGGTGGCCGGGTGCAGGATGCACCACGAGACCCGACGGTTTGTCGATCACCGCGATGTCGCCATCTTCATATACAATCGTCAGCGGAATGTCTTCCGCATCCACGCTGGATGGCGTCGCATTCGGCATTGTGACTTCGATCACATCGCCGACGATGGGCGCTTCACTCTTCTTTGGAATTCGGTTGTTGAGGAGAATGTGCCCGTCCGCGAGGAGCTGCTCGATGCGGGAGCGGGAGAGGCTCGGCACGTGCGCCGCAACATATCGGTCGATCCGCCCACCTGCCTCTTCTACGATCAGTCTGATGCTGCCGGCGTCATCCGCCACCTTCGCGCTTCTCCTCTTTCCAAAGCGACAATGCGAGAATGACAGCGCCTGCGGTCACGGCCATATCCGCAACGTTGAATACCGGCCAGCGCACATTGCCGATGCCCACGTCGAGGAAATCGACAACGCCGTGCTCGGATCGCACGCGGTCGATCAGATTGCCTACGGCACCGCCGCAGATGAGCGCAATGGAAGCAAGACGGAGCCGGTCCTGGAGCGGCGTGTAGTAATACATCATGGCGAGCGCAACGAGCGCCACGAGGGACAACACGAGGAAGATCTCGCGCGAGTACGGCCCCAGCTGAATGCCGAACGCCGCACCCGTGTTGTGGATGTATGTAAGACGCAGGTATTCGCCGATAACATCACGCTGCTCGTACACGAGCAGATTGCGCTGCACGACGAACTTCGTGAGGATGTCGAGGGCGAGCACGCTCCCGACGATGCCGATGAATATCACCAGCCTTTGCCCGATGCCGCCCGTGGCCTCGGACCTCGGCAAGGCGTCTATGTCGGTTGCGCTGTCCACTGTGCCGCTCCTGTTAGTCATGCCTTTGCAATCTCGATGCAGGCCGCGTGTCCGTCGACATCCATCGGCTCGATACCACCGCCGGGCGTATCCTCCACGCTGAAGTGCGTGGCCAGCGTTTCACCCGCGATGTAATCGCCGTGCGCCTGCGCGGCCGCGGTGATTTCGCCATCGCCGCTCAGCGTCAGGCGTATCCGATCACTCACCTCGAACCCCGACTCACGGCGCAGCCGCTGCACGCGGTTCACCAGTTCGCGAGCGAGACCTTCACTGCGCAGCGCATCGTCGATCGTCGCATCGAGCGCGATCGTACAACCCGATTCCGTCTCGACAATGCTATCTCCAGTCGCCTCTTCCAGTACATCAACATCAGCGAGCGTGATACCGTGCGTTTCGTCATCCAGCACAATATCGGCTGAACCACGCGCCTTGATCGCGCGCAGCGATTCTGCCGGCAGATCCCGGATAAGGACAGCCGCCGCCTGCGTGCGCGAGCCGAACCGCTTTCCAATATCGCGGAAACGCGGGTTCGCGCGTAGTGCGACCAACTCCTCGGCACCCTGCAGGAACTCCACCCGCTTCACATTCAGCTCGTCCCGCAGCACGTCCAGCAGCTCCTCTGAGAGCAGGTCCGGCTGTGCGACGACGGCCTGTAGCGTACCCAGCGGCTGACGCACGCGGATCTTCACACGCTCCCGCGCGGCCCGTCCCAGGCGGGCCAGAATCCGGACGACATCCATGCCTGCCTCCAGGCCCGCATCGGCTACGGACGGATCGGCGGCCGGATACGGCGCCAGATGGACGCTCGTTCCCGTCAGTGCCCGATGCAGCCAGTCGCTCTGGAACGGCGTGACCGGGGCGAGCAGGCGGGACAGCACAACGATCGTCTCGTGCAATGTCCTGAACGCCGCGGCCGTGTCGGCTGCATCCGCGCTGCCCCAGAAACGATCGCGACTGCGTCGTACATACCAGTTCGAAAGATCATCGACAATGAAGTCCGAGATGGCGCGGGACGCACGCGTGATTTCATACGCATCGAAATCTGCAGTGACACTCGACACGAGTGAATCGAGCCGAGCGAGAATCCAGCGGTCCTGTACTGCCCTGCTCGCCGGCTGCGGATCGTCTTCCGATGCACGCCAGTTCTCGAGGTTCGCGTACATCGCGAAGAAACGATACGTGTTCGCGAGTGTGTCGAACGTGCGGCGCGCCGACTCACCCAGCGCGGCCGGGTCAAAACGCTTCGGCACCCACGGCTGGCTCACGGTCATGAAATACCAGCGAATCGCGTCCGCACCGAACGTCTCGAGCGCTTGCCACGGATCGACTACGTTGCCGCGTGACTTCGACATCTTGAGTCCGTCGACGTCGAGTAGCAGATCGTTGACGAGCACATGCTTGTACGCCGGCCCGAGGTCGAGCATCGTCGAGATCGCCATCAGCGAATAAAACCAGCCGCGTGTCTGATCGATGCCTTCGCACACGAAGTCCGCCGGGAAATTGTGCGTCACCGACTGCGAGTTCTCGAACGGATAGTGCCATTGTGCATACGGCATGGCACCGGAATCGAACCACACATCGACAACTTCGGGTATGCGACGACGGGTGCCGCCGCACTCACACGGCCACTCGTATTCATCGATGAACGGCTTGTGCGGATCGAAGTCCGCGGGCAGCGTGCCCGCGCGCTGCGCGAGCTCTGCATAACTGCCGATGACTTCGCGGTGTTCTGGATCCTTGCTGCACACCCAGATGGGCAGCGGCGTGCCCCAGTATCGTTCGCGTGAGATTGCCCAGTCTACGTTGCCCTCGAGCCATTCGCCGAAGCGTCCACTGCCGACTTCCGGCGGATGCCAGCCGACCTGCGCGTTGTTCTCGATCATTTTCGCGCGCACTGCGGTCGTGCGGATGTACCACGAGTCGCGCGCCATGTAGAGCAACGGGCTCGAGCAGCGCCAGCAGTGCGGGTACGAGTGCACCTCGAGGGAGTAGCGGAATACGCGACCGATATCGCGCAGTGCCTGCACGAGCGGTGCATCCGCATCCTTCACGAACATGCCTGCGACGAGCGGCACGTCCTCCTTGAAGCGACCGGTGTCATCGACAGCGCGCATCATCGGCAACTCGTGACGCAGGCCCGCTGCGTAGTCATCGGCGCCGTACGCAGGCGCCATGTGCACGATGCCGGTACCGTCACCCGATGTGACGAAGTCCTCGAGCACGACCTGCCATGCCTTACCTGTTGCATCCGCTTTCAGAATGTCGAACGGCCGCACGTACCGTGTTCCCTCGAGCTCCGTTGCGCTGAGCGTGCGCACGCGTTTGACATCCTCACCGAACAGTGCGGCGACACGGGACTCCGCAAGGATGAGCGTGCGCACGCCGCCTTGCGGCTCCGCCCACTCGACTTCGACATATTCGACGGACGGATTGAGCGCGAGCGCCGCATTCGCCGGCAGTGTCCAGGGTGTCGTCGTCCAGACGAGGAATGCGCGCGATGGATCCGACTCGAGCGGCGCTGTGAAGTAGATGGATGGATCGGCTACGTCCTCGTACCCCTGCGCGACTTCGTGCGAGCTGAGTGACGTACCGCAACGCGGGCAGTATGGCACGCTGCGATAGCCGCGGTAGATCAGACCGCGGCTGTCGAGCTGCTGCAAAACGTTCCACACGGATTCGATGTAGCGCGGATCCATGGTGACGTATGGCTTCGAATAGTCGAGCCAGTAGCCGATCCGCTCCGACAGCTTCTCCCAGTCTTCCTTGTACGTGAACACGCTCTCGCGGCACACCGCGTTGAAGCGCGCAACACCGATCTCCTCGATCTGTCGCTTGCCGCTGATGCCCAGCTTCTTCTCCGCCTCGATTTCCACCGGCAGGCCGTGCGTATCCCAACCCGCGATGCGCGTGACGTGGCGGCCGTGCATCGTCTGGTAGCGGCACACCAGGTCCTTGATCGTACGGCTGATCACGTGATGGATGCCGGGGCGGCCGTTCGCGGTCGGCGGGCCCTCGAAGAATACGAATTCCTCCGCACCCTCCGTCTGCTCGAGCGTGCGGCGGAAAAGATCTTCGCTGCGCCAGCTCTCAAGAATCTCGTTCTCGAGTGCCGTCGTGTTCGTGGGATAATCCGGATATTTCAAACCGCGTCCTCGTCGTCGATCATCCTGTCGAGCCAGTCGCTCGGCAGGTCGGTGTTGTCGTCCGCTGCTTCTTCCATGTCATCCAGCAGCAGCTCCTCGATGTCATCATCATCATCGAGCTCGAGCCGGTAGCCCGCGCGCAATGCATTCTCGAGGAGGGCTGTGGCGTCATGATCCGGCGCACCGATCGCCGGGTCCGCCATATCGTCCAACTCTTCGACCTGGGCGTCCTCGAGGTCGAGCATGAGCACGGAATCGGCGGGTTTATAGCTGCCGAAATCCAGCGTATCCAAGTCGATCAGCTGCAAGGTCTCAACGGCGGGCGGTTCATGCAGCGCGATTTCGTTCCTCGCGATGCCATCACGCAGTGCGAGCTGGTCCTGCAATGCGAGCTCGGCTTCGGCGCGCTCGAGATCTTCCACCGGCTCCGGTGCGAACGGCTCTTCCTCCGGCAGCGGCTCGATTTCGACGGCGCCCATGACAACGGCGTGCTCGATGTGGGTGTCGATGGGCATTACTTCGGGGGTTGCAGCTGGCGCCACCGGTGCGGCCGACACTGGTGCGGCCGACACTGGTGCAGCCGCCACCGTTACGGCCGGGACCGTGGCGGGTGCACGCGGCGACCCGCGCGATGTCGAACGAGCTCGCGGCGACGGCGGCGGCGGCTCGTTGCCGGCCATGCCTTCGATCTCGAGCGTTTCGCCGATCACCTGCAGCTCAGCGAGCTCGCGCGAAAGGAACGTGCGATAGCTCTGCAGCAGTTGCTGCTGACGGGCGCGCAGCCGGCGGAGCACCTCTTCCTCGCGCTCGCGTGCCTGCACCGCCTCGTTCCGGATCTGCGCAGCATCCTGTTCCGCAGTGCGACGCACCTGGCCCGCTTCCTGTTCGGAACTGCGGCGCAGCAGGTCAGACTCGCGCGCGGTCTGCTTCTGCATCTCCTCGCGCATTTCCTGTGCGGTGACGAGTGCATCGGTCAGCGCGCGCTCACGCTCACGGTTGTCGGACACTTGATGCTCCAGGCGCGCCAGCCGTTCCGTCATGGCCAGGTTGTCCCGAACCAGCTCGTCCAGCCTGTCCGCAACGACATCCAGGAAGTCATCGACGAGTGCGGGGTCATATCCGCGCAACGCCTTCTTGAAGTCTCCCTTCTTCTTGCGAACCTCGAGCGGTGTAAGATCGATCATTGCTGCCTCTCACCGAACAGGATCGTGCCGAGACGCACCATGGTGGCGCCCTCCTCGATCGCGATCTCGAAATCGTTTGACATTCCCATCGAAAGATAATCCGGCGCGAACGCCGATGCCTGCGCCGCGCATTCCTCGAAGGCCCGCCGTGTCGCGCGGAACGTACCCCGCAACACCTGCTCGTCATCGGTGAACGGCGCCATTGTCATGAGGCCGCGGATTCGTAGTCCCTCGAGGGCGCCGAGCCTGGCCACCGCTTCAGCGGCACCCTCTACACCGAAGCCGCCCTTCGTTTCCTCACCGGAGGCATTCACTTGCACCAGGACGTCTGCCGTCCTGCCTAACCGCACGGCCTCTGCGGAGATCTCAGCTGCAAGACGGTCGGTATCGACGGAGTGGATCAGATCACAGAGCGGCAGCACCTGGCGGACCTTGTTCCGCTGCAGGTGCCCGATCAGGTGCCAGTGCAACCCGGGGACCGCCTGCGCATCGATCTCTTCGCGCTTCTCCACCAGCTCCTGCACCCGGTTCTCACCGCACATTCGCAGCCCCGCGGCATATGCCGCGAGCACGGCCGCAGGTGGGTGCGTCTTCGTGACCGCGACCACCGTAACGTCATTGGCGCGGCCGCCACGCGACCGCGCTTCCTCGATGCGCCGGGCTACCGCCGGCCAGCTCTCTTTCAGTCGTGCTTCGTACATGGTGGATGATACCATTTTCAACTGATCGACGCACGGCCCTACGGACGCACGGCCGGCTCCGCATGGAGGCGCGCACCCGAGAGTGCGAGACGCACCCTCTCCAGGCTCACATTCGCCTCCAGCCGGCCGCGGAACGCCAGCGAGATGTGCGAGTTCTCTTCGCTAACAACGATGATGAATGCGTCCGTCTCTTCGGAGAGTCCGAGTGCCGCACGATGCCGCGTTCCCAACGTCTTGTCGGCAACGGGAAACTGCGTCAGCGGCAGGATCACGCCGGCCGCAATAATCGTGTCTCCATCAACCAGCACGGCGCCGTCATGCAACGGTCCATACGGCGAAAACAGTGAGATGATCAGGTCTGTGTCGATCTTCGCGTGCAGACGGGTACCGGTCTGCACATAGTCCACGAGATCAATCTCGCGCTGCACGGCGATGATCGCGCCGATCTTCGCGCGGGCGAGCCGCCCAATGGCGTCGGTCAGTTCATCGGCGACAAGGTTCTCCTCGAGTGTGTTGAACCTGCGCAGCACACGATTCCGCCCGAGCCTGGCCAGGCCCGCGCGCAACTCCGGCTGGAACACGATCAGCGCTGCAATCGCCGCGTA
>JBDSPG010000268.1:0-4935 GCA_039912685.1 Longimicrobiales bacterium | reverse complement strand
GCGCGCGGATCAGCGATTTTACATCGGAGTGATCGCATTTGAGTGCGACGTAAATGCCGTCGCATCCGGCCGCCGTGAACGCTGCAGACTGGAATGTCGGTGACAGCGAGTGCGCGACGGGGTTGCCCAGCAATGCGAATGTGCGTGTGCGCGCGGTAGGCGCGGGGACTTGAACGCTCATGGTGCCAGGATTGCGGAAAGGCGATCGAGCAGTGCGTCGATGGCGGTCGCTAGCTGGTCAGCGGTCTCGCGATATGTATCGACACCCGCGCCGTACGGATCCTCGATGGCCTGTCCGTAGCCGTCGCCATCAATGAAATCCGTGAGCAGCCCCGCCTTGTCCGCGCCATCCATTTCACCGACCGTCCACAGATGTGACGGGCTCATCGCGAGAACGAGGTCCGCCCACGCGACGAGCTCGGGAGTGAGCGGCTGCGAGCGATGCGCGCTGAGATCGATGCCACGGTCCGCTGCAACGGTCACCGCATCATCGGATGCTTCGATGTCCGGCATCGCGCCCGTGCCGGCGGAGCGAATCTCGACATTGTGCCAGCCGCGCCGGTCGACTGCGTCGCGCGCGATGCCCTCTGCGAGCGCGCTGCGGCATGTGTTACCCGTGCAAAGGAAAAGAATATTGAACGTCACGACTTCAACCATCGAGCGAAAATCCTCCAGAGTTCAATGCTGCTTCGAGCAGCTCCCGCGGCACGGCGCCGGCGCGGATCAGGCGCGGCGTGGGGCCCGCGCAATCTATAACGGTCGAGGGCTGGCGTGCAGGGAGGGTGCCGCCATCCAGGATGAGGATGCTGTGGCCGCGCACATCGAGCGCATCGTGCGTGTGGTGCATATCGAGCGCGGCAAGCGCGTCCGCGTTGGTCGCCGGTGGCTCACCGGGCAGGTTCGCGCTCGTGGATGTGATCGGCGCGTCGAGCAACGCCAGCAGTGTCAGCAATGCGGGCTGGGACGTGTGGCGGATGGCGACGGTCCCTGCAGCCGACAGCACGGGCGCCTCGAACGCGTCAGGCTCCGCGGCGAGTGCAATCGTGAGAGGGCCCGGCCAGAAGCGGTCCGCGAGGATCAGCGCGGCGTCATTCCACTGGAGTTGTTTTATGCGACGGGGGTCGTGCGACAGAACCAGCACGGGCCTGTCGGCATCGCGGTTCTTGAGCGCTGCGAGACTTTGGAGTGCCTGGCGCGTGAGCAGACCGCCAATGCCGTACACCGTCTCCGTCGGATACGCGATGAGTCCGCCGGCATCGAGGTGCGCGCGAACGCGCGGCGCGCCGGTGCGCGCATCTTCCAAAGTATGGAACGGAACGCGATTCATGCGTTGCGCTGCTGGAGCAGTACCTGGGCAATGGCGAGGTCAGCGGGCGATGTGACCTTGATGTTGTCGACCGCTCCCTCGACAATGGTGACGGTCGCACCGTAGCGCGAGACGAGTGCTGCATCATCCGTCGCGTTAATCCGATCCTGCAATGCACGCGCGTATGCGTCGCGTATCACGGCGGCGGGAAATGCCTGCGGCGTTTGCGCGGCCCATAGCGCGCGACGATCCGGCGTGCTCTCGATGCGGCCGCCCTCGTCGACTTCCTTGATCGTATCCGTCACGGGGACGGCTGCAACTACGGACCTGCCTTCCGCCGCTGCAGCAATACAGCGTTCGATCACTTCCCCGCTCACCAGCGGCCGTGCCGCATCATGCACGAGGATGACATCGACATCATCCGGCAATGCGGCGATGCCGTTGCGCACAGAATCGCCGCGTTCCTCGCCGCCGCCTACAAGCGTGACGCGCGGATGCAGTGCGACAAGCCATGCGGGCGGATCACCGAGTGTATCCGCAGGCAGTGCGACGACGATGTGTTCGACGTTCGGGCTGGCGAGGAATGGTTCGATGGTGTGCTGCAGCAGCGGCCGGCCGGCGAGCTCAAGGAACGGCTTGCGCACGCCGCCCATCCGGCGACCAGCGCCACCTGCGGGGATCACGACACCAGCGAGTATCTGCATTACGCCATCACGCGCGGAACATGGCGAGCAGCGCCTTGATGTCGGCGACGGCGTGAAGCTTCAGGTCCCGCGGTGCGCTGGACGAGATTGCGCGCGGCGACAGGAACGCGCTGCGGAATCCCATACGCGCGGCTTCTGTCAGACGTCGCTCGAGCTGATGTGTTGCGCGAATCTCACCACCGAGGCCGACTTCGCCGAGGAATACCGCGTCGGATGGTGCCGGCCGGTCGAGCGCAGCGGAGATTAGTGCGGCCGCAATTGCCAGGTCGGAACCCGTTTCCTCGATGCGCACGCCACCAACGACGTTGAGGAATACGTCTGTCTCGGCGAATGGGATGCCCGCGCGCTTCTCGAGCACTGCGAGGAGTAGAGCGAGACGCTGTCGGTCGAAGCCGGTTGATACGCGCTGCGCTGCGCCGTAGGTACTGCGCGCACACAACGCCTGCACTTCGATAAGGAGCGGGCGTGTACCTTCGATGATGGCTGCAACGGCGGTACCGCTGACACCGGCGTGTCGCTCACCGAGGAACAGCTCGCTCGGGTTTGCAACGGGTACGAGGCCGCCCGGTGTCATGCGGAACACACCGATCTCGTCAACGCCGCCGAACCGGTTCTTCGTCGCTCTCAAGACACGGTGGTCGAGGCCCGCCGCGGCTTCGAAATACACAACCGTATCGACGATGTGCTCGAGTGTCTTCGGTCCCGCGACCGTGCCGCCCTTTGTCACGTGTCCGACGAGGAATACTGCGGTACCGGTTTCCTTCGCGAAACGCTGGAAGCTGGCCGCGCATTCACGCACCTGCGTGACATTGCCGGGCGCACCCTCGAGGTCGTGCGAGTATGTAGTCTGAATGGAATCGACGATCAGCGCGGCGGGCTTGTGTTCCTCGGCTGCGGCGAGGATTGCATCGAGCCGTGTCTCGCAGAGGAAAATTACGTCTTCGGCTTTTTCCATGAGGCGGTCGGCGCGCATGCGCACCTGCGGTGCTGATTCCTCGCCGGAAACATAGAGCGTTTTATGATCACCTGCGTGCAGGCGTGCAGCAACTTGTAGGAGCAGTGTGCTTTTACCGATGCCGGGTTCACCGCCGAGGAGAACGATCGAGCCGGGTACGATGCCGCCGCCCATGACGAAGTCGAGTTCATCGAGGCCGGTCGTCCATCGAATGCTTTCTGTGGTGTCTACATCGCCCAGACGTGCGGCTACCGCGTGCGGTGCACCGTTTTTAACGGATTTACCGCCGAGCCGCCCACTGCCCCGCTCCTTTGGCGCCGAGGGTTCTTCGCGCAACGTATTCCACCCCGAGCATGCGGGACATTGGCCCTGCCAGCGCGGGGTTTCGTTTCCGCATTCTATGCAGAAAAAGGCGACTTTAGTTTTTGACTTCGTCATGACAACGGCAAGGGCATTTCAGTGCTGCATCGTGTTAGTAAACGACTCAAACCGCGCGCATTCTTTCCGGAAGTACAGTTCGCAGGCACCCGTGGGGCCGTTACGCTGCTTGGAGATGATCAGCTCTGCTTTGCCTTGCAGTCCTTTTTCCTGTGCTTCATTCGCTGGTACGTAGTACTCGGGTCTGTAGAGGAACATGACGAGATCGGCGTCCTGCTCGATGGATCCAGATTCGCGCAGATCCGAGAGTTGGGGGCGGTGGTCTGCGCGTTGCTCGACGGCACGGGAGAGCTGGGACAGTGCCACAATAGGAACGTTGAGTTCCTTGGCGAGCGCCTTGAGTCCGCGGCTGATGGCGCTGACTTCCTGCTGCCGGTTTTCGGCGTCGCCACCGCCGGTCATGAGCTGGATGTAGTCAACAATAATGAGGCCGAGCTCGGGCTGGTCGGCCTTCAAGCGGCGCGCTTTCGCGCGCATCTCGAGGATGCTGAGGGAGCCGGAGTCATCGATCCATAACGGCGCTGTGTTGAGATGGCCGGCAGCCTGAGCGAGGCGACCGAAGTCGTCATCCTGGAGTCGGCCGCGGAGCAGGCGTCCGAGATCGACCAGTCCTTCGGAGCACAGCATGCGCTGCACGACCTGCTGCTTCGACATTTCGAGCGAGAACATTGCACACGGTACCTGATGCGCGATCGATGCGTGCAGCGCCATACCGGTGACGAGCGCGGTCTTTCCCATCGACGGACGTGCGGCAACAATGACGAGGTCGCCCTTCTGCAGACCGCCGGTCATGTCGTCCAGCGCCGCGAAACCACTCGAAACGCCAGTAATGCCACCCTTCGACGCCTGCAGCTGTTCGATCTTCTCGAACGTTGGATACAGGATCTTCTTGATCCAGACGAACCCTTCTCGCTCGTGCGACTGCGCGACCTGGAAGATGCGCTGCTCCGCTGAGTCCAGCACTTCCTCGACGGACTTTTCGCCGGACTCGTAGGAGTCACGAATAATCTGGGATGCGCTCTCGATGAGCCTGCGCAGCAGTGCGCGCTCGCGGACAATGCGCGCGTGGTATTCGATGTTGGCTGCAGTGGGAACGGAGTCGAGCAGCTCCCCGATGAACACCATGCCGCCGACGCCCTCGAGCTCGTCGGTGATGCTGAGCTCTTCGCGCAGTGTCACAGGGTCGATGACTTCGCCTCGCGTGAACAGGCGGACCATTGCGCGGAACACGCGGCGATTGGCTTCGCGGTAGAACATCGTGTCATCAACGAGCTCGATGGCCTTCGGTACAGCATTCTCGCTGTCGATGAGCATACCGCCGAGCACGCTGATCTCCGCTTCGGGCGCGTAGGGCGGCTGCCGATCGGGCAATGGCGCCGTCGGATGGTTACCGGACGTGTCGATTTTTACATCAAACCTGGCCATCGAGAACCTTCCGTGCGCGCTGATAGTCTTCCCATGCGGCGCGTGTCATCTGCGGGCTACGCAGCAGGTACGCGGGGTGATAGGTGACGATCAACGGCGTACCGCGA
>JBDSPG010000198.1:0-3328 GCA_039912685.1 Longimicrobiales bacterium | reverse complement strand
CGCAACCGCGTGGGTGAGTGGTTCCAGGGATCGAAAGGCACGGCTATGGCGCATCAGCAGCGCATCGACGGCGCGAACCCATGGCGCTGGACCAAACCGGAGAGCTTCCTTGGTGACTATGTGCAGGAGCACACGGATCTCGTTGCGAGCATCCGCGCAGGCAAGCCGTTGAACGAACTGAAGCGCATTGCAGAGAGTACGCTCACCGCGATCATGGGCCGCGAGTCGACATACACGGGGCAGGAGTTGACGTGGGATGAGACGGTCGCGGCCGTGCAGGATCTCAATCCCGGTCCGCTCGCCCAGATGGCGTACGGCACGCTCGACGTACCGCCGGTTCCAATGCCCGGCCGCACGAAACTCTCTCGCAGCTTCAAGGAAGGGTGGTGAGTATGGACCGCCGCAATTTCGTGCAGTCATCCTTCGCTGCAGGCGCAGCGCTCGCCGCGGCCGGCACCGCCGCGGCACACCCGGCGGCCGCATCCTCGCCGACGCCGGCGCCGACCCCTGCGGGCGCGCCGAAGTTCAAGCTTGCGTATGCACCGCACTTCGGAATGTTCAAGGAGCATGCGGGCAATGATGTAGTAGCGCAGCTCGAGTTCATGGCCGGTGAAGGATTTACGGCGCTCGAGGACAATGACATGCGAGGCCGTTCGGTGGCGGAGCAGGAGCGGATTGCAGCTGCAATGACGCGACTGAAGATGACAATGGGCGTGTTCGTCGCGCACACCATCGACTGGAGTGAGCCCGGTCTGGCGAGCGGGAAGCCGGAGAAGCGCGATCGCTTTCTCAAGGAAGTGGGCGAGTCGGTCGATGTCGCGAAGCGTGTCAACGCAAAATGGATGACAGTCGTGCCAGGCGTCGTGGACAAGCGGCTCGACATGGATTTCCAGACCGCGAATGTCGTCGACTCGCTGCGTCGCGCGGCGGCGATCCTCGAGCCGCATGGACTCATCATGGTGATCGAAATGCTAAACACACGGCGTGATCATGCCGGCCAATACCTCACGCATACCGCACAGGCGTACCAGATCTGCAGAGCAGTGAACAGCCCGTCACTCAAGATGCTGTTCGACATCTACCACATGCAGATCACCGAGGGTAACCTGATCCCGAACATCTCCGCTGCATGGGATGAGATCGCGTATTATCAGGTAGGCGATAATCCCGGCCGCAACGAGCCGGGCACGGGTGAAATCAATTATCGCAATATCTTCAAGCACATCCACGGCAAGGGATTTACGGGCGTGGTTGGAATGGAGCACGGGAACTCGAAGCGCGGCCGTGAGGGCGAGCGCGCGGTAATCGACGCGTACGTACAGGCAGATACTTGGTAACGAGCCGCGACTTCATCGGTCGTTCAGTCGTTCGGCCGCGCGCCTGCGCGTGTGAGCGGGCCGACAAGAGCGTTCAGCTGGTCGAGCAGCGACTCGCGATCGAACGCATCCTTCTTGAATACACGTTCCACGGTACCGCTCAGCCGCGTTCGGTCCTCCGCTGACAGGTCCTTGGCTGTCACAACGACTACGGGTACGTCACGCCATGCCGGGACCGTGCGCATCCGGGATACGACTTCGAAGCCATCCATCTCGGGCATCATCAGATCCAGCAGCATGAGCTGCGGAATCGATGACTCGAGCGCTTCAATCGCTTCCCGTCCGTTTGTTGCTTCCGCCACATTCAACCCCTGCTCCTCGATATGCCTGCGAAGCAGTGCGCGCGCGACGGGGTCATCATCCACCACGAGAACCGTCCCGGTGGAATCTGCACAGTAGCGCTCCAGGAGCGAGAGCAGGCGAACGGGTTCCAGCGGTTTCATCAGGTACTCGGACGCGCCGAGCGCGAAGCCGAGATTCCGGTCATCCATCATCGTGAGCATGATTACTGGTATGCCAGCAGTCACCGGATCCTCCTTGAGCGCCGTCAGCACGGACCATCCGTCCATGCGCGGCATGACCACATCGAGAATGATCACATCCGGTGTTTCTGCAATCGCGCGATTTAACCCTTCGCTGCCAGTGAGCGCGCAGGACACGCGGTAGCCCGCACGTGAAAGCGAGCGGCTCAACAGGTCCAGCATTTCCGGTGCATCATCGATCACGAGCACACGGCCGGCGATACCGGTGCCGGCCTCATCAGGAGCAGTGACCTCAGCGTCCCGCACCTGTTCCGGCAGCGCAATCGTGAACACGGACCCACGACCCGCCTCGCTGGTGACTGTTATGTCGCCACCCATCATGCGACAGAAACGCCGGCTGATCGCCAACCCGAGACCAGTGCCGCCGAATTTCTTGCTGGTGGATGTCTCCGCCTGCGCAAACGCCTGGAATAGTTTGCCCATCTGTTCATCGGTCATGCCTATGCCTTCATCGGCAATATCAATGCGCAGCATGCGTGCATCGTCATCGCGGCGGACGTTCATCGCGATCGTGCCCTGCTGCGTGAACTTGCATGCGTTCGAAAGCAGGTTCAGCAATGCCTGCCGCAGCTTCGTCACGTCCGCGTGCATGACGCCGATGCCATCGTCAAATGACACGACGAGACGGTTGTCGTTGCGCGACACCAGCGGGGCGACCGTGTCCGCGACTTCGGCGATCACATCCCGGAGGTCGAAGTCCTCGAGGTACAGTTCCATCCTCCCGGCTTCGATTTTCGACAGATCGAGAATGTCGTTGATCAAGGCAAGGAGGTGACGACCGGCACCCTGGATTTTCTGCAGGTCCGCGACGCTGCTGCCATCAGACTCCGCCGCTTCCTCCTGCAGCATCTCGGAGTAGCCGATGATCGCGTTGAGCGGCGTGCGCAGCTCGTGGCTCATGTTTGCGAGAAACTGGCTCTTTGCATCATTTGCGGTTTCCGCTTCGCGACGCGCGGCGAGCAGCTCCGTGATGTCGTGGTACAGACCCATCACGCCGACCGGCTTGCCGTCCACGATAACGGAGACGCCTGCAAGTTCGACGTCCACGAGCGTGCCATCCTTGCGACGCCGCTGCCGTACACCTGTCACGACATTGCCGGCCTGAGCCTGCGCCGTGTATGCAGCGGCCTCTGCCATGGTTTCAGCCGTGTTGATCAGCTCGTCCAGGTCACAGCCGAGCACTTCTTTGTTCGTGTAGCCGAAAAGCTTCTCGAATGCAGGATTGCACGATGTGATGCGGTAATTGAGATCGAGCGTGACAATGGCGACCGGGTTGTTCCGAACGAGGTCTTCGAAAAACTGCTTCTGCTGACGGATCTCCGTATAGAGTCGCGCGTTTTCGATGGCGACAGCGGCCTGCGGTGCGAAGAGATTCAGCAGGCGGAGGTCCCGCTCCGAGAATTTGCGACC
>JBDSPG010000189.1:0-4003 GCA_039912685.1 Longimicrobiales bacterium | reverse complement strand
CGATCGGCTTCGTCGGTTCCAGCCGTGCCTCGGCCGGGTCCACTTCGACCTGCGCGATCATTGTGACTACGGCTCGATCGATGGACGCGCGATCCAGGGCGTTGCGTAGCGATTGCTGAATCATGTAGCCGATCCAGCCGGCACTGCCTGCCACCAGCACGCCGAGCGGCAAAGGTGGCACCTGCGCGCGCGCCTGCTCGTTGCGCACGAGATCATCACCGATCTGCGGTCCGTTGCCGTGCACGATCGCGATGCGCCACCCCGCGCGCGCGAGCGCGACGATGGCGCCGAGACTCTCGCGGGTATGCGCGAACTGCTGCGCGATACTGCCGGCTTCATCGGCCGGCTGGAGTGCGTTTCCGCCCAGCGCGACCACAATCGTTTTCTCTCTCAATAACGTGCCTCAGCGTTCCTGCGCGGCGTTCTGCAGCACGGTGCGGAGCTTCTGCCATGACACGCCGAACGCAGCGAAGTCGCCAGCGCGCAGCTGCCTTTCCGCCTGGTCATAAAGACGCAGTGCCTCGGCCGGCCAGCCGGCGCGGTCTGCGGGCGGAAGTGCGGGAACTGGAGCACCGGCAACCGGTGCCTTCTGGTCCCTCCCCGGGGAGCCTTTGCCTGCATACAAGTCGGAGATCGCGCTTTCGAGAGTTTCCGCCATCGCGACACCAGCACCGTCGCTCACGAGCACGCGATGCAGCTGCGGGATGGCCTTCTCCTCCGCGGCGAGAAACAGCGGCTCGACATAGAGAATGGAATTGCCGGTCGGTATGATGCGCAGCTGTCCCAGCTCGACCGCTGTGCCCAGCTGACGCCAGAGGGAGAGCTGCTGCGAGATCTCGGGGTCCTGCTCGATGAGCGACTGGATCTGCGCGGGCCCCTTGATCTGCACATCACCGGCGAGGTCGAGGAGAGAGAGGTGTCCATAGGATGCAGGATCGTTCCGCGCGATCAACATGGCTGTGAGATTCTGCCTTGCGCGTGCTGTGAATGGCAGCAACGAGACGAACTCGGGAGCAGTGTCGCCGGGCAGCGGCAGGAGCAGGTAGAGCGGTTCGTTGGGGCGAGGCGTGCCCCGGGCGGCGCCCTGTGCGGGCACTTCCCACGCATTCTGGCCGGCGAAGAACTCATTCGGTTGCTGCACGTGATAGAGCTGCATGATATCGGCCTGCAGCGTGAGCAGCGTCGCGGGGTAGCGGAGGTGCTCGCGCACCCAGGCCGGCATCTGCGTCGCGGGCCGGATCAATCCCGGGAAGATGGCGGCGTAGCTGTGCAGGATCGGGTCACCGGCATCGGTCGCATAAAGCTCGACCTTCCCGGTCACTGCATCGACGGTCGCCTTCACGCTGCCATGGATGTAGTTGATCGAGCGCAGCTGAAGCGATAACACATCGCGATGTGTCGACATCGGGAATGAGTGCGACGTCGTATAGCCGTCCAGGATCCATTTCACGTGGCCATCGACGATCACGGAGAGCGCGTCGGGGTCCCAGTCGATAAACGGCGCGATGTGCTCCATGCGCTCGCGCACGTTGCGCATGAACAGCAGGTGACTGCTGCTGTTCAGCTTGCCGGCAAACAGCAGGTTCTGATCGCGGAAGCGCATCGCGAACGCGATCTTGCGGAGAAAGGATCCGAGCGAAACGCCACCGCCGCCCGCGCCATCGAGCACGATGTAATCGTTCGCCTGCTCGCCATAGTAGATGCTCGGATCCTTGAGTGTCATCAGGTCAGCGGCGCGCGAGGCCGTGCGGATCGGCGTCAGCTCGCCAACGAGATACTCCGGCGCACCAGCGATCGCGGTATTCGTTTCCGCGACGACAACGCCGACGCCCCGCGTGAATTCCGGGTTCAGATGCAGATTGAACCAGTTGCGTGATGCAGCGGGCAGGCCGTCCTGCTTGAACTCGCGGACGCCGACACCTACCTCGTGCGTGCTGCCGGCTATCGCGTAACGGTCGAAGTCCACATCGGTGAATGTGTAGTAGCCCTGAAACGACTGAACCTGGTTGAATGCGTCCTGGAGTTGATCGACATCCCACAGGGCGAGCTGCTGCAACGTGCGGCCCGCGCTGTTCCACGTCTGCTGCGTCGCCGTCTCGTAACCGACGTGTACGCGCTCCACATCCGTCAGACCGAATGCACGCCGCGTGAACTCGAGATTCCAGCCGATGTACTTCTGTTCGCGCTCCAACTGATTCGGCCGTACCGTGAGCGCCTGGATCGTCGCGGGATACGCGAACGCGAAGACGATCCCGCCAATCACGAATGCGCCAATCCCCGCGAGTGCGGGTGCAATGCGGTGACGGCTCGATGCGTAGAGAATGGAACCGGCCGCAACCACAGCGAGCGCGGCGAGGACCCAGTGACCGAGGAGGCGCGCGTGGATGTCGGTATAGCCGACGGCGCCCTGCACGCCGGTACCGCCGACCGCGAGCGCATAGCGGCTCACGACGAAGCGGAACGCCAGCGCAACCAGTACGGCCGCCGCGAGTGTGGCGAAATGCTGTCGCGCAGACGGATCGATCTCGATGGTCTGCTCCTGTACGCGCACGCCGCCGACGAAGCTGTATCCCATGGCGACGAGCAGCAGGCTCCAGAAGAACGTGACGAGAACGAAGTCGAGCGCGAGCAGTGCGACTGGGAGTGTGAAAACGTAGAACGAAAGATCGCGATGGAAGAGCGGGTCCGCGATGCCCCAGCTCGTGTGTTTCAGCCAGGCGGCGAGCGCAAGCGGCACACTGCCGCCGAATTGCATTGTCGCGAGCCACCATCCTGCGAGCAGCGCGATCACAACGCACGCGCTCGTGACGAACGTACGCGGCACCTGCTCCGCGATCTCGATGTTGCCGTACCGTCGCCGCACACGCACAGGTCCCAGCCTGCGGGTGACCAGCCACAGGTTGGCGAAGACGAATGCGCCGGCTGCGAGACCCGCGATGATGCGCACGACGACCGTCGTAAAGAGCCGCGTTTTGAAGACGGGCGCGAGCCCGGCCGCATTGAACCAGAGTGCGTCGGTGTAGAGCCGGGCAACGGAACCGCCCAGTATGAACGTCAGTCCTGCGACGATCGCTACCGTGAGCACGATCCTGCCCCGGCGGGTCATCGGCTCAGCCATGTGCTGCCCTTTCCACCCGCACGCCCTGTGACATCAGCCAGCTTTCCATAACGCCCCTTATCTCATCAACGCCCTGTTGCGACTTCGCCTCGAAACGCATCACCAGTACGGGCTGCGTATTGGATGCGCGGAGAAGGCCCCAGCCGCCGTCAAACAATACACGCACGCCGTCGATCGCGATCACCTCATGGGTCGCGCTGAAGTGTGCGACGGCCTTCTCGATGATCCCGAACTTCTCTTCTTCCGTTACATCGACGCGCAGTTCTGCGGTCGAGTAATACTTTGGAAACTGTGCGACACGCTTCGACCATGGACCGTCCAGCCCGGATACCAGGCGTACCAGGTAGCACGCGCCATACAATGCGTCATCGAAGCCGAAGTAATCCTCGCCGAAGCAGATGTGGCCGGAGAGCTCGCCCGCGATGGGTGCGCCGACTTCCTTCATCTTTTCCTTGATCAGCGAGTGCCCCGTCTTCCACATGATCGCTTCGCCACCCGCCGCCTCGTAGACCTCGGGCACTGCCTGTGAGCACTTCACATCGAAGATGAGCTTCTGCGGAGCACCAAGCCGAGCCATATGCGACTGGGCGACCAGGATGCCATGCCTGATACCATGAAACATAATAAGGCGAACAATAAATTATTTATGTTGCCTTTTATCCTGGGCCTTCTCGGGTTATATTATCAATATAAAAAAGATCGACGGGATGCCTTTATTGTTGGCTTGCTCTTTTTCTTTACCGGCTTTGCCATTTGTATTTACCTGAACCAGGCCGCACCGCAGCCACGGGAAAGAGATTATGCATATGTCGGTTCCTTTTATGCCTTTGCCATATGGATTGGCCTCGGGGTACTTTTTCTCCGGCAATTCCTGGAGAAATATAT
>JBDSPG010000140.1:0-22646 GCA_039912685.1 Longimicrobiales bacterium | reverse complement strand
AGCACGAGAAGTTCCGCGCGAAGTATCAGCTCCCTTTCACACTGCTGGCGGACACGGACCACAAGGTTTCCGAGTTGTATGGTGTATGGGGCGAGAAATCGTTTTACGGAAAGAAGTACATGGGCGTGGATCGCACCACGTTCGTCATTGGCGAAGACGGCCGCATCCTCAAGGTCTTTCCCAAAGTGAAGGCGGAAAAGCATCTCGACCAGGTGCTCGAGGTCCTCTGAGTGATTGAAGTACGGGTACCGTGCAGCACGTCGAACCTGGGCGCGGGCTTCGACTGCATCGGTCTCGCATTCCGCCGTTATCTCACCGTCAGCTACACTCCCGATAGTCCTTCTGCCAACGCATTGCGCGTGGAGCGGTCGGGAACGCTCGAGCATCTTTCCATCGCTGTCGATGATGACGCGGTTGTAGCTGCTTTCCGTGCGTCATGGCCGGGCGCATCGACTGCGACAGGCACGATCGCGATGCATTCCGACATTCCCGTCGGTCGCGGTCTCGGATCCTCAGCCGCAGCAACGGTTGCGGGGATCATGCTCGGCCACCTCATGCACATGCACGAGACACAACACACAACGGATGTTGTATACGACGTCAGCGCGGTCACGCGCATGTCGGCTCTTGCCGTGGCCACCGATATCGAAGGACATCCCGATAACGCCGCACCTTCGCTGTTCGGCGGGCTTGTTGCTGTCGCGCGCGCCGGGGATGGTGCACTCAATGCGTTCCGTCTGCCGCTTTCTCCGGAGATCGCGTTCGTGTTCGCCGCGCCCGATGTCACAGTTTCGACCACTGCCGCGCGCGCTGCGCTGCCCGTCGACGTCCCGCATGCACTGGCGTCACGCATGCTCGGCCGCGCGGCAGCGTTGATCCGCGGTCTCGAGCACGCCGATCCGGATCTGCTGCGCGTTGGTCTGACGGATGAATTGCATGTGCCATATCGCCTGCCGCTGATTCCGGGCGGTGTCGCTGCAATCGAGGCCGCGCGCGACGCCGGCGCGTGGGGTGCGACGATATCGGGGAGCGGCTCCGGTCTCGTGGCCGTCGGACCGCACGCACTGCGATCGGCGATCGCGAGCGCCATGAGTGAAGCATTCGCCAGTGAGGGAACCGCGGGCGTGGGCATCGAGATGGAGCCGGATGTCGATGGTGTGCGCGCGAGGCGTGGTGAGGGCGGGGTTTGGGCATGAGTCTGCGTCCCGGCATCATTGAGCGGTGGCGATCGGATCTCCCGGTCACCGACGCGACGCCGCTGCTGTCACTGCAGGAAGGCGACACACCACTGCTGCCGTCGGCTTCGCTTGCCGCGTGGGTTGGCGTTTCAGAGTTGTACCTCAAGTTCGAGGGTGCGAATCCGACGGGGTCGTTCAAGGATCGGGGGATGGTGCTAGCCGTAGCGAAGGCTGCTGAAGCCGGTGCGCGCGCGATCCTCTGCGCATCGACGGGCAACACTGCAGCGAGTGCGGCGGCGTACGCTGCGGCCGCCGGACTGCAGGCTGTCGTGCTGCTCCCCGAGGGAAAAGTCGCCGCGGGCAAGCTCGCGCAGGCCGTGATTTATGGTGCGAGCGTCATCACTGTGCGCGGCAACTTCGATGATGCATTGAATGTCGCGCGTGATGCCGGCGCTGCGCCTGACGTGTCACTCGTGAACTCCGTGAATCCCTTCCGCATCGAAGGGCAGACGACGTCTGCATACGAGATCTGTGATGCACTCGGAGACGCACCGACGGTGCTCGCACTCCCGGTCGGGAATGGCGGCAACATCACGGCGTACTGGCTGGGATTCCGTCGTGCGGTCGAGCGTCACGGCGTGCGGTCACTGCCTCGCATCATTGGTGCGCAAGCGGAAGGCGCCGCGCCGTTCGTGCACGGTCATCCAATCGAGAGTCCCGAGACGGTGGCGTCCGCCATTCGCATCGGCAATCCGGCGACGTGGCAGCCCGCGCTCGATGCCGCGCATGACAGCGGCGGCCTGATCGGCGCTGTGTCGGACAGCGAGATCCTCGATGCGTGGAAAACCATTGCACGGCTTTCCGGCACGTTCTGCGAGCCGGCATCGGCTGCGAGTGTGGCGATGTTGAGGAAGTGCGTCGCAGACGGAGCGGTCGCGCGCGATACGCAGTGTGTTTGTGTGTTGACGGGGAACGGGCTGAAGGATGCCGACCGCGCGCTCAGTGTGGCGATGCCGCCGATCGTGATCGAGCCGGACGCGGGTGCGCTTGCGCGGGCGCTGAAATGGTAACGCCTCTACTTACGCCGCACCCCTAGACCCGGCTCCTGGTTGAACCGCAGCGATCCATCAGGCTCGAGTCCCGGCCCGTCAAACGGATCGAACTCGAGGTATTCGGCGGCATCGAGGTCGGCGTAATCGACGAGCGGCGAGAGTTGCAGCGCCGCCGCGATCGCTAGCGTGCTCGACACCATGCATCCGAACATTACCTTCATGTCATGCGCGCGCGCGGTGTGAACGATCCGCAAAGCTTCCCGCAGCGAGCCGCACTTTTCCAACTTGATATTGACACCGTCGACGATACCTGCCAGGCGCGGGACATCACGCGCGGTGCGGCATGATTCGTCGGCGATGATCGGAATATCGGAATGGTCGTGCAACGCGCGGAACGCCGCGTAGTCATCGGCCTTGAACGGCTGCTCAATGATGCGCACGCCGAGATCGCGCAGCAGTGGCAGCTTCGCGATCGCCTGTTCTGCGGTCCACGCCGTATTCGCGTCGACATACAGCACGGCGTCGGGGCGGTCCGTGCGAATCAGACTAAGTACTTCCTCATCGCGGTCCGTGCCCACCTTCACCTTGATGATCGGGAAGCTCTTCTTCTCCGCGAGCCGGTCGCGCATGACGGCGGGCTCGTCGATCCCGATCGTATAGGATGAGAGCGGCGCCGTTTCCGGCGTGAGCCCGAGCATGCGCCACACCGGAACGCCGAGCATGCGGCCGACCAGATCATGCAGTGCCGCGGACACAGCCGCGCGCGCCGACGGATTCCTTCCCAGCTCCAGCTCAATGGCTGCCTCGATCGTCTCCAACTCGAACACGTCGTCGCCATCGAATCGTTTCAGCACATCGCGATACCGCTCCATTGCGAGCGATACGGTTTCCGCCGACTCGTCGTAGTATGGCGTCGGTGCGGCCTCGCCTATGCCTTCCACCTCGCCGTTGCGGATCTGTGCGATCACGGAGAACCGCGCGGCCGGTGCTTTGGTGCGCGCCGTCGTGAATGCGTGCTTCGTCCGCAGCTCGATGACTTCCCAGGACAGCTCCACGTCGGATTTCCTGCTGGAGTATTCGTTCGTCCGCCGCCGTTTCGCGGAAGACTCGATCAATCTACATTCCGCGCTGGCCGTCGGGTATGCGGCCGTTTACCCAGTGATGCGGAGAGTCAGTGGCCGATCAGCAGAAGGCGGTGAAGGGAACGCGGACACAGCTCGTGCTCGCGTTCGCCGCAGTCTACATAATCTGGGGCTCCACCTACCTCGCCATTCGCTTCGCGCTCGAAACGCTGCCGCCCTTCCTCATGGCCGGTGTCCGCTTCGTCGTGGCCGGGCTCATTCTCTACGCGGTGCAGCGCCTGCGTAGCGGTACGCGGCCCACCGCCGCACAATGGCGTGCGACGTTCATCATCGGCGGACTCCTCATCACGGTCGGCAACGGCGCCGTGGTCTGGTCCGAGCTGCGCATCCCATCTGGCATTGCCGCCATTGTTGTCGCAGTCATGCCGTGCTGGATGGTGCTGCTCGACTGGCTGTGGGAGCGGAACGATCGCCCTGGATGGAAGACTGTGGTCGGACTTCTGCTCGGATTCGGCGGTCTCGCGCTTCTCATTGTCCCCGGCATCCGCGGCGAAGCAGGCAGCCTGGATATCCACGGCATCGGCGCGGTAATGGTCGGATCGATATGCTGGGCGGTCGGCTCCATCTACTCGAAGCGTGTGTCACTGCCGACGCCTCAACTGCTGGCAACCGGGATGGAGATGCTGTGTGGCGGTGCGCTCCTGGTGCTGCTCGGTCTTGTGATGGGCGAAGCGTCCCACGTCAGCTTTGCGACGATGACGATGCATTCCGTGCTCGCATTGGCATATCTGACCGTGTTCGGATCACTGATCGCATTTTCTGCGTACATCTGGCTGCTGCACCGGGTGTCGGCTGCGCAGGTGTCGACATACGCGTACGTCAATCCGCTCGTCGCGGTCCTGCTCGGATGGGCTATGGCACACGAAGCGCTTACGCCCGTCATGGCCGCGGCCACGGCGTTCATCATTGCCGGCGTTGTACTGATCACGCTGTCCAACCGTAGCGAAACGGAAGCGGCGGAAGCCTGACGAATGGGCGCTCAACGACTACATTGTGCATCCCCCATGCCCGATTTATACTGGCTGAGCCTGCCATCCAGTGGATGAGCCTGCCATCCGACCCAAGACATCGGAGCCTCTATGCGCCGCAGCATCTTTATTACCGTCCGCTTCTGCCTTCTCGTCGCATGCCTGACTGCGTTGCCCACGACTGTTCGCGCACAGAACGCGCCGACCGCGACCACGGATACGTCGACGTATCAGATCAAGCTCGCGGACGGGTCTTCGATCATGGGGAAAATCGAGAGCCGTGACGCGACGCATGTCGTGATCGTCACGACATCGGGAATCCGGATGGACATTCCTGCATCGAGCATCATCGATATTCGTGCTGCGACGGGGAAAATGGTGAACGGCAGATACTGGGCACCCGATCCAAATAAGACGCGTCTCTTCTTTGCACCAACGGCGCGGGCGGTAGGTAACGGGCAGGGATATGTAGGAACGTACATGGTTGCGCTTCCGTTCATTGCATACGGCGTCGGCGATCGCATCACGCTGGCGGGCGGCGCGCCCATCCTGTTCGGTCAAATACAGCCATTCTATATCGCACCGAAGATCACGGTGGTGCATACGAATGCCGCCGACGTCGCGCTCGGCACGATCGCCGTATTCAGTTCCGACGACGAATTTTTGGACACGTTCGGTATCGGGTTCGCGATGGTCACGTTAGGCACATCCGACCACGCCCTCACCGGCGGCATCGGATACGGCTATTCAGGCAGCGATGTGGCTGGAGAGCCGGCGTTCATGCTTGGTGGCGAGACGCGCATCGGTCAGAGGACGAAGCTGATCACGGAAAACTATTTCGTTGCGGGTGTGACGGGTGGTATTCTGATGGGCGGCCTGCGCATCCTCGGGGAACGGCTTACGGTCGACGTCGGTGTACTGACGGCGGTTGGTGGCGACGAGACGTTCTGCTGCTTGCCGCTGTTGAACTTCTCGTACTCATTCGGGAATCCCAGTCTCGAGAAGCACTAACGCCAGGGGATCACTACCGCAGATCGCGGAGGGCGCGACGCACATACACCGGTACCATGGCGCGGCGCCAGTCGGGATCGACAATGATGTTCTCCAGCGGATGACACTGCTGGAACGCCTTCTGGGCAATGGCTTCGATGACGTCCTCCGTGAGCGCGTTACCGTGCGCGACCTTGTCGAGGCCAGTGACGACTCGCGGCCGTGAACCCAGTGCACTGACCACGAGACGCGCATCGCGGATGGTGGCGCCCTCGAACGTGATGGCGGCGCCCAGGTTCAACAGCGGATAGTCGATACCGCCGCGCTGGCGGAGTTTGCGGTACGCCATGCGCGTGCCGGGTGCTGGCAGCGGGATGCGGACGCGCGAGAGGATTTCATCCCAGCCGCGCACGGTGTTCGAGATGCCATCGGCAATGAAGAAATCCACGACAGGCACAGTGCGCGCACCATTGCGTGATACCAGCTCTGCCGTCGCACCGAGCGTCATCAGTACGGGCGGCGTATCCGCGGAGTGAGCGGCAACGCACTTCTTCCCGACCTTCGTGACGTGACAGACGTCGCCATCCTTCTTCAGACAGTAGCCAAGCGCGTTACGCCAGAAGTAGGACTGGTTGTAATACGTGCAGCGCGTATCGAGGCAGAGGTTGCCGCCGATCGTGCCCATGTTGCGGAGCTGCGGACCGGCCACGTGACCGGCCGCATCAGCGAGCGACGGAAAGAACTTCAACACGAGCGGATGCCGTGACACGCTGGACAGCGTCTCCGCGGCACCAATGATGAGCTCGCCATCCTGTTCTTCGATGCCATGCAGCGCGGCGATCTGCCGGAGTGCAATGACCTTCTCCGGCGTGAACAGGCCATGCTTCATGTTCGGCATGAGGTCGGTACCACCGGCAATGAGCATTGCACGACCGGGTGCTGAAGCCAGCAGATCCGCGGCCTCGATCAGCGTCGCCGGACGGTGGTATTCGAACTCGTGCAGCCTGAGCATGAATTCAGTCCCGCCAGATCGTGAACTGTGACGCCGGCGTGCGTTCTTTTGTCGACGGCATCGATGCGGGCTCGCCAAGCTCGAGGATCGCAACGATCTTCTCGACCTCGGCCACTCCAGCTGCCTCGCGTGCACCGGGATCCTGCATGATCGCACCAGTCTTGATATGCGTCGCGAGTCCCTCCGCCGCCGCTGCCAGCGAGAAGTTCTGCACGGCCATCATCATCGCTGCATAGTTCTCTTCCGCCGTCTCGGGGTTCTCGTCCTGCACCATTGCGAATGCGATCATGCCCGGCAGCCGCTCATGCGTCGCAGCGACCTTGTCACGCACAGCCTGCGCCGCCTCCGGGTTCTCGATCTTCTTCGCCTTGCGTCCGCCCAGCACGTCACCATACGCACGACGCGCCTTCGGACCGAGTACATAGAACCGCCACGGCTGCGTCATCTTGTGATTCGGCGCCTGCGCGGCGGCATCCAGGAGCTTCACGATGACGTCGCTCGTTACCGGCGTCTCCGTAAAGTCACGAACACTGCGCCGACCTTTTATGGCTTCAAATACGTCCATGGTCACATCCGTTCAGTGAAAAAGAATTGAACTTGCTGCTTTCTAACGTTTCACACGAAGTTCACGAAGTTTTACGGAAAGGGACACTAAGAAAACTTTTCTTATTTTTTCTTTCCGTTCAGGTAGTGGTCTTCGTGTGAAACTGCCTTTGTAAACACCTCAATCTGCTGCAACGTCCACGCTCACCTTCACCCTGCTGCGTTCCCATGCCTCGCGTGCATCTGTGACCTGCAATGCGCGCCATACGTTGGCCGGTGAGAATGGCATGCGATCCATGCGCAGGCCGATGGCGTCGTAAATAGCGTTGGCGATGGCGGGGATGGATGGGTGGAGCGGCCCTTCGCCGGCTTCCTTCGCGCCGTGTGGTCCCTCGGGGTCGATCGATTCTATGATAAGGGATTGCATCTCGGGCGTATCGAGTGATGTCGGAATACGATAATCGAGTAACGACGGTGCGTTGAGGAGTCCGGCCTTCCCGTGGTCCGCGTCCTTGTAGATGTGCTCCTCCATGAGCGCTTCGGCGAAGCCCATGTATGCAGAGCCTTCCATCTGTGCTTCGACCAGCACGGGATTCAGCGCTCGACCGCAGTCGTGAGCGACCCAGATGTTGTCTACGGCGATCACGCCGGACTCCGCATCCACCGATACCTGCGCGATGTGCGCCGTGAACGAGTATGCGGGCGATGCGCCGATCGTGCCGCCGCGGTACTCGCCGTGCACATCCTTCGGCGTGTTGTAGTGTCCGACGGATGCGAGCGTGCCGAGACGGGCTTCGGCGATGTTGAACGCTTCGACGATCGGGATATGGTGCGATGTGTCGCGGACGTCGAACGCCCATCCGCCGGCGAGCGCGACATCGGATGCTTTGCATTCCCATGCGCCGGCGATCGCAGCACGGATGCGCGACCCGAGCTCGCGCGCGGCGTTGACGCACGCATTGCCGACCATGAATGTCTCGCGCGACGAGTATGCGCCGAGATCGACGGGCACCATGTCGGTGTCGGTCGAGTGCACGCGGATATACTCGAGCGGTACACCAAGCTCCTCGGCCGCGATGTACGCCACCATACTGTTGCTGCCCTGCCCGATCTCGCTTGCGCCCGTGAAAATCGCAACGCGGCCCGAGCGCTCGATCTGGATCGCGATCGCCGCCTGCGGCATCTCGTTCGGGTAGATGGGATAGTTGGTGCCGGAGATGTAGCACGATCCCGCGACACCGACGCCCTGGCCGAACGGCATGCGACGATGCTTGTTCTTCCAGTCCGATGCACCTTCGACGGCGTCGAGACACTGCAAAAATCCGTTCGACGTGATGCGCAGTTCATTGATCGTGCGCGTATGCTCGCCGATGAAGTTGCGGCGCCGGATCTCGATCGGGTCCATGCCGATCTTCTCGGCGAACTTGTCGAGCTGCACCTCGAACGCGAACCGAGGCTGCACACTGCCATGTCCGCGCTTCGGCCCGCACGCAGCCTTGTTCGTATAGACGCGAGTCGAATCGAATCGATACGTCTCGAACGTGTACGGCGCCGTGAGAAGCTGGCCGGAGTAGTACGCAGTCACCAGTCCGAACGACGCGTATGCGCCGCCATCCAGCAGCAGCTTTCCGTCGACCGCGCGGATGCGGCCGTCGCGGGAACCGCCGAGCCGGTATTTCATTTCCATCGGATGACGGCCACGATGCGCGTAAAAAACCTCCTCGCGCGTATACAGGATCTTGACCGGCCGTCCGCACTTTCTGGAGAGCGCTGCAACGCAGAACTCGAGGTCGAACGGCTCGGACTTGCCGCCGAACGCACCACCGACCGCGGGCTGCACGACGCGGATACGCGCGACGTCGATGTCGAGCACGCGCGCGAGTTCGCGATGCAGATAGTGCGGCACTTGAGTAGCAGACCAGACGGTGAGCTTACCGGCGGGATCGTACCAGCCGATCGCGCAATGCGGCTCAATCGGTGTGTGCGTCGTTCCCTGGAAGAAGTATTCGCCCTCGATGACGACGTCGCTTGCAGCGAGCGCCGCATCTACATCGCCGAACTCGAGATGCACGTGCTTTGTAATGTTACCGTTACGCCCGGGCTTGCCTGCGTCATGGATCTGCGGAGCATCCGGCTCGAGCGCTCGTTCGGCCGAGAGCACGGCCTCGAGCACTTCGTAGTTGACGTTGATCAGACGCAGTGCGCGATTCGCGGTCTCCTCATCAACAGCTGCAACCGCCGCAACGCCGTCGCCAATATACCGTACGCGGTCCACGCACAACGGGTACTCGTCGCGCGTCCACGGGATAACACAGTACGTGACGGGCATGTCGGCACCGACAACAACAGCGTGCACGCCGGGCAGTGCTTCCGCCGCGGACGTGTCGATCGAGATGATGCGCGCGTGTGCGTGCGGCGAACGAAGGATCTTGGCGTGCAACATTCCTGGCAGCGCCATGTCATCGGTGTAGACGGCCGCGCCGGACACGCGATTATAACCGTCCACCTTGCGGTTGCGTTCACCGATGATGCGGAATGCAGCGTCCCCTTCGAACATCGCCGGGTCGATGGCGCTGTCGCGCTGACGGTGTCGCAGCTCGTCTGGCTTCATGGCCGGGTCTCCGCGCTCATCGCGGCAGCGGCCGCCTCTATCGCGTCGAGGATCTTCGTGTAGCCCGTGCAGCGGCACAGGTTGCCGGAGAGCGCTTCCTTGATGTCGCCGCGCGTCGGTGTGGGATTCTCCTGCAGCAGTGCGTGCGCGGACATGAGGATTCCGGGCGTACAGAAACCGCACTGCGCGGCGCCCAGGCGTTCGAATGCATCCTGCAGCGGGTGGAGCGTACCGCGGCTTGCGAGTCCTTCCACGGTCATGACCTCGCGGTCGCTCGCCTCGAGGACGGGCGTGATGCAGGAGAGCACCGGCACCCCGTCCAGGAGGACAGTACATGCGCCGCAATCGCCCTTATCGCAACCCTGCTTGGACCCGGTGAGGCCGAGCACGTAGCGAAGCGCCTCAAGGAGGCTGTAGTGCGCCGGAACCCCGGCCTGGTGCCGGTCGCCGTTGACGCTGAGCTGTACGATCGAATGCATGGCTTCCGCAAGTTGCTGGAGACCAAAACGGTAACCGTACCGACCGGCCCGTGCAACTTGCCGCCACACTGTCCGGTGGACCGGCGGCGGTTAGATTGCGGCATGACGAATCCCGTACACGTGGACGCGGTGATCCTGGCCGCGGGCCAGTCGACGCGCATGGGGCAGCCGAAGGCGCTGCTCGAGGTGGGCTCCGAGACGTTTCTCGAGCGCGCCATCCGCATGCTCCGGTTCGCTGGCTGCCGCCACATCGTCGCCGTACTCCCGGCCGAGGAGGAGTGGACGCAGCGGCTCGCGGACGCGACGGGCGCGGCCATCGTGATCAACGACGATATCGGGTCACAGCAGATCGATTCCCTGCGCATCGGCATGCACACGCTTCCCGATGACTGGTCCGCCGTTGCCGTGCTGCCGGTAGACATCCCGCTGATTGCGGATTCCACTGCGAAGGCAATCATCGATGACGTACGCGCGACACTGCCCGGCCTCACAATTCCGTTTCACAACGGCGTCGCCGGTCATCCCGTCGTCATTGGCCGACAGCTCGAAAGTGAAGTGATGGAGATGAGGTGGGAGGAGGGACTGCGCTCACTGATCATGAAGCACTCGCGCGATCTGCACGAGATCAGAGTCGTCGACCCGGCGATTCTCATCGACATCGACACAAAAGAAGATTACTGGCGCTACGTCCAGGAGAAGAACCGTTGAGCGTGACCGCTGGCGACGTCGCAGCAGCCGCACTGGCGGTACAACACACAGGAACGCCGGTCGCAGCAGTACTTATCGTATGCGACGGCATCCCGGCTGCCCGCGTGCTCGTCTCGAACTCGACCATCTCGCATGGTACGCTCGGCGATGCGACCCTCGACGCCGCAGCGGTGGAACTCGCGATGGAAGCGATCGCAAACCGCAGTGCCCTCAGCCGCGTGGTCCATATCGGTGAAACGCCGCATTTCCTGTATGCCGAAGCATTTATCCCGACTGAGCGTCTCGTCATTGTCGGGGCCGGCCATATCGCGGTACCGCTGGCCCAGCTAGGGATCATGATCGGCCTCGATGTGGCAGTTCTGGACGATCGCGAGGAGTTTGCGACGGAGGAGCGGTTCGCCGACGGCGTGACCGTCATGCGTGCTGATTTCCGGCGGGATCCATTCGCGGGCGTGATTATTGACTCACGAACGTACCTCACGCTGGTAACGCGGGGGCATCGCTGGGATTTCGATTGCCTGACCCGGTTGCTCGAGCGGGGCGATATGCCCGCGTACATCGGGATGATCGGCAGCAAGCGGCGGGTTCGCGCCGCGTTCGAGGCGCTGTCGGCGGCCGGTATCGATCGGGCCCGGCTGGGCAGGATCCATGCACCGATCGGAATCGATATCGGTGCGGACACACCCGCGGAGATCGCGGTCAGCATTGTTGCGGAAATCATCGCAATTCGGCGCGGCGGCGGCGGTGCAGACCGTGCGCGCGGCGCCGTGGCACTCACCAATCGGCAGCAGGTGGTCGACGGCCTGATGCACGGAGAATCATAGAGGGCATGGAAGACGCGGAAGTAATTCGTGCGGTCGAAGCCGCGGCCGCGAATGGTCGTGCGGTTGCGCTTGCTACGGTCGTGCGCACGCGTGGGTCTGTTCCGCGCAAGGCGGGCAGCAGAATGTTGATCGATCCGGAGCGCGGCATCGTCGGCACGATCGGCGGTGGCTGTGGCGAGGCCGATGTAATTGCAGCGGCTGGTGCGGTGCTGGCCGCAGGATTGCCGCGACTCATTCGCGTCGAACTCATGGATGACACGGACTCGTGGAGTCCGGCGGTGTGTGGCGGTGTGATGGAAGTGTTCGTGGAGCCGGTGTCGTGATCTCCATAAATGCACCGGAACGCAAGCGCTCCACGATGTGGCGTCGCTACGCGACGTTCATTCGCACACCACCCGAACTCACGGTTGAGTGGCATGATGCCGCGACCGGTGCACGCGCGTGGCTGGTGGTCAACTCGCTGCGCGGCGGTGCTGCGGGCGGCGGCACCCGCATGCGCATCGGCCTGGATCCGCGCGAAGTCATCTACCTGTCGAAAGCGATGGAGCTGAAGTTCTCGCTGTCCGGACCACCGATCGGCGGCGCAAAGAACGGGATCGCGTTCGATCCGCAGGATCCGCGCAAGCACGACGTGCTCGAGCGCTGGTATCGCTGGATCGAACCGTACCTGCGCGATCGCTACGGCACAGGCGGCGACCTCAATGTCGATGAAGTGCTTGATGTTATCCCCGCGTTCGAGCGGATCGGCCTGACCCATCCGCAGCAAGGCGTGATCAAGGGATATCTGAACCAGGATGATGCGGCGTTCCGCGAGACACTGCAGCGCATGGGTGCGGGGGTCGAGGCGCCGCTGTGCGACAGCGCGATCGGAATCGATGCCATGGCGCTCACTGCAGCCGACATGATCACAGGGTATGGCGTTGCCGTGTCGGTGCGCCGTTTGTACGAGAGGCAGGGCCGCCCGCTCGACGGTGTGCGCGTTTCGCTGGAAGGGTTCGGCAATGTCGGGGCTGCGGCAGGACTGTACCTCGCGCGTTTCGGTGCGCGCCTCGTCGCGATCCGTGATGCAGAACGACTGCTGGTCGAGCCACGCGGACTCGATGCAACCGACGTCGAATCGCTGGTCCGCCATCGCCAGAAAAAACTGCTGCCTTCAACCGAGAGCCGGGCTACACGCGATGTCGATGCGATGTGGGATGTAGAGGCCGATGTGTTCGTTGCGGCCGCGCTCTCCGAGTCGTTGACTTCTGACCGGCTAGTCCGTCTCGAGCACGCGGGCGTCCAGGTCATCGCGGCTGGCGCGAATCAGCCGTTCCGCGAATTGAAGATCGGGTCCACGCAAGTCGCGCGGCGCGCTGATCACAGGTTTACCATCCTCGCCGACATCCTCGCCAACTGCGGCATGGCGCGCACGTTCAGCTATCTCATGGAGCCGGCTGCGTCGCCTGATGCCCATACCATCTTCAGCGCGGTAAAGCGCACGATCGAGGATACGCTCGACGAAGTCGTGGATCGCAATACAGGCCGTAATACCGGCCTGCTTGCTGCAACACTCGGGCTCGCCCTCGACCGCATCGGTGCGTGACATGAACCGAACAGGTATTCCGTTGTTCGTAAATCCACAGGCCGGCACCGGTCCGACGGGTGTCGATGCGCTGCGCGAACTCTTTGGCGCTGACGTTGTAGCGCCCGAAGTCGTGCAGCCGCCTGAGCTCGCCGCGCGAATCAAGCGCGCGGTGAAAGAGGGCCATGAGATCATTGCGGTGGCAGGCGGCGATGGATCCCTGCGTGCAGCCGTGAATGCGATTGCAGGAACAACGAGCTCGCTCGCAATTGTGCCTGCAGGCACACTCAACAACTTCGCGCGCCGCATCGGTATCGATGATCTCGAAACAGCTCGCGATGCAATGGTTAACGGCGTCGCCGAACCGCTGTCGCTCGGGAAAGTCGGTGACGAGCTGTTTCTGAACACGCTGACATTCGGCGAATACGCGCGGACTGTGCGCATCCGGGAGAAGCTCCGCGGATTCCTGACGAAGTGGCCCGCGGCGTTGGTTGGTTTCCTCACGATCGTGCTGACCCTGCGCACGTTCGATGTGGAACTCGAGGTCGAAGGCAAACGTGTGAAACGACGGACGCCGTTCCTCTGGGTAGGCATTGGCTACGGCAGCTTTCCCCGCGTAGACGAAGCATCCGAGCGTCGCGATTCGCCGGATCTCGAAGTTGCCATCCTCCATTCTCGCACGCCGCTCGCAACGGCCGGGTTCATGTGGCGCGCGAGCATGCAGATGCTGCGCAACGAGTATCCGGTGCGTGACAAGGCGCTCGAGGTATTTCATACGCGGTCGCTGACACTGCACACGGAGCGCGCCTTCGATGGCACATCGGATGGCGAGCTGGTCCGGCCGCCATCGCCCGTGCACATCTGCGTGCATGACGACGCCGTGCGCATATTTCGGCCGACACGCAGTGCGGACGAAGGAAACGCCACGTCGTGAGCGATGTTGTCGTCCTGATCGGCACGAAGCGCGGCTTGTTCATTGCCCGATCGGATGAGCAGCGGCGTGAATGGCACATCGGCGAGCCGTGCCTGGATGGACGCGAGGTGTATCATGCGATCACGGATCCGCGAGACGGATCGATGTGGGCGGCGACAACGCACAAAGTTTGGGGCGCTCACATTCATCGGAGCACCGATGGCGGCGTTACCTGGGATGTGTTGCAGTCCGCGCCGCATCACGCGGATGAACGCGGCCTCGAAGCCGTCTGGTTTCTCGCCGCCGGCCCGGCATCCGCGCCGGGAACGATGTTCGCCGGCATCGAGCCGGCCGGCCTCTTCGTTACGCACGACAGCGGCCTAACCTGGAACGCGATCGATGCGCTGAACAATCATGAGACACGCACGGCGTGGCAGCCCGCAGGGGGCGCGCTCGCGCTGGGTTCCGTGCTCATCGATCCGCGTGACAACAGGCGGATGTACTGCGCGCTTTCCGCAGGCGGTGTTTACCGGACTGAAGATGCCGGTGCGTCATGGACACCGATCAATACCGGGACGCGCGCGGAGTTTATGCCCGACCATTACCCCGCGTTCGGGCAGTGCGTGCATCGTGTAGTGCTGCATCCCGCGATGCCGGACCGGCTATATCAGCAGAACCACTGTGGCGTTTATCGCAGTGATGACTGCGGTACGACATGGATCGAGATTACTGCAGGCCTGCCGAGCGAATATGGGTATGTAGTTGTGGTCGATGATCACGACGCTGATGTGGCGTACGTCGTGCCCGAAGAGTCGAGTCACATGCGCACGGTTGTTGATGGGAAGCTGCGTGTCTTCCGCACGCGGGACGCTGGAACGACGTGGGAACCGCTATCGCACGGACTGCCGCAGGAGCGGGCATATGTGAGTCTGCTGCGGGAGGGGTTGGCTGCGGATTCACTCGATCCGTGCGGACTCTACCTCGGCACATCGAGCGGTCACCTGTTCGCGAGTAATGATCGCGGCGAATCGTGGACGATGGTTGCCGGTTTCCTGCCGCGTATCGTTTCGGTCACTGCAGCCGTGGTCTGAACCGACTACCTCGCTCGCAGATCTGACGGCAGACCGTCACCATCCCATCCGTACTTCGTCCAATCCGCACGTCCGGCCCGATTGAACCGAACGCCCTCCGTCTGCAGCAGTTTCTTCTGCAGGATATGGGCGTGCGGCGTGCCGCGGTTGGAGATCTCGGCATTGCGATTCACGACCCGCCACCACGGCACGTCACTGTCGTCCGGCAGCGCCCGCAGCGCCTGACCTACGCCGCGGGCCGCGCGTGGCCTGCCCAGCAGCGAGGCAACGCCTCCGTAGCTGACGATGCGACCGCGTGGCACGGCGCGGACGGCACGATAGACGCTGGTGGAGAACGGATCGCTCATGCGACAGTCTACGCGACGGGGCGGAATCAGGCTACGGCCCTTTATCCCGCCAACCGTGTACCCTAGCTTCCGGGTCGATGACAACTGCGATGCGACGGGAATGAGCGATCTGATACTGGTACGGCTCGCGGCCGAGCTCACGATCAAGTCGAGCCGGACGCGCGTCTCGTTCATGCGGCGCCTCACGCGCAACATGCGGGATGCGCTGAAGAGCGCGGACGTCGAGCATCGCATCGAGACACAGTGGGGGCGCGTGTATGTGCGCGCCGATCACGCGCTCGCACTTCCCGTACTGTCTCGCGTGTTCGGCCTCAGCTCGATTTCCGCAGTCGACCGCCGCGTCCACGCCGATGTCGATACGATTGTCGAGAATGCAGTGGAACTGTATCGCGATGTAGTCCGCGGCCAGCGTTTCGCGGTGCGCGCACGCCGTGTCGGAAAGCACGCGTTCGCATCGAAGGATGTCGAGATCAAGCTCGGCTCGGCACTGCTCCCGTTCTCCAATGGCGTCGACCTTTCCGCGCCGGACGTGACCGTGCACGTCGAGATTCGTGGGGATCGCGCAGACCTGTTCTGTGACCGTGTTCGGGGTGCTGGCGGCCTGCCCGTCGGCGTCGAGGGGCGTGCGGTCTCGCTGCTGTCCGGTGGGTACGATTCTGCTGTCTCATCCTGGCTCATGATCAAGCGTGGCATCGCGCTCGATTACGTGTTCTGCAATCTGGGCGGCGATGCGTACGAGCGCGCGGTACTGCAGGTCGCAAAGGTGCTCGCTGATGAATGGAGCTTCGGCACACGCCCTCGCATGCATGTCATCGATTTCACGGAACCGCTGCGCGATCTGCGCGAAAACATCAAGGAAGGCTACTGGCAGCTCGCTCTCAAGCGATTGATGTATCACGCAGCGTCACAGGTCGCGACGGAATCCGGCGCGCAGGCGATCATTACCGGTGAGGCCGTCGGACAGGTGTCATCGCAGACGCTTACGAATCTGCGCGTGCTCGATCCCGCCGCAACACTGCCGCTGTTCCGACCGCTGCTCGGGTTCGACAAGGACGAGATCATCGGGCGCGCGAGACTGATCGGCACTGCATCACTGTCGGAGCAGGTGAAGGAATACTGCGCGATCACTCCGGGCCGGCCGATCACTGCGTCAAAGATGGATCGTCTCGATGCAGAAGAGGCGAAGCTCGATCCGGCACTACTCGATGCCGCTGTTGCCGCCAGGAAAGTTCTCGACCTGCGCGACATCAAACCGGCCGACATGGTGGCACCGTATCTGTTCACCGAGGACGTCCCCGACGGCGCGCACATCATCGACTGCCGACCACTCGCTCAATTTCGTGGCTGGCACTTGAAAGGCGCGGAACGACGCGATGAATGGGAACTGCTGCGCGACTTCAAAAAACTCGACCGCAACGTCACGTATGTCCTGTACTGCGCGCACGGGATACAGACGGCGTACATCGCAGAGAAAATGCAGCGGGCAGGGTACGAAGCGTATTCATTCCGCGGCGGTCTACGGGGAGTGATGGCGTATGCGAAAAAGCAGGGACTGCATCTGGAATTACTCCGGTGACTGCTCGTAGCGAACGTGCTACACGTTCAAGCGGTTTCGCACAAAGATCACGAAGAACAGCTATGATCACGAAGGTGCGGCAACGGATTTTTATTTTCTAAACGAAAAACCCGTTGCATCGTGTTCATTCCGTACCCTTTGTGAACTTCGTGTGAAACCGCTGTTGTAACGCGCGTCCGTTGTAAATCCCTACATTTCGCAACGTAATGCCGTCGGGAATGCGGATAGTTTCGTCCTCGCTGGCGATGACGTACTCAGCACAGGCACCGGCTCAGACGCCCTTGTCCTCGGTGAAGTGGTAGCATGCTGTGAAGAACAGGGCGCCGAGAAGCGCGCCGAGCATGCCGCCGAACCGGAAGGGGTTCGGGTCATGGTGGACGTATCCGGCTGTGCCGAGCATGCCGCCAATGAATGCGCCAAAGAAGCCGAAAACGAAGGTCAGCCAGGATTCGGCACCGGCGACCTTGTAGAACATGCGCATGACGACGGCGATGACGACGCCGATCGTGATCCAGACCGCAAAGCCGATAATATAGTTCATGACCCTAGACTCTCCGTGAACCGTCTTGTCGGCGCGGAACATGGTGGCGCAGCGGGTTGCTGGCAAGACTGGGGCGGTCTGGCGCGAGCGACGATTCTTGTATTTCTGGATTGGGCTGTTTAGACTGTGGGGCAGGGCCTCCCCGCCACCCCCTCGAGCGACCCGAGTAAACCGTAGTGCCTCAGGAACCGATCCAGCCTTCGCGTCTGCTGGCAGAACGCTACTCCGTTCTTCTCGATATCGGCCGTACCATCACGGGCACAATCCAGCCTGAACAGCTCTACGAGACGATCTACCGGCAGACGGCGCGCGTGCTTCAGATGCAGGGGTTCTGCATCACGCTGTTCGATGGTCAGACGGGGAAGGGTCGTTGTGCATTCCACGCGTCTGGCGTGGGCGAAGCGGCCATCCGGTCGAGGCCGTCGGGCGAGATCGAGCTGGGGGTGCAGCCGTCGCGTCCGGTGATCCTGCCGAGCGGCGAGGCGTCGCCATTTTTTAAGCATCTGGAGACGGGCTGCAGGAGCAGCCGGATGGAGGCGGAGCGCCTCGAGGAAATCGGACTCGCGCTGTCGTCATCGCTGGAGCTGTCGCGCGTACTCGAGCGCGTGCGCGACATCGCGTGTACACGCCGGATGATGTCCGCCTGCTCGAGCGGCTCGGTTTCCAGGCGTCGGTTGCAGTTGCGAATGCGCGGCTGCACGAGGAAGTGCGCGCACTGTCGCTTACCGACCCACTCACCGGATTGTCCAACCGCCGTCATCTCGATCTGTTCCTCGATAAGGAAGTCGCGGCGGCGCGGCGCGGCCGCAAAGTCGCGGTGCTGCTGTTCGACCTGGATCGATTCAAGGAATACAACGACTGCGCCGGTCACGAAGCGGGGGACGAAGCGCTGCGCGCATTCGCCAACGTACTGTCCTCACAGACGCGCGCGATGAACCTTGCAGCGCGCCTCGGCGGTGATGAGTTCGTCAGCGTTCTCACAGACTCCGACCGTCGCGGCGCGATTGCGCACGCACTGCGCATTGCACAGGCGGTGGAGGCGCACCCGCTCCTGGGCCCCATCGGACTCCGGGCATCCATCGGTATTGCCACGTTCCTCGGACGCATGACCTCCGCGGCGGACCTCATCCGTGCGGCGGACGTGGACATGTATCGCAGGAAAACCGGCCGCGCGCGGGCCATCTGGGCCTGACCGGCCCCCACCCCCTCCATCCCGCCAAGTTGTCCCGTTCCGCCATGTTCAGTCCGGCGTTCCGCTTTCATCTTCGACTCAGCCTTCAATCCGGAGAGGGAGATGAGACTCGAGATGAGAACCGATCAACGCGTAAACAATCGGCCTGCGCCACCGCCGGAGCTACCCCGCCGCGCGGAATACTGGGAGCACATGTACGAGCTGTTCCCGGGCGCCATGGTGCTGGACGACCTCGAGGCGCACGGTGATGATGTGGTCGATGCGCGCTGGATCATTGTGCGTTACACCGCTGTGCGTGCAGCGGCTTTGCTGCTCACGCGGGATGTGACGGCGAGTGAGCTGCGCACGGAATCGAGTGTGGGATTCAATCACCTGCGTTCAGTCCCGATGCTGGATCGCGAGGCCTGGTCGCTGAAGAAACTGCTGACCACGCTGCAGGTGGATCCGACCAACATCGTTGCGGACGCCCTGATCACGGCCGGCGATGCTGCATGCGCGCGGGGCCATGAGCGGGGTGCATTCGCGATGTACTTGCTGGCGTATCGACTGGGTGTGCCCCGTCGCTGGCATGAAGAGGCCGGCCGGGCTGCGCGTGGCATCGAGCGCGTCGCGATGGCCGCAGGGGCGAAGCATTCACCGAGGCTGTGGCGTCGCCGCGCGCGGGCCATGGAGAAGCTGGCCGCTGTGGCGTGAGTCGTTAGCGACGCTGCTGCATGGTGATCACGGCGAAGTCGATCGGACTCTTGCCCACCGAGTTCTGATAGATCGTGAGCAGTTCCGCGCGGCGTCCTGCTTCCGACGCATCAAGGCCCGGCGCTTCGATGAGCTGCTTCAGGTCCGCCTCGACGCCGGCCGGTGCTTCATTCTTGAAGCACAGGAGACTCAGCCCGGTGAACGGGAACCGGTCGAAGATCTCCAAGAGGAGATCGCTGAGCATCGGACCGTTGCGCAGGTGGAACATGATGATGCGATCGATGCCGCGGACGGGATACTCGGGGAACGCCGCGGAGTGCATCAATGCCGATGCGAAGTTGTTCAGCATGAGCTCGCCCATGGCCTTCACTTCGTCGGGTGTCGCCTGATCGCCTTCCTGCCAGCGGACGCCATCATAAAAGTAAGGCCGGAGGTAGGGCCGTTCGACGAGGAGCCGGACGTGAACCGATGTCTCGGATATCGCGCGCTGGATGAGGTGCAGGTCCGGCTGTTTCTGCGCGACCTCGAGCTGCCGCATCGCGGTATCGATCTGCTCGCGCGCGACGACCAGCTGTTTGCGGAACACTGTGAAGTTCATCAGGCCCACGAGGACGAGCAGCAATGTGGCCGCCAGGCCGAAGAGGGAAATCCAGACGTCCGCTCGCATGAAACCTGCCTCGCCTTGCCGCAGAAACCCCCGACCGCTCAGGGCGTGAATCTATCGCAGATCGAGGGTCCGTCCTAGGTTGGTCGGATGACAACAGGCTATGACGCGGCCCAGCGGTCAGCGCTGCAGCATGCGGCTGCGCGGGGTGAAGCGCTGCGCTGTCCGGTATGCGACGCCGCACTCTCCGCACAGCCCGTGAGCCGGCCGCCCGAAGTGTCATATGTACGTCATCGGCTATGGGTATTGTGTCCGCATTGCCGACGGAGCGCTTCCCTCGACCTTCCGCACAAAACATGAGCGCACATAGGCCAACGATCACGCGCAAACGCACGCCTCCCGTAGGTGCCAGCCCCGGAACACTCGCCATCTCGCCCGCGTCGCCCACGCCCGTCATCACGTTGATGGACTTCGGACCCGACGGCTTCGTCGAGAGGGTCATCGAGGACCCATCGGAAATCCCGCCCTACCTCGATAGCGAGACAGTCACCTGGGTCGATGTCGAAGGGATGGGTGATGAGGGCCTGATCCGTCGGGTCGGCGACATCTTCGGTCTGCACCCGCTCGCGCTCGCCGACGCCGTCAACATTCCGCAACGGCCGAAGTCCGATATGTACGACTCGTTCGAGCTAGTCATCACGCGTCTCGCGAGGATCAATCCAAGCGACGCAGATGTCGAGACAGATCAACTCAGCATTTTCTTCGGCTTGCATTTCGTCCTGACGATTCACGAGCAGTGCGGTTCAGCGCTCGAGCCGGTACGCATGCGCCTGCGTTCGGGCGCCGGCCCCATCCAGCGTTCCGGTCCGGACTATCTCGTGTATTCCCTGCTCGACACCGCAGTCGACGGATTCTTCCCCGTGCTGGAAGAGCTGGGCGAGTATCTCGAGAACGTCGAACAGAAGATCTTCGACGACCCGCGGCCTGAGCACCTGCGCGAGGTATATCATGGGCGACGTCAGCTGCTCGAGCTGCGACGCGCGATCTGGCCGCAACGCGAGGCCGTCAATTCCCTCGTGCGCGATGACAACCCTTTCGTGTCGCCGAACGTCCGGACATACATGCGCGATGTGTATGATCACACCGTTCAGATCATCGATATGACCGAGACATACCGCGACCTCGCGTCGAACCTCATGGATATGTACATGTCGGCACTCGGACAGCGCACGAATGATGTCATGAAGATCCTGACCGTCATGTCCAGCATTTTTATTCCCCTGACATTCATTACGGGTCTTTACGGCATGAATTTCATCCATATGCCGGGTCTGAAATCGCCACTTGGCTTCGGCCTCACGATCGTCATCATGCTGACGATCGCGGGTACGGAGCTTTCGTATTTCAGACGCAAAGGCTGGTTGGGGAGACCGCCCCGGTAACACGCACGCGTTGCTCAGTCCCCCGCGGGCTCCAGCACGGGATGGGGCGTATGCGGCGCCCGTTGATGCAACACGCGCTTAAAGAAAGCTTCGCGCCATCCGGCGAGGATGTCATAGAACGTCGGAATCACGAGCAGCGTAAGGAACGTCGATGTAATGACGCCGCCGATAACGGCGCGGCCGAGCGGCGCGCGGAATTCTGCGCCTTCGCCAAAGCCGAGCGCTGTCGGGATCATGCCGGCGACGATGGCAAACGTCGTCATCATGATGGGCCGCAGGCGCACACCACCGGCTTCAATGAGTGCTTCATGGCGGTCCATTCCTTTCTCTTCCGACCAGATCGCGAAGTCGATGAGCAGAATCGCGTTCTTTGCGACGATACCCATCAGCAGGATCACGCCGATCATGCTCATCAGGTTCAACGTCGTACCCGTAACGAGCAGGGCGAGCATCACGCCGATGAGAGACAGCGGCAGGGACGCCATGATCGGCACGGGGTCGAGGAACGATCCGAACTGCACGACGAGGATCATGTACATGAGTAGAATTGCGATCGCGAGGGAACCAAGGATCTGACCGAACACCTCGGTCTGGCTTTCCGTCTCGCCGCCCTGCGTCACTTCGTATTCAGCCGATGGCTTCTCGAGCTGATTCACGCGCACCATGATATCCGCGACAACCGCACTGAGCGGACGATCGCGCGTGTTCGCGCCGACCGTGATCACACGATGCCTGTCGAGATGGTCGATCTGCGCAGGTCCATAGCTCTCATTGATCTGCGCGATCTGTCCGAGCGGCATGGTAATTGGCGCGCCGCCGGGCGCTGATACAACAATCGGCATGGCGCGAAGATCCGATGCGCGCATGCGTGCATCGGGCACGAGACGAACCGTCACGTCCCGTGTCTCACCGGTTGGATCCACCCAGTCGCCAACATCCACACCTGCAAACGCGGGACGCAACGCCATGGCGATGCTGCCTGCACTCAGACCCAGCGTGCTCGCCAGCTCGCGATCGATCTTCACCTCGAGCTCCGGCTTCTCACCCTTGGTCGACAAACCGATGTCCGCTGCGCCCGGTACTTTCCGGACTTCGGCAGCGATCTTGTTCGCCCATTGCGTAAGGACGACGGCATCCGGCCCCTTCACCTGGAGCTGGATCTGCTTCGGGGGACCG
>JBDSPG010000137.1:0-11610 GCA_039912685.1 Longimicrobiales bacterium | reverse complement strand
CGCTAGCCCTCAGGGCTAGGGCAAAGGGTTGGAAGAAGGGTTAGAAAGGGTGTAAACCGCCATGTGGCGGGATGAAGCCTTCAAAACTAGTTGTTGCTCATTGAAGAAAGATTGAAATCACTATGGGTCGTTATACGGGTCCGGTTTGCCGTATGTGCCGTCGTGAGGGACAGAAGCTGTTCCTCAAGGGCACGAAATGCTACACCGACAAGTGTCCGGTCGAGCGCCGCAACTACGCGCCGGGCCAGCATGGCATGGCGCAGGCGCGCCGTCGCAAG
Organism: Longimicrobiales bacterium; assembly: GCA_039912685.1. Lineage (GTDB taxonomy): Bacteria > Gemmatimonadota > Gemmatimonadetes > Longimicrobiales > RSA9 > DASUXU01. The sequence goes on along the minus strand of JBDSPG010000137.1, from coordinate 11,332 downwards.
TCATCCGAGTATGCGCAGCAGCTTCGCGAGAAGCAGAAGGTCAAGCGCATCTACGGAGTCTCCGAGAAATATTTCCGCAGCATGTTCGTCCGCGCGGCCAAGATGCACGGTGTGAAGGGTGAGAACCTGCTGATCGGTCTGGAATCCCGCCTGGACAATGTCCTGTATCGCATGAACTTCGCGTCGAGCCGGAAGGAAGCGCGTCAGATCGTGCGTCACCGTCACGTGGAGGTGAACGGCGGCCTGGTCGACATCCCGAGCTATCAGGTTCGCCCGGGTGATGAGATCAAGCTGAAGAGCGGATCGAAGGACATTCTTCCGGTGGCAGTTGCGCTGGCGTCGAAGACGCGCCCGACCAACGTGCGCTGGCTGGCGGTTGATGAAGACACGAAGGCAGGCCGGATGGTAGAGCGCCCGACGCGCGCCGACATTCCGCTGGCCGTGCAGGAGCAGTTGATCGTCGAGTTGTACTCGAAGTAACCGAATTACGCGCGCCGACGCTGTGCGCCGGCGCGCGATCATTATACGAAGAACCTCACACGGAGACCGCTGACGCGGTCCATTACCGGTGCAAGCCGGGGAGGTATAAGTGGAGCTGGATCTCACCGGGTTGGTGTTGCCGCAACGGGTGGAAGTCGTAGAGCGTTCGGATGACGGTCGCACGGCGCAGTTTGTCGTTGCGCCGCTGGAGCGCGGTTTCGGTCAGACCCTGGGAAATACGATTCGTCGCATTCTGTTGTCGTCGCTGCGCGGCTCGGCAGTCTGGGCGTTCCGGATGGATGGCGTAGTGCATGAGCATCAGACGGTTCCGGGTGTGGTGGAAGATGTCCACCAGATCATCCAGAACCTGAAGACGCTGGTCATTCAGCTGGAAGACGAGAAGGAAGATGCGGTTCTGGAGCTGCGTGCATCGAAGGCGGGCGCCGTTACGGCCGCGTCGATCGAGAAGCCGGGCTCGGTTCGCATTCTGAGCACGAACCATCACCTGTTCACACTGCAGGATGACCGCGAGATCAACATGCTTCTGCATGTGAACCGTGGTCGTGGCTTCATGACGGCGGAGTCCCATCCGCTGCCGAAGAGCAGTGCAGTGGACATGGTGCGCATCGATTCGATCTACAATCCGGTGCTGCGCGCGAATTTCACGGTAGACGAAACGCGCGTCGGTCAGCGTACGGACTACGATCGTCTGTCACTACTGGTGGAGACGAACGGATCGGTTCAGCCGGAGCAGGCGGTTGCGTATGCAGCAGCACTCGCGCGCAAGCATCTCGAGTACCTGCTTCGTTTCGCGGGTGGCGCGGAGGGTCAGTCGAACATGCCGGGCGCCGTCAAGGTCCCGACCGCACTGCGCGACCTGTTCCGCCGTCCGATCGATGAGCTCGCGGAGCTTTCGGTTCGCTCGGTAAATTCACTGAAGAAGGAAAACATCATCACGCTCGGAGATCTCGTGCAGCGCTCGGAAGAGCAGATGCTGAATATCGAGAACTTCGGTATCAAGTCACTGGAGGAGATTCGCCAGTTCCTTAACGAGCACAACCTCCATTTCGGAATGAAGCTCGAAGAGGGTGAAGCAGGCGATCTGTATCTGGTCGAGCGGGACGGTTCGGCGGAAGTAAGCCGCGAAGCGGGCGCTGCGAAGCCGGACGAGCAGGAGTAAGGCAATGAATCACAATCAGAAGGGCCGCAAGCTCAATCGTACGGCTGAACACCGGAAAGCGTTGATGCGCAATATGGCGACATCGCTGTTCCTGCACGGCCGCATCGAGACGACGACAGAGAAGGCAAAGGAACTGCGCATGTTCGCAGAGCCGCTGATCACACGCGCAAAACGTGGCGATCTGCATGCCCGCCGTCTGTGCGCGGCAGCGATCTACGACGAAGACGCGTTGACGAAGCTGTTTTCGGAAATCGGACCGCGTTATGCGGGACGTCCGGGCGGTTACACACGCGTGTTAAAACTTGGGCACCGCAAGGGTGACGGGGCCGACTTGGCGATCATCGAGCTGGTAGACTAGGAGTACCCCATGGCCCGCGTTTGCTACGTGTGCGACAAGCGGACAACGTTCGGCAAGAACGTCAGTCATGCGAATAACAAAACCCTTCGCCGGTGGCTTCCGAACCTGCGTCGGGTGAAGATTGTGACAGAGACAGGCAATCAGCGCGTGCGTGTATGCACGCGTTGCCTGTCGGCCGGCAAGGTAACGAAGGCGTAGGCTTCATCCCGATGAGCGCACGCGCAGTAAAGCCCGGCATCCAAGTGGTGCCGGGCTTTCTCTTTTGGGAATAAATCCGACTTGGTGAAGCAGTCGTGATGAGAGTTGCGGTAACGCGGCCGCGTGAACGCACGGGCCGCACGTGCCACCTGTTGCGGGACGCGGGATTCATCGCAGCGCAGCGCAGCCTGCTGCGCTTCGAGGTTGAAGCGGAAGCGGTCACTGAGGCTGCGCAGGATCTTCACAGCTACGACTGGGTGGTGTTGACGTCCGCGGAGGCTGTACGGTCCTTGGCGGGCGCGCGTCGCGCAGTTGGCGGCTGGCCGGCGGGCCTGAAGGCCGCATGCGTCGGGCCGGCGACCGCGAACGCCGCGGCACGAGCGGGTCTGCAGGTCGCACTGGTGCCGTCGTCCTACGACGGTGCCTCGCTGGCTGCGGAGCTCGCCGCCGTGCTGGGCGCAGAGATGGCTGCGGCAGGGGGGGTGCGCGGAGCGCGCTGTTTCTGGCCGCGCGCGGAGGCCGCGAACATGGGGCTTGCGGAGGCGCTGCGGGCCGCGGGCGCCGTGGTGACGGATGTCGTGGCGTACCGGACAATCCCGCACGGTCTCGGAGCGGCGCGCCTGAAGCGGGACATCGAAGCCGGTCACATGGATGCCGTATTATTTTTCGCGCCATCCGCGGTTGACGCGTTTGTTGCGCTGGTAGGCGTTGCAGTGCCGATCGTGATCGGAGTCATCGGGCGCACGACAGGGGAGCGCGTGCGGTCATACGGCCTGCCGGTGCACGTGCAGCCAGCGACGCATACTATTAAGGCGCTCGTCGATGCGCTGCACGGGCACATGACGAACAGAGAATGACGGGAGAATAATGAACAAGGATCAAGGCGGATCGAACCTGCTGTCGCGCATCGCGGACGGCAGTGCGACCTGCGGCATTATCGGGCTCGGCTACGTCGGGCTGCCGCTCGCGGTGGAGATGGCGAATGCCGGATTCCGCGTGCTCGGCTATGACGTATCGGAGCGGGCGGTCGACGGCATCAACTGCGGCACATCGCATATCAAGGATGTGCATTCGGAGGTGCTGGCGCCGCTCGTCGAGAGCGGCCTCATCTCCGCAACGAAAGATCCGTCGCGACTGGGTGAAGCAGATGTAATTGCGATCTGTGTACCGACACCGCTCTCGAAGACGCGCGACCCGGATGTGAGCTACGTTGTCGCATCGGCGGAAGCGGTCGCAGCGACGCTGCGTCGAGGCCAGCTGATTATCCTGGAATCGACGACGTACCCGGGCACGACGCGCGACCTCATGCTGCCGCGCCTCGCCGCAACCGGTCTCGAAGTCGGTCATGATTATTTCCTGTGCTTCAGTCCCGAACGTGTCGATCCCGGCAACCAACACTGGGGTGTGCGCAACACGCCGAAGGTGATCGGCGGCATCACGGACAAATGTCTGGAGGCCGGCGTCGCCATGTACAGCCGCGTGATGAGTCATGTCGTACCGGTGTCATCCACGGAGGCAGCGGAGCTTACAAAGCTGCTCGAGAACACGTTCCGCGCGGTGAACATCGCGCTCGTGAACGAGATGGCGCAGGCATCCGACAGGCTGAACGTGGATGTCTTCGAGGTGATCGACGCGGCCGCGACGAAACCGTTCGGGTTCATGAAGTTCATGCCGGGACCCGGCATCGGCGGACACTGCATTCCGCTCGATCCGCACTATCTCGCCTGGAAGATGAAGACGCTCAATTACAAGACGCGTATGATCGAGCTGGCGGGTGAAGTGAACAGCGAGATGCCGCATTTCGTCGTGGAGAAGGTGCGTGACGCGTTGAACCTATCGCGGAAGGCGCTCAACGGCAGCAGGATCCTGATGCTCGGTGTGGCATACAAGCGCGACATCAATGACGTACGGGAGAGCCCTGCGCTCGACATCATCAAGCTGCTGGCGGAGAAGGGTGCCGACGTCGTGTATCATGACCCGTTCGTCCCGCAGGTGATGGAGGACGGCGTCGTGCTGGAGAGTGTGGAGTTCAGCGACGAGGAGCTACGCAAGGCGGACTGCGTGCTGATCGCTACGGATCATTCCAACGTGAATTACGCGAGGCTGATCGGTCTGCCGATTCCGGTCGTGGACACAAGGAATGCGATGCGCGAGCACCACTCCGACAATGTCGTCGGGCTGAGCGGCGCGAGCCGCGGCGGCGCCCTCGAGCGCCACGTTCGGAAGGCCATCAATGCCTGAGCGACAGCGCCTGCCGGATAATTCCGCTGAAGCCGCGAACGACGCGCAGCACATCCCGCGCTGGTATGCGTGCTACACACGTGCGCGTCATGAGAAGCGAGTGGCGGGAACGTTGGAGGTGCACGGCGTCGAGAGCTTCCTGCCGCTGGTGCAGCGCGAGAGCCAGTGGAAGGACCGCAAGAAGCTGGTGAGTTTTCCGCTGTTCCCGAGCTATGTGTTCGGCCGATTTGCATTGTCCGAAATTCACCGTGTGCTGAGCATTCCGGGCGTGTCGACGATCGTGCGCGTCAAGGGTCAGCCAGTGCCGATCCGCGACGAAGACATCGCGAATGTGCGCAAGTTCGCAATCGCCTTGGCTAACACTGAAGAAGCTGTGGAGAGTGTGCCATACTTCGAGGAGGGCGAACGCGTCGAGGTCACGGAGGGTCCGTTTGCCGGCGTGCATGGATTCGTCGTGGAGCGCCGCAGCCGCAAGCGCGTGCTTGTCGGTCTGGAAGCGATCGGCCGGGGCATGGAGATCGACATCGACACGCGGTTGTTGAAAGCGGTCCTGCGCTAGGAGCTCTTCGATCCGTCGGCGAAGGAACGCGATTCCGCGTTGTGGTGCGTAACCAGTTGCTGGAAGTAGGGAATGGTCTCCATGAGACCGTCACGCAGGCCGTAGCGTGGCTCCCAACCGAGCTCGCGACGCGCGACCGTGATATCCGGACGTCGCACTTTCGGATCATCCACGGGTAGCGGCTGTTGCGCGATTGTGGAGCTGCTGCCTGTTAGCTCGATGACCTGCTCGGCCAGCTGGCGTACCGTGAACTCGTTGGGGTTGCCGATATTCATGGGCGTGGTGTAGTCCGACATGAACAGGCGATAGATACCTTCGACTTCGTCGGACACATACGTGAACGAGCGCGTCTGTGATCCATCGCCATACACCGAGAGGGGCTCGTTGCGCAGCGCCTGTACGATGAAGTTGGAGACAACGCGTCCATCATTGGGACGCATGCGTGTGCCGTACGTATTGAAGATGCGAACAATGCGTGTATCGACACCGTGGAAGCGCTGGTAGGCCATGACCATTGCTTCAGCGAAGCGCTTGGCCTCGTCATAGACGCCTCGCGGACCGACGGGGTTTACATGGCCCCAGTAAGTTTCGGGCTGCGGATGCACCTGCGGATCGCCATACACTTCGGATGTCGAAGCGAGGAGATAGCGGGCGCGCTTTTCCTTGGCGAGGCCGACCGTCTTGTGCGTCCCCAGACTGCCGACCTTGAGCGTCTGGATCGGGAGTTCGAGGTAGTCGACAGGACTGGCCGGGCTGGCGAAGTGAAGAACGCCGTCCAGGGCGCCCTTCACGAAGATGAAGTTCGTCACATCGTGCTGCACGAACTCGAATCCTGGGTTGCCGAACAGGTGTGCAATGTTGTCGGCGGAACCGGTCAGGAAATTATCGAGACCGATGACTTCATGACCCTCCGCAAGGAAGCGATCGCAGAGGTGAGATGCCAGAAATCCGGCGGCGCCCGTGATGAGTATTCTCATGGCAGGAGTTTAGGCGCCGTTCCGGTGGGCGGCAAGGGCGGACAACTACCGCAGCGGGGTATGAACGGGTATACTCGCGGGCGCGAAATAACACCTCTTTCCAGAATCGGGAAAGCAGCATGAAGGTCGCAGTCATTGGAACGGGATACGTGGGCCTTGTAGCCGGCGCCGGATTCGCGGAGACGGGAAATGAAGTCATCTGCGCGGACATCGATGCGGACAAGATCGCGCGTCTGAATCACGGCGAGATTCCGATTTACGAACCAGGTCTCGAGGATCTGGTCGAGCGCAGCCTGAGCGATGGCAGACTGACCTTCTCGACCGATGTGGCCGACGCAGTGCGCCGCTCGCGTGTGATCTTCATTGCTGTAGGCACCCCGCCGGGTGAGGATGGCAGCGCGGATCTGCAGCACGTGCTCGCTGTCGCGGAAACGATCGGCCGCTCGATGGAAGACGAGAAGGTCGTAGTGACGAAGAGCACAGTGCCTGTCGGCACGGCCGCGCGCGTGCGCGCCGTCATCGAAGCGAACACACAACATCCGGTGCACGTCTGCTCCAACCCCGAGTTCCTCAAGGAAGGCGCCGCGGTGGAGGACTTCATGAAACCCGACCGCGTCGTGATCGGTGTCGACAGCGACTACGCGAAGCAGATATTGAGTGACCTGTATGCGCCATTCCTGCGCACTGGGAAGCCGGTGCTGTTCATGGATGTGCCGTCCGCGGAAATCACGAAGTATGCCGCGAACGCGATGCTCGCGACTCGCATCTCGTTCATGAACATGATTGCGCGCCTGTGCGACGCAGTCGGCGCCGACGTGAATCTCGTGCGTCAGGGTGTTGGTTCGGATGAACGTATCGGCAACTCGTTCCTGTTCGCTGGTTGCGGCTACGGAGGAAGCTGTTTCCCGAAGGATGTGAAGGCGCTGTTGCGCACGATGGAGGAGAAGGGAATCGATAACGGCATCCTGCGCGCCGTGGAGGGTTTGAACGAAAGTCAGAAGCATATCGTGCTGGAGCTGAGCGATCGTGAGCTTGGCTCCGATCTCAAGGGCCGTACCATCGGCGTATGGGGCCTGAGCTTCAAGCCGGATACGGATGACATGCGCGAAGCCCCTTCGATCGTCATCATCGAGGGCCTGCTCGCACGCGGTGCGTCCGTGCAGGTGCACGATCCCGTTGCCATCGAAGTTGCGCAGTCCGTGTTCGGTGATCGGGTGAAGTACTACGAGCACAATTACGACGCCCTCGAGAACGCCGATGCGCTGATGATCATCACCGAATGGCGCCAGTATCGCGTGCCTGATTTCGGTCGGGTGCGGGCACTGCTGAAGACGCCGACCATCATCGATGGCCGCAATCTCTTCGAGCCGGGGCGCATGCATGCACAGGGCTTCAATTACTTCAGCATCGGACGGCCGCCCGTCCGGCTGCTACCCTCGGCTTCCGTCAGCTGAACCGCTTGGCGTGAACAGAGCGGCAGCGGTACTTTTCGCGCCATGGATGCCCAGGTAGCGCAGATCAGACAACAGGCCCGCCAGGCGTTCGACCGGCGGGAGTATGCGGCTGCGCTCGAGCAATTCCTGTCAATTGCTGAGCAGCATCCGAATTTCGCCGACATCCGCCATTTCGCCGGGCTGTGCCAGAGCTTCCTCGGGAATGCGGAGGGCGCGCTGGAGCAGTTCGATTACGCACTGGCCGCGAACCCCGCATACGTCGAAGCGCATATCAACCGGGCGCTGACGCTGAACGAGCTGGGCCGCTTCGACGAGGCACGGCATGCGTTCGATCTCGCCGGTCATTTCGAGCAGGAAGTATCGGGCGAATTCCCGGCTGCGGTGACCGCGCGACTCGCCAATGCGCACGCAGGACTGGGCGACCTTTATTTCGGTACCGGCGCATTCGGACTCGCGGCCGACCAGTTCCGGCGGGCGCTACAGCTGCGACCACGTTTCCACGATATCCGCAACAAACTGGCGCAGGCGTTGCTCGAGCTGGGTCAGACGGAGCATGCGGCGTCTGAACTGCGCGCAGTGCTCGAATCCAATCCGCGTTTCCAGGGCGCGAGAATGAATCTCGGTCTGGCGTATTTCCGCCTGGGTCATCGGGACCGGGCGCGCCGCGAGTGGGAGCTGACGGCGAGCCAGGATCCGGACAACCCACAGGTGCGGGCGTACCTTGCCATGCTCGGCTCGGTCGCGCCTCTGTGAGGCATACCCGAAAACGCCCGGCTCCGGCAGTCCTGTCCCTGGGTATGGGTCTCGCCTGGGCACTGGGTGCGTGCGGCGACCCGGAAACGGCAATGGCGCGGGGGGACCGGTTGTGGGCGGACTCCAGCTACGCGGAAGCCCTCGCCGAATACCGGCTCGGATATCAGCGAAACCAGGGCTCGGACGAGCTTCTCGCGAGGGTCGCACACGCCTATGCGGTGAGCGGCGAGTTCCAGAGGGCTCAGCAGTATTACGGCGAGCTCCTCAAGCGGTCGCCGAATTATACAGACCAGGCGATCTTTGACTATCTGACGCTCGCGAAGCAGGCGCAGGCGCGGTCGGACAGGTACGGCCTGGCGGGTGCCGTGGAGGCAGCTGTCGTCCTGCGGCCGGGTCTGCCGGTATCGGATCTCGCCGCCGGGCTTGGCCGCTACTACACGAGTACCGGCGACTCGACGAAGGCTCTCGAGTACTACGAGCGCGCACTCGGGGCCGCACCGCCGGATTCCGTCGCCGGATTGCTGTTCGAAATTGCTACGTTGCACGAGACGCGCGGTAACTGCGCGGATGCGATCACGATGTTCAACGCATTCCGCGCCCGCACGAATGACGGCGAGAAGGCAGATCAGGCACGGTGGCACGTGGGGAGCTGTGCGTGGAATCTCGCGCGAAAAGCGGTGCAGTCCGGAGACACGGCGAGGGCGCTGGCGCACATGAAGACGGTGACGGAGCTGGGGGTGCCCCAGAACGTCCTGGAAGAGGTCTGGTTCCACCGCGGCGAGTTGCTGCTGGGGCAGGGGCGTCGTGATGAGGCCCTGGAATCGTATATCCGATCGTTGGATCACAATCGAACCGGGACTGGGCAACTGGCCGACCGAGCCCGGCGTCGCATAGACGAGCTTCGGTTCGGTCGCTGACAATGGGCCGAGCCGGAGAACCCGACACCACGGGACCGGGTACCAATACCGGACCTATCACGAGAGATGGAATGACCAAACGACACGCTACACTCCGTATGCTGCTGGCAGTCGTGATCGCGCTCAGCGCATGCGCCGGTGGATCGACTGTAAAAAAAGTCGAACCGAACGCACTCTGGCAGCAGGCGATGGATGGGCTTGCAGCGGGGAAATGGACCGAGGCGACGCGACTCTTCGAGCGGTTCACACTGGAATTTCCAACCGACTCGCGGTATCAGGAGGCACGATACCATTTGAGTGAGGCGCGTTTCGGCGCGAAGGAATACATCACTGCGGCGACGGAGTTTGCACGTCTCTCGAGCGATTTTCCAGCTGGCCCGTTTGCGGATGACGCTCAGTTCAAGGTGTGCGAATCGTACCAGCGCCTGTCGCCCGACATCGAGCTGGATCAGGAATACACGCAGGGCGCGGTCGATCATTGCCAGGTGCTGCTTTCGTATTTTCCGGCCAGCGAGTTTGTACCGCGCGCAACGGCGATCCTCGCAGAAATGACCGACAAGCTCGCGCACAAGCTGTACTGGACGGGCGACTATTATTTCCGTCGCAAAGCGTATGATCCCGCGATCATGTATTACGAGCTCGTCGCCAAAACGTATCCAATTTCAGCATACGCGCCACGCGCACTCAATCGCATGGTCGATGCGTACAAGATCCTGGGATATGACACTGAGGAAGCCGCGACCCGCGCGAGGCTCCTCAAGGACTACCCTGAATCGGTGACGCCCAAGCCGAAGCCGGATTCGGTCGGCCGGCGGTGAAACTCGGCATATACGGCGGAACCTTCGATCCCCCGCACATCGGTCACCTCATCGTAGCCCAGGATGCCTGTGAGGAACTGGGCCTCGACCGCGTCCTCTTCATTCCTGCCGGCGCACCACCGCACAAGCGGGATCACGTCATCACCCCCGCACCGCTGCGTCTGCGCATGCTCGAGGCAGCAATTTCAGGCGACGTCAGGTTCGCGATCGAAACACTGGAGCTGACGCGCCCTGGGCCGTCCTACAGTGTGGACACTCTCGAGGAGCTGAGCACCCGTTATCCTGGGGCCGAGCTCTTCCTTCTCCTGGGTGCCGATCAGTACCGCGAATTCCATACGTGGCGTGAACCGGCGCGCGTGGCGGCCCTGTCCAGGATCGCAGTTCTCCGCCGAGGGGACACCGCAGAAATTGCCGCTGCGGACATGGAAGTGTTTCGCGCGCAATGGGTTAGTGTTACACGCATCGATGTTTCTTCGACGGATATCAGGCGACGGATGGCTGCCGGACAATCGGTGCGCTTCCTCGTACCGGACGCCGTCGAAAAGCTGTTGCTGAAAGAAGGGTTGTATTCTGCGCGCTGAAATCGGGTGCAATGCGAAACGGGTGAGGCCGCCCGGGGTACTGCACCGGTTCGGGAAGCAGAGTATATGAAGCCAATGCAATGATGAAGAGCCTACTGTCGATGATAAAAGCCTTACTGTCGGGAATCTTCGGAAACCGTCACGACCGCGAGACGAAGAAACTTCGACCGATCGTTGATGACATCAACGAGGTGGTGGAAGAGCTGAGCCGTCTGTCGGATGCTGAACTGCAGGGTCAGACCGTGAAGTTCCGCGCGCTGATCGAGGAGCGCACGCATGAGCTGCGTGACGAGCTTGAAGATCTTCGCGCGCAGAAGCGCAAGACGGAGGAGCCGTCGGAACGTGAATCGCTGTCAGCGCAGGTTCGCGAGGCAGAAGATTCATTGAAGGCGGAGATCACGGACACGCTCGACGAGCTGCTCCCCGAAGCGTTCGCGACAGTGAAGGAGGCCTGCCGTCGCCTGTCGGGCTCTGACATTACGGTGACCGGCCAGCCGATGACGTGGGACATGGTGCCGTACGATGTGCAGTTGATCGGTGGTATTGCGCTGCACAACGGGCGCGTCGCCGAAATGGGAACGGGTGAAGGCAAGACACTCGTTGCAACTATGCCGCTGTATCTGAATGCACTGGCCGGCCGCGGCGCGCACCTGGTTACGGTGAACACGTACCTGGCGCAGCGCGACAGCGAATGGATGGGCACGGTCTACCGTTACCTCGGGTTGAGTGTGGACTGCATCGATCTGCATGAACCGGGCACACCCGCGCGTCGTGCCGCATACAACGCGGACATCACGTACGGCACGAACAACGAGT
>JBDSPG010000098.1:0-2975 GCA_039912685.1 Longimicrobiales bacterium | reverse complement strand
CGCGGGGCCGTCTCGCGCTGGAGGTGGATTTTGACGGAGATGCAGCCGGCTCACTGCGATTCACGGGAGTACCGACATACGATCCGCGAAAGAAGGAGGTATCGGTACCGGATCTGGACTACGACCTGCAGATCGACAGCAGGCTCGTCAACGCGTACGTCTGGCTGCGCTCGGACGACCTTCGCGACGTGTTTCGATCCAGGGCGCAGATTGCGGTGGACCCGGCGCTGGAACGCGGCCGGGAGCTCTTGCTCGCGGGGTTGAACCGAACGATCGGCGATGCCCTGACGCTTTCGGCCACCGTTGATTCGGTCGCAGTGCGCGGGGTGTACATCACGCGGGACGGCCTGCTCGTTCGGGCTCTGGCAAATGGGAAAGCCGAGGTAGCCGTTCGCCAGAAGCAGTAACGCTGTGAATCGCGGCCGTAATTATCCTTGAATTTCTTGCGAGCTGGGTGCGACGCCGGGTTTCGGCACGGTGCGGTCGCGAGCGCTGCGCGGAGCTGGGCCGAGGCGCAGGCCGCGTGTGGGCGATCACCGGCTCCTCGCTCACCGTCGCCTCGAGTTTGTCGAACTCCTCCTCCGACAACCAGCCCTCGCAGCCGACGGCTGCGTCCCCCAGAAACCGTATGAGCCGCGCGCCCGACGCGAAAACCTTCTCGAAGTGCCTCGACACCGCGTCCACCGTCGCGTCGCAGGTGGCGGCTGGCTAAAGCACTGAGATACGTCCGAAAATGAGGCAATGCCGAGTACGACTTCTTCGCGCGCTTTGCGGGAGAGGTGTTTCATGCAAAGAATTTGCTGAATGGGCCAACGACAGGAATCGGCGATTCCCCTACTCTACTCGAATCGCCCTGAACATTCCCATCTCGATGTGCGCCGTCTTACTTCGCGGATCCTGGCTGAGGCAAGTCGCGACGTAGCCCTGGCAGCGGCGTGTTTCCGGTCATGGGCTCGCCTCCAGCGCGCGTGTGATGATTGTCTCGCGTTCTCCGGCCTGCCACGCCCGGAACGCTTCACCGTCCTCGACGCCGCCAAGTCGCGCAAGGAGAATGTACGGCCCCAAGGCGTGGCCCGGATTCGACCACCTCCCCATCTCCACCAGCGACGGTAGGGCACGCTTGCGAAGCTCGGCCAATACTGTCGAGTCACGCTCAGCGGTGAGAGGAATGAGCACCAATACGCCCTTGTTCCGGTCCGTCCAGGATACAGAGTTCAGGAAATCGACGAAGGGCTCCGTTGGGATGGACAGTCCTGCCTGCGGGTTCTTGCTCGCCCATCCCGCCACCAGAGCGAGGGCGCGGGCGGCGTTGTTTCGCACGCTCTCGGACGGATCACCAACGGCATGGACGAGAGCGCGCACAACCGCCTGCCTCTCCGCACCGTACGCCAGGACCTGTGCGGCAAGCGCGCGGTGCGCGGCGTCTGACGAGCTCCGCACGACCGCGACGAGCGTGTCGAAATCTGTCCGCGCGACCTCGAGGAACGCTTTCTGAACCGAGCGCACCACGGAATCGGAAGAGAGGGCGTACCCTTGCGAGTCGTCCTCCCCCGTTGCTCCGCGCCGAACCGCCGCGAGTAAGGCTCCCTCGAACCGTGCGCCGAGTTCGACGATCGCGTCCCGCAATCTTATTGCGCCGGCTGGAGCGGCACGGAAAGCGATCGGTGCCATCCCCTCTTCCCGTATTCCCACGTACAGAATCGATCCGCCCATCTCGCCGCAGCAAACGATGGACACATCGACGGCCGCGACTTCGGGGAGGTCAAGCAGCCGCTGCCTGATACGTTCGAGCGAGTCTGGAACCGGATCGCCCGCGGCGAGCCCGACGGTCGCGCGTACCACTGCCTCCGCGAGCGTGCGCAGGCCATAGAGGTCGACGGCCTCGAGCGTGTCCGGCCCAATGCCCACGGCCAGGGTGAGCGAAGCGAGGAGCGACAGGACTGGTTGTGATATCAGCGGAAACATGCTCACTATAGTCTGCGGATTACGTTGGGATGCCTAGCCATCTGCCTCTCCTTCACCCGGTCGGCTGCGCCTCCGCATACGCATCCGTCGGCAGGCACGAACACACCAGGTTCCGATCGCCGTACGCACTCTCAACCCGCGCCACCGCCGGCCAGAACTTCCTTCCGCGAATCCACTCCGCCGGAAACGCGGCCTGCTCGCGCGTATAGCCGTGCGTCCACGCGGTAGCGGTCACCCGCTCCAGCGTGTGCGGCGCATTCTTCAAAACGTTGTCCTGCTTGTCCGCCGTCCCGATCTCGATCTCGCGGATCTCCTCACGGATCGAGATCATGGCGTCGCAGAACCGGTCCAGCTCCGCCAGCGACTCGCTCTCCGTCGGCTCGATCATCAGCGTCCCCGCCACCGGGAATGACACGGTCGGCGCGTGGAAGCCGTAATCCATGAGCCGCTTGGCGATGTCCTCCACCTCAACCCCCGACGCGCCCTTCGCTACGCGCGTGTCCAGAATGCACTCGTGCGCGACGGTCCCGTTGACGGCCCTGTACAGCACGGGGTAGTGCGGCTCCAGTTTGCGCGCGATGTAGTTGGCGTTGAGGATGGCGATCTTGGTCGCATGCGTCAGCCCGTCCCCGCCCATCATCTGGATGTACGCCAGCGAGATCGGCAGAATGCTGGCGCTCCCCCACGGCGCGGCCGATACGGCTCCGTTGCGCGAGCCGTGCGGCGACACAACCGGATGGCCTGGCAGAAACTCCGCAAGATGCTTCGCGACTCCGATGGGACCCATGCCGGGACCACCGCCGCCGTGGGGAATGCAGAACGTCTTGTGCAAGTTCAGGTGACAAACGTCGGCGCCGAAATCGCCCGGCCGGCACAGCCCCACCATCGCGTTCATGTTGGCGCCGTCCATGTACACCTGCCCGCCATGCTCGTGCACGATCCGGCAGATCTCGATCACGCCGCCCTCGAATACGCCATGCGTGGACGGATAGGTGATCATCAGCGCGCCC
>JBDSPG010000078.1:0-6120 GCA_039912685.1 Longimicrobiales bacterium | reverse complement strand
GCCGTTCGCTTACCCACCAGTTGATGCCCGTGAAGTACACCGTCGACGTTCCGCCCGTGAGCAGCAGCGCGTCGAGCTTGTTTGCGCGCATGAGAGAGCGCGCGCGCTCGATCCGATTCGCACGCTCGGCTGCGGTGATCGGCGTTGCACGCGAGCGCTGTGATGTCAGCCGCTCGATTGAAGGTGGCAGCGGATCCTGCAGCGCGTCCGGAGAGCCCGGCGCGCCAAACCGGCTCAAAGCTTCCGGTGTTTCGGCAAGGAGGGCATCAGCGCCATGGACGGCCGCCGTCGCAAATCCGACGGTGGAAGCTCCGAGAAAAGTGCGTCGCGAAATCATTGAGCATGCTCCAGCAGCGGTCCGTGTCGTGTGAAGGTAGAGTTCAAAATGCGTCAGGCAGTGGCCGCGCGCGAGGCCGCGGGGGCAACCGGATGCTTGCCGGACCGGGCCGGTGGTGGTCATATACGAGCACTGTCACCGCACCCGGAAGGATCGTGGACCATGGCCGCTCGACCGTCCCATATTTCCTCGCTCGTCACTCTCATTGCACTCGCCGCAGCGCCGTGCGAAGGCCACGCGCAGCAGAAGGTGCCGCCGCGGCCGATGCACACGTATTCCATCGTGGCCGTAGACTCCGCGACCGGGCAGATCGGCGTTGCTGTGCAGTCCCACTGGTTCTCAGTGGGCAGTGTGGTCAGCTGGGCCGAGCCCGGTGTCGGTGCCGTCGCCACGCAATCTTTCATCGACCCATCCTACGGCCCGCGCGGGCTCGCGCTGATGCGGACCGGGATGTCGGGGCCCATGGCGCTACGAGCGTTGATGGCGGCCGATCCTGATTCAGCGGTGCGTCAGCTGGCAATGATCGATGCGACGGGGCGCGTAGCTAATTACACGGGCTCCCGCGACATCCCGGAGGCCGGCGGCCACGTCGGTAAGGCGTACGCGGTGCAGGCGAACCTCATGGCGAAGAACACCGTGTGGGGCGCAATGGCGCGTGCGTACGAGACGACAAAAGGTGACCTCGCGGAGCGCCTGCTCGCGGCGCTCGACGCGGCGCAGAAGGAGGGCGGCGATATCCGCGGTCAGCAGTCGGCGGCGTTGATCATTGTGAGCGGTGACCGCTCACTCCCGCCGTGGGACCGCATCTTCGACCTGCGCGTGGAGGACAGCTCTGCACCTCTTGTCGAACTGCGACGGCTCGTTCGCGTTGCACGGGCGTACCGTCATGCGACGGATGGAGACAACTTCGTGACGCGCAACCAGGTCGACTCCGCCGTTACTGCCTATGCAGCGGCCGGTGCAATTCTTCCCGACAATGTTGTGAACGGCGAGCTGTCGTACTGGCTTGCAGTCACGCTCGCCGACAAGAAGCGCGTTGACGAATCCATCCCGCACTTCCGCAAAGCCTTCGCGCAGGACACAGCGTGGGCGACGTTGCTTTGGAGATTGCCGAAGGTGGGGTTACTGAATGCCGACTCGGCGACGATCGCCCGTATTATCCGGGAAGCCCGTTAACATGCTCAGGAGATCGGAACGAGATTGGAGTGGGCGATCCACTGCCAGCCGGCGGCGTTCTTCCGCCACACGCTCTGTCGCATCGCAGGCTTCGATGACGTCGTCTTGCCGGCGATCGTCTCACGCACCGAGATCCAGTAGGACACGACCATGATGTCCGCGGCCGTGCTGACCTTGAAACGCGAAAGCGTATAGTCACTCGGCTTCAGCGTCTTGATCAGCGCCAACTCGCCCGCCCGATCCCGTGTTCCGTCGGAGTGCGCGGACTGGAAGTATGGCGCCATCCGCTTCATCAGGTTCGCCTGGTCGTTCGCCTTCAGGTACGCCCACATCTGGCGCTCCAGCCGCTCACCCTCGGCCGCGCTTGCCGGCGCCGCCTGCGCACGCACCTGCGAGCCTGCACCCGTTGCCGCAATCAGAACCGTCGCTGCCAGAACACTGCGAAACATCGCTCTCATGAGTCTAGACCTCGCTGATGGACTTGTGATTGATGTGTGGTCGGGCCGTGCTTCAGGGTCGGAATGAATCAGTGTACAGGCCGCCCGTGAATAATGCGAGATGCTGGCGGAACGGCATGCGCACCAGTTGTGTACACGCGGATCACGCGCAACGACGCTCGTTGCGATGCAGTAGCGGGCTACGGCCGTCGACTCACACAGCGCTTCGAGCGCAGCTTCACGGAGGCCGGGTGCGTTCAGCGCGCCCGGCCTCTGTTGTAGTACGAAGCCGCGATGACACTCGCCAGCGAGATCGCGAGCCACAGCGCAATCGGTGCAGTCACAGGTGCGGACGCGGAGGTAATGCCGTCGTACCGATATTGCGCGATTACTCCACCCACCGCCACCGCATTGATCAGTCCATGGTTCGACTTCGGGCCGATCACTGCCCCGAGTACGCGCAGGATGGTTTCAAACCGGTAGATTCCCGCCATCAGCGCCGTCAGCCACACCAGAATGAACGAGCCGATCAGATATTCCGCAGGCCGATCAAACGCAGTCGAGAACGCCGCACCAATGCCGAACCCGGTAAATCCGCTCAGGTACATTGCGACGAAGGGCAGCACACCCACGGCACCCAGGCGCAGCGGCACACCATGCATCGCCAGCGTCAAGATGCCGATCAGGATGTACGCGGACAGGCCCAGGACGAGCCAGATCAGGTACGCGGCGATGCGGGCGAGGTCGTGCTGTGACGTGTCAACGGGCAGGCTCCAGTGATAGAAGCGCATGCGCGGAGGCTCATCACGCCACGCCATCACGCCCCACAACGTGCCGAACACGACGCACATCAATCCCGCGACCGGGCTGAACAACAATGCGGGGTCGAAGCCGGATCGGCCGTCCGGTATGCCTGACAGGTCGAGAACCAATACCATAAAAATCCACGGCATCGTACACAACGCCAGAAGGAAGTATGCGGTGCGTGCATGCACGGCGAGTTTAACTTGCGCGCGAACGGCATCCATGAACTTCATACTCTCTCCTTTGTGCTGAGCAGCGCGAGCGCGGCTTCATCGAGTGTGAGTGCCGACACGCTGCGTACATGCGCGCCCGCGGCGGTCAGCTGCCCGCGCACGTGCGCTTCATCACCCCAGATCGTCCACTGTCGCTCGCGCGGCGTGCCATTCTCCTTCACGAGTGCGATCGGCAGTACCGGTGCACTCCACGCATCCGGCACATCGAGCAGATAACGCCGCAGCCGTACCTGTATGTCGTCGCGATGCATCTGCGCCATCAGACGACCACTTCGCATCACACCAATATGATCCGCGAAACGCTCCATCTCGTAGATGAGATGCGTCGCAATCAGCATCGTCGTCGGGGATTCCGTCATATGCTCGGCAAGGAGGCTCAGCACCGTCGCGCGGATCACCGGATCCAGCCCATCCGTTGGCTCGTCGAGCAAAAGCAGCGGCGGACGATGTGCAAGCGCCATCACCAGCTCCACGCGGCGTGCTTCACCCTTCGACAGCCTGCCGTATTTGTCCTTCAGCCGAAGATCGAGCGCGTCCACAAGGTGCGCGGCATACTGCGCATCCCACGTGGGATAGTAGCGAGCGTGATGCGCGAGCAGATCATTCACGCGAATCCATGGGTACGGTACCGACCGGCCCTCGGGCACATAGCCGACATGCGCACGACATTCGCCGCCCGGACCCGCGCGCACACCCATCACATCGACATGGCCTTCCGTAGGACGCAGCATGCCGAGGATCATGCGGAACGTCGTCGTCTTGCCGGCGCCATTCGGTCCGACCAGCACATACACCGACCCCTCCGGCACCGTCAGCGTCACGTCACTCACTGCCGTGCGCGCGCCGAACTGCTTCGTCAAACTCTCCGTCCGCACGGCGAACGCAGTCCCAGTCAGACGCGTCGGTAGTTCCACACCCGTGTCGATTCCCACATTCATGTTGCATCCTCCCGGTCGAACGTTTCTTCCGGCCCCAGTTCCTGCAGGGCTTCCATCAGATCCGACGTGGTAAAGCCGCTGCGATATGCCTCGCGCGCGATCCGCTGTGCGAATGCACGCAGCAAGGGCGCTCGCTGCGAACGGCCCGCTCCGACCGAAACGAACGTCCCCTGGCCGCGCAGCACATACACAACCCCCTCGCGCTCCAGCTCGCGATACGCCTGCTGGACCGTGTTCGGATTCACACGGAGCTCGCTCGCCATCTGGCGCACCGACGGCAACGGCTCGTCCGCCGCCCACACGCCGAGAACGACGTTCCGCCGGATCTCGTCCATGATCTGACTGTACAACGGCCGACTGTCGGCTGAATCGAGTTCGAGCATGTCACCACCATGGTGTATTGGTTGACTAGCACACTAATACATCGACCATCCGGATGTCAAGAGGGACGCCGCGGGGTGTCGGGTTGCACGGAATCGCAGCGACACCCGCAGACCGTTTCGCGCCGCCCGGACGCAGTGTACGTTTGTGCCTCGACAAACCTTAAAGCCAAGGAAGCCAGTTATGAAAGCGCCGGGCGTTGCCGTCCTGATTATCCTTTTGGCCGGCTGTTCCAGCCCCGCGGATGACGAGCGGAAGGATCTGGAGGCCGAGGCCGCGGTCCTGCTTTCATGGGGTATCGATCCCACCCTCGTGAGTGCTGTCGCTACGCAGAACGCGCAAAACCTCACGCTGACGGAGATTCAGCGTCGCGACACGGAGTGGGTGGCGGGTCGCGATACGGCGCGCGTGCGGCAGATGACGACGGGCGCATGCGCCGACCGGGTGCGCCAGCTAATGGCGCAGAAGAGCATCTACAGCGAAACGTTCGTGATGGACAATCAGGGCGCGCTCGTCTGCGCATCCGAGAAGACATCGGACTACTGGCAGGGTGACGAGGACAAGTTCATCAAGTCCTACAAGAGCGGAACGGGTGGGACGTTCATTGGCCCATCCGAACTCGATGCCAGCAGTGGTGAGCACCTTGCCCAGATTTCGCTGCCCATTCGGAGCGGTGGGACCGTGATCGGTGCGATCACGATCGGCATCCTCGTGGACGATCTGTGACGAGCACTCCAGCTCTGTGATCAAACCGAAGTGAATCGCGTCTCCCGTTTCGATCGATCGATCGTCGAAGGACCCATCCGGACCGCTGTCTGGAAGCTCGCCTGGCCCACCATGCTGCAGAACATGATCGGCGGTGCGCAGGGCATTGTTGATCACGTGCTGGTCGGCAACATGATCGGTCACGCAGGCAACGCGGCGATCGGTGTGTCCTGGCAGATCTTCCTCGTCGTCGTGGTATTCATTTCATCGCTATTCACCGGCATGGGCATTCTTGTCGCGCGTTTCGTTGGTGCGGGCGATGATGACAAGGTGAACGGCACTGTATTCCAGGCGTTTCTCACAGCAGCCGCGCTCTCGATCGGCGTGCTCGCGCCGATCGGCTACTTCCTCGCTCCGTCACTGCTCAGCCTCGTGCACGCTGCGCCGGAGGTCCGTGCGGAAGCGCTTCCATATCTCCGCATCATGTTCGTATTCAGCTTCGGCATGCTCGTATTCTTCATGTTGGGCGGCGCGCTGCGTTCCGCGGGTGATGCGAGAACGCCATTGCGACTGGGTATTACGCTGACTGTCTTGAACATCGCGTTCAACATCGCATTTATTGCCGGAGTCGGTCCGATCCCCGCCATGGGGACAAAGGGGTCCGCGATGGGAACCGTGCTCGCCGGCTTTTGCGTCAGCGGCTACGCGTTCTACAAGCTGTGGGGCGACAAGTGGGTGATAAGCTTCCGCGAGCTCACATCCTACAGACCTGACTGGGGCATTATCAGGGCGCTTTTCCGATTCGGCCTGCCCACAGGCGTGCAGGGTGTCGCCATGAACGTCGGCGGCGTGCTTCTGCTGCGCTTCGTCGGATCGCTCGAGCAGAGCGCCGAAGCGCAGGCGGCGTATGCAATCGGGTACTCGCAGCTCTTCTCGTTCATCACGTTCGCATCCGTCGGAATCATGGGCGCTACCGCGGCCGTCGTCGGTCAAAACCTCGGCGCTGGAAAACCGGAACGCGCCGTACACGCCGTGCATTCCGCTTCGCTTATCGGACTCTCGCTCGCCGGCGCAATCGGCCTGCTCTTTCTCACCAGTCCGCGTGTCCT